>DATKWV010000151.1:0-4586 GCA_035529405.1 Sedimentisphaerales bacterium | reverse complement strand
TTGTCCCTTATACCCGTACATACATATCGCGGCTATTATTGTTTACGGCGCTTTGATTATAGATATGGGGAAGGTGCCGCTTTTGATTTGCGCGGGATTTGTTGCGTTCAGCGGGGCATGGTATTTCATCTACGTGCGGCGCAATGTCAGCAGGCAATCGGCTCTTATGCATATTGTTACGAGGGCAACGGCCCGGGACCTGAAGACACCTACACTCGAAAACGAGCTCAGGGACATTCTCATCGAGCGAGACGATATAATCGAGGACAGGTTCGATAAGCTCGTGAAGAGATGCGAAATCCTCGACATCGAGGGGACCAAGTCGGCAGATGAGGTTTTTCGGCAGGTAAGCGCGATTCTGGCAAAGCGACTGGCAACAGACCAACAGGGCCTGTTCGAGAAATTCCTGCAGCGAGAGGCTGAAAGCGGTACGGTCATAGAACCGGGCCTTGCCATACCGCATATAGTGGTGGAAGGGCAAAACAAATTCGACATACTGCTGGTCAGGGCACAGGACGGTGTCCGATGGCCGCAGCAGCAGCAACCGGTGAAAATAATGTTCGTGCTGGTCGGCAGCAAAGACGAACGCAACTATCACCTGCGGGCACTTATGGCAATAGCACAGATTGCCCAGGAAAAGCATTTTCACCAGCAATGGCTGACAGCCAAAGGCGTCGAAGGGATACGGAATCTGGTGCTTTTGTCCACAAGGAAAAGAGATACCAACATTTAGGTATTCCAGGCAAAAAGGTCTTTCAATTCAACACTTTTTCTGGTAGAAAATGGCCCGGCAGCCGGAAAAGACAGGATTTTATGAGGAAATTGTGCGCGCGGATTTGACGTTACTATGAAACTATCGGTACAAAAATCGATTCTGAAGGGCACGGTAATAATTCCATCGTCCAAGTCACATACCATCCGCGCGGTGGCAATCGGTTCGCTGGCAGAAGGCCAAAGCACAATCGGCGAACCGCTTGTGTCGGCTGACACACAATCGGCCGTGAACTGCTACAGGGCATTAGGTGCAAAGATTGATACGGCCGATTCGCGATTATGGAAGGTAACGGGAACAGGCGGCAGGATAGAATGCCCGGAAGAATTTATAGACGTGGGCAATTCGGGGACAACACTTCGCATTGCCGCAGGCTCAGGCACACTTGCACAAAGCGGTGAAAAAGTCAGATTTACAGGCGACCAACAGACGCAAACACGACCTGTAGGCCCGCTGCTTGAGGCATTGAATAAGCTCGGTGCAAAATGCGTAAGTATCAACGACAACGGTAAAGCGCCCATTGAGATAACAGGTAAACTGCGGGGCGGCAAAACCAGCATTAGAGCTACAACCAGCCAGTACCTGTCGAGCCTGCTTTTGTGCACACCGCTGGCCCAGCAGGACAGCGTCATAGATGTTACGCTGCTGAACGAGCCGGGTTACGTGCAAATGACGCTGGACTGGCTGGACAGAGAGGGTATCAAGTACGAGAACCAGCAGATGCGGAAATTCAAAATCAAGGGCAATCAAAGATTCAAGAGGTTCGATTATACGATACCCGCCGACTTCAGCAGCGCGACGTTTTTCCTTTGTGCAGGGGCCCTTGCAGCAGAAGAAATAAATATCGCAGGGCTGGATTTTGCCGACAGTCAGCCGGATAAGGCGGTGGTGGATTACCTGCAGCAAATGGGCGCGGATATAAATATCATCGGTAACCGGCTAAGGATTAAACGCAGCACGCTCAGGGGCGCCGAACTTGATATGAACGGCACTCCCGATGCACTGCCGGCGATGGCGGTGACAGCGGCATTCGCCCAGGGACAAACACGGCTGGTAAACGTACCGCAGGCCAGGGGCAAAGAAACCGACAGAATAAGGGCCATGGCAACAGAATTAGGCAGGCTGGGAGTAAAGGTTGAGGAATTGCCGGATGGGCTTATAATAGAAGGCGGCGGCGTCAAAGCGGCAGATGTGCACGGCTGGGGCGACCACCGAATCGTTATGGCTTTGTCACTGGCGGGACTTGTTACCGAAGGCAGCCTCGTTGTCGATACGGCAGAAGCGATGAATGTTACATTCCCCGGCTATGTGGAGCTTATGAGAAGTATCGGCGCACAAATGGAAATCGAAACTTAACAAGCAGCGGCAGCACCGATACGAAACAATAAAATTTACAGGTTTTAGGAGATTCAAAAAGATGTTAGGCTGTCATATAGGGCGCTTATTTCAGGTAACCGTAGCCGGGGGTTCTTACCAGGAGGGCCTCACGGCGGTAATCCAGGGACATCCGCCGGGTATGCTGCTGGCAGAGCAGGAAATCTACGGCGATTTGCTGCTTCGAAAGCCCGGTGCAGACGAGCTGAGCAGCCCTCGCAAAGAGCCGGATTTGCCGATTATATACTCAGGCGTCAACGCCGCTGATACCATCGAAGGGGCCGGCAACAGGAACCACACCAACGGCACGCCTCTGACCATTCTTATACCCAACCTGGACCGACACTTTATCCACATAAAACAATACCAGGACACAAACCGCACGCCAAGACCCGGGCACGCCTCGTACGCATCCTTTGTCAAGTACGGGCCGGACGACGATGCTATAGGAGCGGGACTTTTCAGCGGCAGATATACCTCAACCATCGTGGCAGCAGGATACGTGGCCAAAAAAATCCTTAAAGCACACGGTATCGAGGTCTTTTCCTACGTGAAAGAGCTTGCAGGGATACGATGCCCTGATGTGAAACACGACAAGGCACTGGATTATACAAACAACTACAAGAGGATGCGGCGTGATCTCGATGCGTTCTACCAGGAAATTTACGTCAAGAAGCTGATAACCGAGGAAATGAGATTCCTGGAGAAAATGAAGGTACTGGCCCAGATTGAGCAGCAAATCGATGCGATTCGCGGCAAGACGCCGAAGAGCACAAGTGAACAAATCAAAGACAAATACGGCGTTCACGCGGTACTGAATTGTCCGGATATTGACGCAGCCGAGGCTATGGTAAAGGCATCGCTGAAAATCAGCAGCACCGGCGATTCGTGCGGCGGCGTTGTGGAGGTTGTTGTAACAGGTGTGCCGACAGGTCTTGGCGAACCGGTGTTCCACAAGCTCGACGGTGAACTTGGCAGGATGATGGGCATCGGCGCGGTAAAAGCGGTAGAGGTGGGGGCCGGCTTTGCGGTAAAGGATATGACCGGCTCGCAAAACAACGACCAGATGCGCAGCGAAAACGGCAAAGTGGTGTTCGAGTCAAATAACGCAGGCGGTATAACAGGCGGGCTGAGCACCGGAGAAGCGATAATAGTCAGACTTACGGTCAAACCCACGCCGACAATCGACAAGCCCCAGCGGACCATCGATAAGTACACGCTGGAGAACAAGCAGCTTGCAGCCATAACACGCAGAGACCCGACAATCGCAGCACGCTTATGGCCCGTTGCCGAGAACTATACGGCAATGGTGATACTGGATTATTTGATAGCGCACTGGGGCTATCAGCAACTCAAGGGTAAATAATAAAGAAGGCCCCGGTCGATAAGCCGGGGCCCAAGTCTTTCCATCATCCCGGCCGCCGGGGGGTTGCGGCCGGAACAACAGCAATTTTCAGCGTCAGAACAGTCCCCCGCCGCCTACAAGTATTACCGGCGTGCTGGCAGAGTTACCGTAAATATCATACACAACCACCCGCCACTGAAGTTCGGGTGAGTACTGTCCGCCATATTTATTGACATCAACGTCGTACTGTATGATGCCTGCGACAGGCTGCAGCTGGCCGCTGCTGAATGCGCCGTTGGTAATGCAAATGGCACGGTAGTACGCAACGCCGCTGGCATCGGTTGCAGTTGCGGTTGCAACAATCCTGTGGTACCAGTCAAGGCCAATCTGATAGTCTTGCGTTACCGGCGGTGCGCTGGGGTACAGAATGAAAGTCGGTGCCGGTGCCGGGGCCAGCAGGTCAACAGTAACGGCAATCGAGTCGGCGGTGGTGTTGTAATTGAATGACATGTCTCTTGCTCGCACAACAAAGGTGTACATGTCATTGCCGGCAACGGTAACCTGGTAGGTTGTGCTGGTCTGCCAGGCACTGCTGTACTGCGGGTGCGAAGTACACTCGAAGTAATACTGCACACCGCTGGGGTCGGATACCGGGTTAACAATCATCCTTACGGACGTGACAGATACGGCGTAGGGCTGGGTAGCCCAGGTCGGCGGCGACGGAATCGGGGCAGCAGTATCGGCTACGGTTGTGGCACAGAGGGTCTGGGACCAGGCGGTTGTATTTGCGCTTTCATCGCGTGCTTGGACCCTGTAACAATAGGTGGTGCCAGCCGTCAGGCCGGTATCGATATAATTGGGGTCAGGGCTCCAGTTTCTGCTGTGGCCGCCTCCGGAGACACACTCGAACTGGTATTCGACATACCTGTTGGGGTCGTCGTTGTCAACGGCGGTGGTTGCCAGCATCCGCACAGCAGATATGGACAGTGCAACAGGAGCAACTTCCCAGGTCATTGGGTCAGGCACGGGCGAATTTATGTCGATGAACTCACCGCTTGTTATGGCGTACGCCACGACAGACCAGTCGTTTTCATT
>DATKWV010000150.1:0-3254 GCA_035529405.1 Sedimentisphaerales bacterium | reverse complement strand
TCTTGCTGTTCTTGTCCCTCTTGCGACTGTTGTTGTTCCTGCTGCTGTTGCTGCATCCGTTCCTGGCCGAGCTGTAAAACTTTTTGTTTTCTTTGTTCCAGTCCTTCCTGCCTGCGGTCATAACGCCCCTGCTCTTTTGCCGCCAGCCTATCCACACGCTCAACCATCTCTTTCTTGCCCTGCTGCGAGGCTAATTCCCTTATGCGGTGAAGCCTCGCTGCGCGTTTTTCATGCTTGGCCTGTTCGTGAAGTCTTTGCTGCTCCAGTGCCTGCATCTGCTGTTGATGAAATCTGCCCTCGTGCAGACGTTCCGGCATTTGCGCAGATTTGGCACCCGGCTTTATTGGCCTGAACGGCGGCACATTCGCATCCCTTACCGCACGAGGCCGGTCGCTGCTTCGTATTCGTCGGCCTCTTCTGGTTGCCTGGCGTCTGCTGTCGGCCTCATGCCGTCGCCTCACAATGTTGGGGTCCTGACTTTCACGTCTAATCCTTTCCTGCCTGTCGGCCTGCTCCTGCGTTCGCACCTGCTGGCTCTTCTGAGACTTTATTTGCTCCTGCGAACCGCCGCCACCTTTGCCTTCACCCCGGCCCTGTGCAAAAACGCCTCCACACGCCCAAACCACTATAACTAAAACGACAAATGAAAATGCTGACTTTCTCATAATATTTCCTCCCATTTACAAAATTGTTCGGTCCAGATACATATCAGCGTCACGCACCTTACGCCCAAATCAAAGATAACCCAAAATGTTCTTGCCGTCAAATACAATCGTCCCCTCGCCTCCAAGCCGGCTAATCCACGCCCTCAACCCTGATTTCTATTGACCCGCTCGGATTTTCGAGTAAACTGCCGGCGTACTTTTTACATTGTTAACAGCCCGAAAATGACCAACACAAATCCCAATTCTGCTGACATTGAAAAATGGCTTGCCTTAATCAGGGCCGAAAGTGTCGGGCCGATTACGTTCGCCAGGCTCTTAAGCCATTTCGGCACCATCGATTCGGTCCTTGGCGCTTCTGTGGGTCAGTTGGCACAGGTGGACCAAATAGGCTCCAGGACCGCTGAACAGATTGCCCGAACACGCACCAGCTTTGACTCCAATCCGGAATTGGAATTGGCCGATAAACTCGGTGTCTGGATAATCAACCTGCACGACGACCGCTATCCGCCTGTACTCAAGCGTATTTACGACCCCCCGCCCGTTCTTTATATAAAGGGTACTTTGACCAGTAGCGACAATCTCGCTGTGGCCATAGTCGGCTGCCGCCGCTGCAGTTCCTATGGCGCCGAGCAGGCCAGCCGATTCGGCCATTTGCTCGCTTCCGCCGGTTTTACCATCGTTTCCGGTATGGCCCGCGGCATTGATACCGCCGCTCATCAGGGCGCCCTCGCAGCCGCTGCACGTACTATTGCCGTCCAGGGTTGCGGCCTGGCCAAGGTATTTCCGCCCGAAAACGAAAAACTCTTTCACCTCATTGCCGAATCCGGCTGCTGTATAAGCGAGCTGCCGCTGCAGTATGAGCCTCTGCCCGAAAACTTTCCGCCACGCAACAGGATAATAGCCGGCCTGGCACTCGCAACCATCATAATTGAAGCGCCATATCGCTCAGGGGCATTATTTACCGCAGCAGCCGCTATGGAAAACAATCGCGAGGTAATGGCCGTGCCCGGCAAAATCGATTCGCCCCTGAACAGAGGAGCGCATCAGCTTATCAAACAAGGCGCCAAACTCCTTGAATCCGTTGAAGACGTGATGGAGGCCCTGGGCTATATAGGCGGCCAGTTGAAAGACCACACCGCTGATGCCGCCCAAAAGGCCGGCCAAAAAGCCGAACAGCCCTTGTTCCAGCTCAGCCAACTGAACCTAAGTGATGCAGAACAGAAGATTTATAACTGCCTTGACAGCGAACCGCTTCACCTCGACCACATCGTTGAGCAGACCAGCCTGGCAGCCGGCCCTGTCAACGCCAGCCTTGTATCGTTACAGTTAAAGGGCCTGGTAAAGCAGTTACCCGGAAATATGTTCCGCCGCAGATAGCTTGCCGTTCATAGTTCGTGCTTAATCGGTAACTGATAAAGGCGCTCTGCGCAGACATTCTGCGCAGCAAACCCGGGGTGGAAATCAACTTTCTATAGCGGGATTACCTCTTCGCAGGTCCGTGTGCGCGATAATGCTAATAGCGCCGCGAGCGACCCCTGTCGGCACCAGGACGCCCTCTGCCGCCACCGCCACCGCCGCCGCCGCGATGCTGCTCGGTCCGCGGACGTGCCTCGTTGACAGTAATCGTCCTTCCCATCAAGTCAGTGCCGTTCATGTCGTCGATGGCTTTCTGCGCTTCCTGATTGGTCGGCATCTCCACAAAGCCGAAGCCTCTTGACTCGCCGCTCAGTCTGTCCTTGATAATGTTCACAGACCTCACACTGCCAAAGGCCTCGAAAGCCTTCTGGATGTCCTCTTCTGTTGTCTGGCGGGCCAAATTACCAACATAGATGTTCATTTTTTCGATTCTCCTTTGTACGGACAAAATTTAGGCCGGCCTAACCGCTGTAAGCTCCAGCTATGTTATGCCGGCTGATTCCCTTCTTCTATTTCACAATCACTCCTGATTTTTACTTACAGCGTAAATCTAACCGCAAACATCCCTGCTGTCCAATGTTTTTTTTATAAAATTCCACGAATTTGCATCGCCGCCCCCCCCGCCTCTTCTATCAAGGCCCTTTTTTTCGCACAAAACCGCTCCCTCCTGGCCCGACATTCAGCTTCAACGCCTCCAAACAGGCGATATGGCCGGCCTGCGCAGCCTCAAATCGCCCGTCGAAACCATCGCAGCCAGCAGCAATCCTGCATTATCTTTACGGCCGCCAGGAAAAAGCCGGAAAAATGTTGGGATTTTTGCTGCTTTTGTACCATAATGGCCGCTTATGAAAGAATCTTTAGCCCATTTGTCCGAGCGTAAAAGACATGAGCTTGCCCGTAAACGAAAGCTCGACCCAGCCGAGGAAAAACGCATCGCCCAGGACACACTCGATGAAGTCTTTACAAATGCAAAACCTTTCTATGGATTGTTCAAGCATGCTTTAGAAAAAGAATGGAACAAGGAAGCTGCCTTTAATCTTCATCAAGCCGCCGAATGTTTTTACAGCACGGTGTTATTAGTTTATACGAATTACAAGCCCAAGACCCACGACCTTGATACTCTCCGCAGATTAGCTCCCAACCATGACCCTGCCTTCTTTACGGTATTTCCGC
>DATKWV010000149.1:0-4389 GCA_035529405.1 Sedimentisphaerales bacterium | reverse complement strand
TCTGTTATGCCAAATTCTTTAACAAATGAATCCGCTGCAAAAAGGCTGGCCCCGGCCGTAAACACCACAAAGCCGGTACACAAAATCAAGAGTCTGCAACAAACCCGGCGGGCTTGTATTATAAGAATCTCTGGATTCCCGCTTTCGCGGGAATGACGCTTTGAGGTATTTGGTTTTCTTACAAGCTGTAACTGATATTTTTTGTACATTTGTTTTTTCTGTTCCATAGAGGCGCAGGAATTGCCGGATACCAAAGAACAAAAATCAAAAGGTTATGTGGTAAACGACGGCAAGCGACCAGAGCAAATCAGCTTTGGGGACAATTTTCGTTTCGTAGTGCTCGTTTATCGGTATAAGGTGAACGGTCTTTTCATCGCTTCTTATGATTTTGCAGGTAACGCCTATCTGGTTGACCACACGGGCAACAGCAATCTGGCCGTCAACGGCGGGCACCGAGGGACTTAATATGACGATATCGCCGTCGTTTATTCTCGGTGACATGCTGTCACCGTCTATCTGAAGCGCGAAGCTGTCCGGGAACGCCTGAAATATATCATCGCACTGAACAAACTGCACGATTTCGTCGGGCGCAGCCTTGACGTCAACAAGACTTGCCGGAAATCTGTGACCTCCTGCCCCCGCACGGGCCGGCTGGAAATCCACCGATACCTGTCCGCCGGCTGAACCGATTATGGACTTGCCGATGTGCTTTTTGACCAGGTCATCAAGCTGGGTAACGGCCTGGTCGGATGAAGGCAGAATTGTCTGGTCCCAGAAATGTACTATACCGGCGGCGGTTCTGCCCAATACCGGAATCCAGCCCGGACGACCCTGGGGCGGCTGGGTGGGGGGACGGATTTTGTTTTCAAGCTGTTTTTTCTCAGTAAGCAAATCGACAAAGGCTGAAACCGGCCCAGCCAAATCGGGGTTTTCGGCCAGCAGCGCGTCGATTTTATGCAAAACCCCGCCAGCAGCACCCGATGACGCCTTTCCCGCGGCGGTCTGGCCGGTCAAAAGCCAGTGCAGGTCGGCACCGGTAAGCTGACAAATCCTGAGCAAAACGTCGATGGGCGCAATCCTGTTGTTTTCATAATAGCTGTATGTAGAAGCACTTAGGCCTAAAGCCCGGGCGAATTTACTCTTTCCTCTGGGGCCGGCAAATTGCTCGCGAAGCTGTCGGACTCGGTCAATTATCGCATTTTCGTTAAAATTATTCATAATATTTACACAAACGCGAAAAAAAGCCTTGCACATATTCGCGTATGCGTTATAATCGCAACGCTAAAGTGGTTTTATATTACAAGTGTAAACACAAATGCGAATTTCGTCAATAGGAAGTTACAGAAAATGAAAAAATCAAAAGAAAAAGGCACTGAACAAGGAAAAAAGAGTTCCAAAAGTCCGGCAAAACCGGCCAGGTACGTAAACAACCTTCTACATCTGCATAAACTACAAGGCACGCTGCTTGAAAGGCTGCGCCAGGAACTGGGGTGATACCGGCAGGTCGGCGAATTTAGAACCGCAGCCATGTGCTGCAAAGCCGGATACCGGACTGAAACCGGTTAAAGAGTGCGGCAGGCGCAGTACAGGCGGCCAGATTAGAAAAGTAAGCATCTGCGAGGCAGCGACGGCGGCGATGACGTGATTGCATACAATCGCAGCAGTTGTCAAAAACGCAGGCTGATATACTACCGGTGGAAGGCAAGGTTAAAACCGGCAGTAACGTCAGAGATGCTGGTGGGCTGACGGCCTTTGGATGTGTTTTGAGCGTTAAAATCGGGATTTGTAAAAAAAAAAAAATTATTTGATTTTTGTCCCGGGCCTGATAAACTCCTACATTCAAACTGTAAAGTTTATGCCAGCCCTGCGTAAGGAAGCGGCTGTAAGAAGCGTTCAGGTTAAGATTTGAAGGAACAAACTGTTTTAAGGAGAAAGCGATGAAATTAAAAGGATTGTTAATAGCTGGTGTAATTATGGTCAGTATGTGTGGTCAGGCACAGGCAGAAAACGGCAAATTAAGCGGGGTCTTTGACATAACCTACACAAGTCAGTTCGTGTGGCGGGGTTTTGATATATATGCGGACGACCACAGCGCTATTCAGCCGGGCATTGACCTGAATCTCTGGGACACGGGGCTGGGATTGAGCTTGTGGTACTCGAGGGCCAACCAGGGGGGTTTTGAAAACAGCCAATGGCTGGATTTTACATTGTACTATAAGAACAGCTTGTTCGAGGCGGAAAACTACCAGACAAACTACACCGCCGGCTATGTGTACTATTGTTTTCCGGATGAACCTCAGAAAGGCAGTGTTCCGGGAACAGCAGCCATGCAGGAATTCTTTGTAAACCTGTCGTGGCCGGTGCTTCTGCCTGCGGGCCTGGTGCCCAGCTATACTGTAGCAGTGGCCTGGCCGAGCGTTGGGGGTTCGACGGGTCACAACAACGGAGGATGGGCTCATATCTTAGGACTGGGATACGATTTGACAGTGCCCGGACTTACGGCAGAGATGCCGGAACAGGTGCTGCATTTTTCGGTGGATGCGGTTTATAACGACGGTATAGGTCCTGTACCGGGCGGGACGGAACACGACTGGTCGCATGCGGTCATAGGCGTTTCGACAGGCTTTGACCTGGGCAACAACCTTACCTTCACGCCGGCAATGTATTATCAATCGTCCTGGGAGGATTCGGTAAATACCGAGGACGAATTGTGGACGAGCCTGACGCTGTCATACAAATTCTAAGACCGTTAGAATATCTGGTACGAAACGAAAAAGGCCGGTTTTTTAAGACCGGCCTTTTGTTTTTCGGGTGGTTGAAAGGGGGCCGCGGCAAAGGCTTTTTTTTAGAAACTATGGCTATAAAGGTCGAAAATAATTTGGGCACAGCAGGAAGCCTGCAGGCGATATAAACAGCGGTCTTGGGCGTGTCAGGGGCTTTGCGGGTGCCCGGGAGGGCATAAAAGGGCCTGATACGGCGGTTAAATTCTAAAGTAGGGGCGAAAATACATCGAAGAAACTGGTACGGTTACCCGCGAATACACCGTTAAGGGTTGGAAAATGTAAAAAATTAACGAGCCGGTACAGGGCCAATGACAACATCTGAGACAATATCCGAATCAAAAGCCGTAGAGCTGTCGGCTGAATCACTTAAGGCCTTCTGTCAACATATTGAGCGTAAATTCGGTACACACGTCAACTGGCGGCAGAAGGAGGTCATCAGCGGCAGTATCGACAGGTTCGAAGACCACTTCAAGAATCTGGTGGCGGTCAGCAGTATCGAGTCACACGGGGTGCTGGAAGCCGGGTTTGGGGTGCTGTTCGACCAGAGAGGTTTGTTTATCGTCGGCGGAGTTATGCTGACGGTGGCGCAGGAAAAAATAGCAGAAAACGCTCGAAACGGTTCAACTGAAGCAGCAGAGGCAACGAACGAAGGTTTGAAAAGAGCAGGTGACATTCTTGCAGATTGCTGGCAGAAGGTTTTGCAGAAAAACCTGGGACAGGGCAATAACGTTGTACACACAAAGACCTTTATCAGTAAGGGTTTGAGTGAAACCAAGGAACAACCAGGTTTTGGCAGCGACAAAGAGGCTTTTCTGGTTGAGTACGAAATGGCGATAGAACCTTACCCACCGTTTAAATGCGGGGTGATATTCGGCAGGGACATTTTTGGTGTTTCGTCGCAAGATGATGCGGTTGAAGCTTCAGGCGAAAAACAGGAAGATGACAGCCGGGCAGCTGAAGGTACCGAACCGGTAGAAGATGCGGCAGGTAATGAAGAAGCCGCTGGTCAAAACGAAAAGGCCGCAGAGACAAAAGACCAGGGCAAGAACCTGGAGGCTCAAGCGGTTAAGGAGCAACAGGTATCCGAACAAACCACACAGGCACCGCAGGGCGGTGAAGAAACACAACAGCAGCCGCAGACACAGGACCCGGCCGATGCGCCGGAAGGCGAAACCCCAAAGCAACAACAGGTATCCGAACCGCAAGGGCAAGTGGGGGAAACCGCTGAGCAACCGCCACAGCAGGTGCAGAACCAATCCCAACCGGCTGAAATCACCGACAGCGAGGATGCGGCACAAAAAGAAGGCGACCAAAGCGGTACAGGAGAAAAAGAAACTTCAGGCCTGGGAACAGCCGACGGTAAAGAGCCGCCAACCGGACCAATTTCCGAAACCATCGAAAAGATGGTTGAGTCACGCGCTGAGCTTCCGGGACAAAACGAAGGCAGGCAGGTCGATTCAGGCAGTCAATTCAACCCACCTGCAGGCATCTGCGCGCGGGATATTATGCAGAAAGAAATTGTCTGGATAAGCGGCGATGAGAGTGTGCAGGAAGCAATCAGCAGGCTGCAACAAAGCGGCAGCGGGTATTTGTTCATAGGTGCAAA
>DATKWV010000148.1:0-3058 GCA_035529405.1 Sedimentisphaerales bacterium | reverse complement strand
GTAAGCGACTGGGCCGGTGCAGGCAATCTTCGCCCCCGGCATTACATGGATATGCTTTACAGCTTTGACGGCCGGCAGATACTGCATATGCCCATAAGAGGCACTTACTGGCCCACCGACCTGCAGGTCAAGTTCAGCCAGGTCAAAAGAGCCGAATCCGAGCCGAGAGAACCACTGCGGCAATGGGCCGCCACTGTTCAACTGGCTACTGTCGGTACCGAAACGACGACCGGCGAAGGAGAGCAGTTAACCGATGAAGAAATTATGAGGATTATGATGGAAGGCTCCGGGCAGCAGTGAAAAGTAACAGGTAATACCGGCAAATGTCTTTCTACCCCGTATTGGGACCAACGCTTCACGCCACGAAAAAAGCAACATTTCCATAAAGCAGACCTAAGAAAGCAGCCGGACTATAGCTGTTGCAATCCCAAATAAACACTGCACAGGCCGGCGAAGTCCTTAACGTAAATAGGGCCTAAGTACGATTTTTCGATAGGCAATTTGCCCGATACTCTTGACGTAAGCGCCTCTTGTCGGCTACCATAGCAGGCGGTCGCACGGATAACAGATTACACGTAAGGTTAATTTCATAATAAAACTCGGCTATTGAATAACAGGAAAGGTGGCGGAAATGAGAAAGCTTGCTTTTTTGTTCGTTAGTTTAATTGTGGCCGGCGGTTGTTCAAGGGTTTGCCGACAGCCGGCGAAACCACAATATCCGAATAACCGCACCAGCGGCTATGCTGCGGATTCTCAGACCGCTGGGCAGGTGAGCCGGTTCGGCATCACATGGACGTTCGACCGGCAATACCCTGTGGGGCAGTTTGTCAACGGCGACTGGTGGGTCATCGGGCCTGTTACAATAGTGTCGGTCGAGCCTGCACCGGGCCCGGCACCACCCGATGAGCAAAGAAAGGACTACATAAACCAGTTCGGGGATTCCTGCTTACAGGATGATAAGAGCATGCGCAACGGCTCAATGGTCGTGACAAAATGGGGCCGGTATCAGGGCTACGATTCCGGCGCTAAAACTTACAGGCACTCGGAGAGCATCGGGTTTCCGTACAGGCTCGATACGAACAGGTCGCTGATTTCAACAATCAGCCACGGCTCGAATCTGAAAAACCCTAAAATTCTGCCGTTTCGGCGTGAAGTGTCTATGTCACTTCTTAAAACAGCAGCGGTGCTGACCTGCCTTGCGGAAAAACCGCCCGGCGACGCTTTCCGGCCGCCTTACGTCGGGACATGGAAACCTGTTTATCGGGCCGGCAATCTCAAACGCGAGATTCTGCCGAATCTGCCGGCTGTTGCCGATACACCGACATTTGCCGAAATGCAGCGCCTTGTGGAACGGCCCTGGCTGGACCACGTCAGCTCGTGGATGATGTGCGCAACAGCACCAAACGGAAATATGCCCTACTACGGCAGAGAGTACGCCCGCGCGGTCTCGATGGTCGGATTGCGGCTGATGGTCGAGGCAACGCCGCAGGAAAAAGAAACACTGCTGATTCACTTTGTGCAACTGGGTATCGACCTTTACGGCCTGACAAAAACCGGCGCAAAATGGCAGATGGGCGGCGGCATCACCAGCGGCCGCAAATGGCCTGTGGTTTTTGCAGGCGTGCTGCTGGACGACAAGGATATGCAGAATTTTCCGGGTGATTCGGTCTTCCATGAAGACCTGCAGACCTATTACGGACAAAGCTGGACGGGCCAAACGGTCCTCTGGCAGATGGGGGTACATCACGGCATAGCATGGCCTTTTGAAGAAAAGCACCCCAGCCAGTACAACCACCAGGACAAGCGTTCAGCGGGGTACCGTGTCTGCTGCAACGCAACAGCCTGGGTCGGTGAGGCGCTCGGGGCGCTTTTGATAGGCGCTAAGCAGATTTGGAACCACGATGCGTTTTTCGATTACTGCGACCGCTGGATGGCCGAGCAGCCGACACCTTACCGGCAGGCTGATGCTCCCACAGCTTTTATGACCAAAGCCGTGGACCCGTTCGTGGACAATATGTACCGCGCATACAGGGACACCATTGGCGAGCAGCCCGGGGCTACTAACAATATGAAGTGGGTTTGGGACGACGGCGGCAAATGGGTCAAAGAAACCAATAAGCCGTAAAATGACGGTTTAGAGCTTCGGCCCAGGAGCGAGGTGAAATCAGTCGGTCGTTGCAAGGATTTATAGAAGGAAACTCAAAGTTGCCTACACCGCTTGCTCATGCTTATATCCCGATTGCATTGGGCTGTACCGTAACCGATAGGAATTTGCTATTAAGGTTCTGGCTTTTGGCTGTATTTTGTTCTGTGCTGGCGGATGCGGATGTTATCGGTTTCAGGTTTGGGATTTCATACGGTGACTTTTTGGGACATCGGGGCTTTTTCCACTCACTGTTTTTCGCATTTATATTAAGTTCAACCGTAGTGCTTTCAGCATTTCGCAAAGTGCGAATATTCTCAAAGAAATGGTGGTTGATTTGGCTGTTTTTCCTTGGTATAAGCAGTTCACATGGTATTCTCGACGCCTTTACCAACGGAGGTCTGGGGATAGCATTGTTTTCCCCGTTCGACACCACCAGGTATTTTTTCCCGTGGAGACCGCTGGTTGTCTCGCCGATAGGGATACGAGCATTTTTTACACCCTGGGGCAAGGCTGTGCTGTTAAGCGAAGTTTACTGGATATGGCTGCCATTGACAGTAATACTTCTAATAGTAAAAGCATATCGTAAGATGAAGCTTATGAATCCCAATGAAACCAGAACGCCTTTGCGTAGCTGAACCATAGCCTTCGGGATAAAGTCGCATTTTTCAGCAACGGCTATATTTCAACGATGCCGAGGGCAGGGTTGGTTTTCCACTCGCCGCGGGTAAAATCAGGAAAATCAACCGCTCGGCTTTTACCCGCGACCGAACGTTCGCTCAATTCGGCTACCGCGCTCCACGAGGCAGCATCGTAAACATCCATATCCGGCAATATGCCCTCCCGCAGACACCTGACCAGCCGATATACAATCATATAGTCCATTCCCCCATGACCCGACCCTGCGGCCTTGTC
>DATKWV010000147.1:0-21082 GCA_035529405.1 Sedimentisphaerales bacterium | reverse complement strand
GGGCCTGGACTGACTGAAGTTCAGGCCCCGACTGCTTTTGCACAGTCCATGGGGTACACCAGGTCCGCATCTATGACTATGCTATGAGCGATGCAGATGTAAACGACCTGGCCAACGAATAATCGGTTGTGTTATCAGGCTAATTAGATGTTTTTCGGGCCCGTACCGGCCAGTCCGGTGCGGGCCCGATAGTTTTAGATTCGGACAGCGGCAGGCCGCAATCAGCATTACAGGATTCTTCTTGACAAAGGGGTCGCTGATGAGATATTATATAATTTGTGTTTTTTGACAGGATTTACAAAATAAAAGCGGATAAATTCAAAAAAACCCCTGTTAATCCTGTCAAAAAAGTCCCACTTGAAGGTAATTCAGTTCGAAGGAGGAGCTTTATGTGCAAAAAATCACTTTTGTCAATTTCTGTTGTTTTGGTGCTGGTTGTGGTCAATAGCACCGCTGTTGGTTATCCCGACCAGAATGATTACTTTATTGTTACGGGTCAGCCTGTTATAGATGGCGTTATCAGCCCTGGTGAGTGGGATTCGGCTGACTGGATTGCGATGAATGCCGACTACAGTCCGCCGCCGCCTGATGACCTTTCAGAGGCTAAGTGGGCGGCGATGTGGAGCCCCGGTGCCAATCTTATATACGTGGCAGTAACCGGCACCGACACAAGTCATAATTTCAAAAGCAGCTTTGTCGCCTGGAACGAGCATGACGATATCGAGATTTACGTTGATCCCGGCAACACCGACACCGAGGACTTTGCCTACTATGCTGACACAATGCGGTACGCCCAGCATTACTTCATAGGCCCCAACGGCAGCGGCGGTGCGTGGTCTTATATTTTAGACCGGTCGGCTGACAGCATCTTGCCCCCTGGGGGTTATGCAGCCGGCGTAAACGGCGATATAATAACTTATGAGTTTGCATTAAAGCCGTATTCCGACCTGAACCTGTCCAGTCCGGGTACTTCGCCGGTTTTGACCCTTGGGATCGGTCAGGTAATCGGGCTGGATATCTGCATGGTATCCTGTGATGACAGCCTAAATTCACGGTTCTTGTGCGAAAACAGCGTTGCCGGCAAGTGGAAGTGGGCCAGCAAGCTTCTTGACCTTACCTTGGTAGGAGAGGTTGTAACTGCCCATAAGGGCAATCCTTCAAACGGCCAAACAGACGTGGCGCCTGATGTGGTGCTAAGCTGGGCACCGGGAGAATATGCCGCTTTTCACGATGTGTACTTCGGCACCGATTACGACGACGTTAATGACGCCAATACATCCGATTCCACGGGCATATATCGAGGCCGACAGAATTTTGACGCCAACAGTTATGATACCAACGATTATGATGCCGACGGGCTTTGGCCGGGCAAAACTTACTACTGGCGCATCGATGAGGTCAACGATGCCTGTCAGCCGCAGCCGTGGAAAGGAGACGTCTGGAGCTTTACGGTTGCCTGCGATATGGTCGTGGCAAGTCCCATTGACTTCAACGACCTTGTGGCATTTGCGCGGCAGTGGCTGGTTGAAGGCGGTACTCAGCCGCAACAGGGCTGGTGCTGCGGCGCAGACCTTGACCATAGCGGCTGGGTTGACTTTGGTGATTTTGCCTCATTAGGGCAGGATTGGCTGACACAGCCTCTGGGGCCAGCTTACTACGTTGACTTCGACAGTGGTAACGATAACAACAACGGCACCAGCACTTTGACACCCTGGAAGCACTGTCCCTGTGACAACAACGCCACGGGTATTGCCGCAGCGACTATACTGCAGGGCGGCGATACGGTTATCTTCAAGGGTGGTGTTCACTACCGCGGCGAAATCAAGGTAAATACCTCCGGCGGTTTGGGCGTTCCGATTGTCTTCGACGGCGATACCGCACAGACCTGGGGCAGCGGCAAGGCCGTTATCGACGGCTCCGAGCTTCTGACCAGCTGGACACCCTGCTCATCTGCCGAGGACTGCGGCGGCGCCGCCTATTGGGCCAATATGTACAAAACCACGCTGCCTGTCGGATGCGACGATGTGTGGAGTGTAAATCTTATGGAGAACGACCAACTGCTTGCTGTTGCGCAGGGCCCGACCGCACCCGACCCCTTCTTCTACGACAAGACCTCAAGCTATAATGCTGTTCCGCTGACCGACGCCAACAGCACCAGCATTGTGGATGCCAGTTTCTTCACGCAGTCAGACCCTAATGCCTGGGACGGCGCCTATGCCCATGTCTGGGCCACCGGCAACCAGGTCTATACCTCGAAGGTAACCGGTTATTCACCTTCGACGCACACGATATACTTCGAGACGTTACCCAATCCCCCTTATCCGGACAGGGATACCCTCTATGCGATGGGTAACTGCGTGGAGGTCCTGGACGCAGCAGGTGAATACGTAGTTAATGAAAGCAGCGGCGAAGTTTACCTGTGGCCGTACACGACCGGTGACATCAGCAGTGTGGGAATAACAGTCTCGGTGCGAAGGAACGGCTTTGACTTCAACGGCAAGAGCAATATCACGCTCCAGGGCTTTAAGATAATAAAGTTCAGCGCCGGTTTTGGTAACTGGGCCAGCGGTGCCGGCATCAAGAACACCACCGATGGCGCCAACAACATCATAGTTCGCAACAACGAGGTGGCGTACAACCGTTCGATGGACAAGTTTGCGGGCGTGGACCTGCGCGGCAGTACCAGCGAAGTAACCGTTGAAAACAACTATATCCACCGCAACCTGCGCAGCAGAGGACTGCTGACGGGCGGCTCCAACATTACATTCCGCAACAACATCCTGATAAAGAACGGCGGAACGGGGATTTATATGGGCGGTGCCCATAACGTTGACGTAATCGGAAACAGTGTGCTGGACCATACCGGTGTGCACGCCAACGGCATTACGGCCTATCAGGGCTCCTCGGACATCCTGATTTTGGGTAACACGGTTCTGCGGGGCAACTGCGCGCTGACCACACAGGACAGCGACTCGATAACGATGGCCTACAACGTCCTTCACACGTACGGCGGCGGTCTTTGCGTTGCGGACTGGACCTGGGACGGCCTGCACTGCACGAACCTGCATTACTACAACAATGTGATAATGAACGAAAGCCCGCCGGCCCTTAATACCGGCGGTACCGGCCTGATTGTAACCAATAACATCATTAACGGCTGGGGCGGGTCAGGTTCGAACGTTACCTATAACCTTTATACGGCCCTGGCGTGGAATCAGTACCCGCAGTACGGCTGGTACCCTGGCACCGGCGAAATAATCGAGCAGGACAAGAGCAAGGTTTTCGTGAACTATGCGAACCTGGACTACCACCTGAAATCCACAAGCCCTGCCAAAGATGCAGGTATAGATGTCGGCTACAGCGAGGACCTTGAAGGTAATCCGGTTCCGTCCGGCAGTGCTGTTGACATCGGCGCGTATGAATACCAGCAGTAATGTTGGGCATATAAAGAGGATGCAGCTTTTTGGGGCCTGTGCCGTAAAGACACAGGCCCCTTTAGCTTGTGTGACGGTAATGACAGAGCAAATTCCTTTCCGGATTTATTTTGAGTCTCTTTGGCCGTTTGCAAGGTTTCCGGTGTTGTTTACTTTCGGTGGGTTGCCGCCGCAGTACTGACAGTATCGGCATAGCTGAACGCAAGCGGGTAGATGTACAGTCAACGTTTTCTCTAAGTCGCTGCGGGGCAAGCAGTTAGCTGTGCAATTGTAATAATTTTCTGTTTTTTTTTCGCTTGACACCGTCACAAGCGGCCCATACTATACTATCAGCACAAGTCTTACATTTTGTTTCCGGGTAGAGCGGAGGTTTTTATCTTAAGCTGGTGTGACAGGCATCTGGCACAGTTGAAATAAAAACTTTTGCAAGGCACGGTTTTCCGGTGCTTATGTAGATAGCTTTAAGGAAAGAACAACTACTTACAGGAGGCGACAAATTACATGAGTCATTCCTGGAAATTCATATCGTTATTCTTCGATAATTCTATCAATTCTGTCAAAAAACACTATTAACCCGGTGGAGGGGAGAAAGGAGGTTAAGTCAGTTTTCGATAAACCAGGGTAGTTCTGTTTCGTGTAGTTGTAATCAAAACATTGTTAACCGGGGGAAGGAGAAAATGAAATGTCTAAAAAGTTGTCTATTTTAATTGCAATTGGTTTGGTTGTCTGCCTGGCGGCAGGCAACGGGTATGGTGCGCAGATTCCCATACCGGATGGTTTTCCCAAAGCCAGCAATACGGGCCTGGCGGGTGTGGGGCTTACCGTCAATGACCTTACAACGTACACCGGCTCTTTGACAATTACTACAAACGGAGCGGTTATTGAACAAAAAGACATCACCGGCTGCCTGCAGATTAAGGCAAATAACGTTACGGTCAAGAAATGCCGTCTCAGACAGGGCGGGTGGTACGGCATTCAGGCCAATCACGGTTATACCGGCACGATAATTGAAGATTGTCTCATCGAAGGGCCGGACCAGCCGGGCATTGCGGTGCTTGCCAGTGACACCACAATCCGCCGATGCGACGTATCCGGGTATGAGGATTGTATTGTGTTTTACACCAACGTGAATATCATAGACAATTACTGCCACGGCCTGGTTGAAACGTCAACCTCGCATAACGATTGTATTCAGCTGCCCGTCGGCGGTAACTGTGATATCATAGGCAACACTTTACAGGCTTTGTACCAGACTCAGACCTCGGCAATGCTTATACAGTCGAATTTCGGTCCGGTAGATGACGTATGGATAGAAGGAAATTTTCTGTCCGGCGGTGCATACACGGTTTATTCGGACGACCAGTTTTATGGCGCCCCCACGAATATAACCTTTAAGGACAACGTTTGGGAGAAGGATTCCTGGCAATACGGTTATTTAAGCGCCGATGGAAATCCTACGTTTATATGCAACACCTTCCACACGGGTGAGCCGGTCCCCGCCAATCCCGCATGTGATACCAGCAATCAGCCTCCGGTGGCTGATGCCGGTGCCGACCGGCAGGTTACAGACACGGATGATAACGGCTCCGAGCAGGTAACTCTTGACGGCAGCGGCTCTTACGACCCGGACGGCAGTATTACAGGCTACGTCTGGAAAGAAGGCACCACGCAGGTGGGCACCGGTGTAAGCCCGAACGTGACTTTTAACGTTGGCTCACATACGATTACGCTTACAGTCACCGACAACGATAGTGCAACCGATACCGACAACGTGGTTATAAATGTTGCCGCGGCCAGCGACACGACCGCACCAAGCCCGAACCCGATGACCTGGAACACCGTGCCTTATGCTACCAGCGGCAGCTCTATACGGATGATTGCAACCACCGCAACAGATGCAAGCGGCGTGCAATACTATTTCGACTGTACCACAGCCGGCGGCCACGACAGCGGATGGCAGGACAGCACGATTTACGAAGATACAGGTCTTAGTACCAGTACCCAGTACAGTTACCAGGTTAAGGCAAGAGATAAAAGCACCAATCAAAATGAAACCAGCTATTCAACACTGAGGTCGGCCACTACCGAGTCAAGTACGGCTGTTACCAGCACGACCGCCTGGCAGAGCTTCAGCTTCAGCAGCCAGAGCGGAGCGCTTATTTTTGAATTTGATGCCACACCCAACCTTAACAGTATGGACGGTCTTGTGGGCGTACTTAACGGCACGGCTGCCGGTTACAATGACCTTGCGTGCATTTTACGCTTCAACGATTACGGCAATATAGACGTGCGTAACGGCGACTCCTACGCAGCGGATGTTACGCTGCCATATTCGGCAGGTACCACCTACTACGTGGAGATGGACATTAATATTTCCGGCCACAAGTACGACGTATATGTAACGCCGGAAGGTCAGTCCGAGGTTACCCTTGCAAGTGGCTACGACTTCCGCACAAGTCAGCAAAGTGTCAGCAGTCTTGACCATTGGACTTTAGTACACGAGACGGGCAGTTTGACCGTGGACAATGTAGAGGCAACCACCGGCGGCGGTGACACAACCGCGCCAAGTCCCGACCCGATGACCTGGGCGACTGAGCCTTATGCAACGGGGACAAGCTCCATATCGATGACCGCAACAACCGCTACCGACGCCAGCGGCGTTGAATACTACTTCGAGTGCACCGCAGGCGGCGGAAACAGCAGCGGCTGGCAGGATAGTACTACATACCAGGACACAGGGCTTAGCCCCAGCACACAGTACAGCTACCGTGTGATGGCACGCGATAAAAGCGCCAACCAGAACCAGACGGCATACAGTACCGTCAAATCAGCCACAACTCAAGCTGCAGGTGACACAACCGCTCCAAGCCCCGACCCGATGACATGGGCAACTGAGCCTTACGCTACCAGCAGCAGTTCCATATCCATGACAGCTACAACGGCCACCGATGCAAGTGGTGTCCAGTACTATTTCGAGTGCACCGCAGGCGGCGGGCACAGCAGCGGCTGGCAGGACGGTACCACATATCAGGATACCGGCCTGAATGAGCAGACGCAGTACAGCTATCGCGTCAAGGCACGCGATAAAAGCGGCAATCAGAATGAGACTGCTTAT
Source organism: Sedimentisphaerales bacterium (assembly GCA_035529405.1). GTDB lineage: Bacteria > Planctomycetota > Phycisphaerae > Sedimentisphaerales > Anaerobacaceae > DATKWV01. Next base: position 14,533 of record DATKWV010000147.1, on the reverse strand, counting down.
TCAACAGTAAAATCGGCAACTACGGAAACCGCGCCTGATACTACGGCTCCCAGTCCCGACCCGATGACCTGGGCTACAGAGCCTTATGCAGCTTCTGCGACATCGGTGGCGATGACTGCTACTACCGCTACCGACGACAGTGCCGTGGAATACTATTTCGACTGCACCGCAGGCGGCGGCAGCGACAGCGGTTGGCAGGATAGTACTACATACATAGATACAGGTCTTAGCGAGCTGACCCAGTACAGTTACAGGGTCAAGGCGCGCGACAAGAGTACCAATCAGAACGAGACTGCTTACTCGACTGTCAAGTCAGCTACAACTCCGGATGGCAGCGCTCCCAGTCCCAATCCGATGACATGGGCCACTGAGCCGCATTCCACCGGGACAACTTCTATAGCCATGACTGCGACAACTGCCACAGACACAAGCGGCGTCGAGTATTACTTCGACTGCACCACAGCCGGCGGTCATGACAGCGGCTGGCAGGACAGCACCAGCTATGAGGATACGGCGCTTAATTCGAATAGCACCTATAACTACCAGGTCAAGGCACGCGACAAGAGCAGCAACCTGAACGAAACGGCCTATTCGACGCTGAAGTCGGCCACTACCGACACGGTGGTTGTACCGCCGCCGAGTCCGACGGGTTACTTGAAGCTCGATGAAACCAGCGGCACAACTGCTACGGACTCTTCAGGTAACGGCTATGACGGTACGGTCAGCGGTGCTGCCTGGACCAGCAGCGGCCATACGGACGGTGCATTGAGTTTCAGCTCAACGAGCGACCGCTGCCAGATTCCTGGTGGTGCCCTTTCCGCCTCACAAGGCAGTATTACACTTTGGGGCCGGGCTTCAGGAACCCAGTCCGGTACAAGGTATTACTTCGGCCACAGCTCCAATCCGAGCGGCTGGGCTGACAGAATCCAGTTGTATCTGGATAACGGTGACATGGTGCTTAACCTTGGTCTTGGTGACACTCATACCAGGGCTACAGGTATTATGACCCTGAGCACCGATGCATGGTACCACGTAGCGCTGACCTGGAACGGCAGCAACTATTTCGTTTATGTTAATGGTGCGCAGAAAGCCACCGGCAGTTACACGGGTCTGAGCACCATAGGTACATTTGCGGATATCGGCAATGACGGCAGTAATGCCGAGCGTACGGAGGCGTTTACCGGACGCATAGACGATGTTCGTATATTCGACAAGACGCTCGACCCCGACGAGGTCTTCGAGATTTACTCAGGCGTGGTCTTTACGGCCAGCAGCCCAAGCCCCGCCGATAATGCCAATAACGTCAGCGTGGATGCGGTACTTAGCTGGACAGCCGGTGCCCATGCGGCTTACCACGAGGTTTATCTCGGCACCAATTACAACTCTGTAGCCGATGCCAGTCATTCTTCCAGTGAGTACATGGGCAACTACAGTACCAGTTCATTTGACCCGAACGCCTTTGACCCGAACCTTCTGGCCTACGACACGACTTACTACTGGGCTGTGGACGAAGTCAACGGCACCAGCTTCTGGATGGGCGATATATGGAGCTTTGTAACGCAGGCTGCGTCTGATACTACAGCTCCCAGTCCGAATCCGATGACCTGGGCAACCGAGCCGTATGCGACCGGTGCAAGCTCTATATCAATGACGGCGACCACAGCTACGGATGCAAGCGGAGTTGAATACTACTTCGAATGTACAGCAGGCGGCGGGCATAGCAGCTCCTGGCAGGACAGCGTCACCTACACCGATACCGGTCTTAGTGAACTGACCCAGTACAGCTACCGTGTCAAGGCCCGCGACAAGAGCAGCAATCACAATGAAACTGCTTACTCAACGGTCAAGTCAGCTACAACCCAGGACGGTACTGCTCCGGCTCCGAACCCGATGACCTGGGCGACTGAGCCTTATGAGACTGGCACAAGCTCTATATCAATGACGGCGACCACAGCTACGGATGCAAGCGGAGTTGAATACTACTTCGAATGTACAGCAGGCGGCGGTCACAGTAGCTCCTGGCAGGACAGCAGTACGTATCAGGACACAGGTCTTAGCGCAAGCACTCAGTACAGCTACCGTGTCAAGGCCCGCGACAAGAGCACTAACCACAACGAGACCAGCTACTCGACGGTGAAATCCGCTACCACCGACGCTTCGGCTGAGCCGACTGATATTAACGGCAGCACTGCTGATACGAGTGTCGAAAGTGATGGATACGTGCGGTGGGGCGGCGAAGAAACTGCCCGCAGCGGAGGTGCCGATACGGACCACGACCACTGCTTCGTATTGGTATTTGAATTACCAACACTTGGCCAGGGTCAGACGATTACGGCTGCCAATCTCAAGTTTTACTATGAAGGTACCGGCTACTATACGCCTCAGGGCAATATAGATGTCCATGGTCTGGATTATCGTACCACCAGTTCGGTTGTGTCAGGTGACTTCTACCAGGGTTCGTTTACAGGCGACGAGAACTCCACCGGCATCCAGGACGATATAGTAACACCATCGACATCCACCGGTACTATCAACACAAGCAGCAGCGCCGATACCGCACTTAAGAATTACCTCAACGCCCAATATACGGCCGGTGCAGAAGGCGGTGATTACGTATTCCTGAGAATCAACAATGACATCAACGAAACCAATTCTCCTCAGAGGTACTATGAAGTGTCAACGGCCAACCACAGTACAAGCAGTCAAAGACCTGTTCTGACGGTTACGATTGAATAACCGTCAAAGGCTATAGCAGCCAATTGACATAGATTTGGGGCCTGGACTAACTGAAGTCCGGGCCCCAACTACTTTCAAGGTTCCCGGTGTTGTTTGGTTTAGGGGCTTTCGTGGGGCGGCAGCGGCAATGAATATATCCACAGGATGGTGCAATTGGGTATAGACCTGTATTACTGCCATCTCAATAACGGTGACGCATGGCGAGCTTACGGCGGCTTCGGCAGCGGCAGAAAGTGGCCGATTCTGTTTGCCGGCATAGTGCTGGGTGACACGAGCATGCAAAACCCCATAGAGACCACAGGCGCGTGCTGCTGCCTGACGGGTACGGTGAACAAGTTCGGCGAAGACGGCCATACATATTACGGCCTGCCGACTGTGGAATATCCTGACGGCCAGCCGCTCTGGGGCCAGGATGCGTTTTTTGACTATGTGGACTGGTGGGTGATTTACGAGACCCAGACGGATGTACATACGTACGGCAATGACTTTATCGAAGATATGTGGAACGCCTGCCGGTAACGCGGATATCACAATTGCAGTGCCGATCCGACGACCGGGATTACCGGCGCCAGGGGCCGGCAAGCTCGTTTGTCACGGGCTTATAGATTTTACCAGAATTTTACGTATATAATCACGAAACACAATACCACAATGGCGAACCAGAAACCTGTCGATTTCCACCAGGGGCAGCCGTGTGCTAATTCCTCCTTCGGTATTTTGAGCATACTGGGTTTCCAGATAGTGGCGTCCAGCCTTTGTGGTTCGACGGGCCTGGAAAACAGGCTGACCACAATCATGAACCCCAAAGAGATAATAAAAACAATACCGCCGAGGTTAAAGACATTTATCGCTGCCAGAATCCCGAAAGACTGTCGTATAAAAACCAACGCCAACATAGGAATAGCCAGAAACAGCGTGGCAACCGCAGCGGTATTGGTGGCTTTTTTCCAGAATATGGCAAGGATAAAGACCGCCATGCAGGGCGCCATCATCAGTGTCCAGCACTCCTGGACATAAGAAAAGATAGACGGGAATATCTCAACTATGGGCGTCCAGGCGGCGGCGAAAACCAATATAAAAAAGCCGATTATCTGGGCGAACTTTACACAGCTTCTGTCGGAAGCGTCCCTGCGAATAAGTTTTTTGTATATGTCCATAGTAAGCAGAGATGAGGTCGAATTAACCAGTGAATCGACGGTGGACATTATTGCGCCTATTAAAGCGGCGAAAACTATACCGCGCATACCGATGGGAACCAGGTGACTGATAAGGTAAGGATAGGCGTGGTCGACGTTTTCAAGATTGGGGTTAAGGGCATAAGCAATCATACCGGGCCAGGTTACGCTAAGCGCAAGCGGAATGGCCAGAAAGGCGGCCAACACTATGCCCATCTTACCGTGCCATTCGGTCTTTGCCGCCAGACATCTCTGGGTTATAAACTGGTTGGTGGAATAATAGAAGCCGCCGGTAACCAGTGCCACGGTGAGCATACCGGTCCAGGGAAGGTCGGGGTGGTCGGCGGACAGCATCAGGTGCGCCCTGTCGCTTGTGGCCGGTCCGACAATCTCGCTTATCCCGCCCGGCACCGCCATTACTCCCAGAACGAAAACGAAAAGTCCTCCGCCAATCAACAATACTCCGTTGAACAGGTCCACCCAGGCTACGGCACTTAAGCCGCCAAAAATGGTATAAGAGCCGGCAGCGATTACCAGTATCACGACAGCCCAGTATTTGGGTATGCCGAAGATTGACTCCATGAGAAACCCGCCGGAATACAGAACCAGCGGCAGGTTTATAACCAGGTACATAATAATGCAGACCACGGCAAAGGCGGTTCCCGAAAGCTGGCCGAAACGTTTGCCTAAATACTCCGGTACCGTGTAGATTTTGCTTTTAAGGTATATAGGCAGAAAGAAAAACAACAGCATTGCCTGTGCCGGCCAGACAAGCCACTCCCAGTTGCACACAGCCATACCGTATTTATAGCCAAAACCCACCTCTCCGAGGAATTGCTCGGTGCTGATGCTGGAGGCAATCAGCGAAAAACCTATGACGAACCAGGGTAATCCGCGGCCCGCCAGGAAGAAATATGAGGTGCTTTCCTTGCCTTTTCGGCCCGAATAGAAACCTATGGCGATTACCGCCAGAAGATATGCTATAAAAATTCCTATTTCCAGAGGTGTCAGCTGTATTTTCATGATTACCTCCAAATCAAAAATATGGTTCAACCTGACTGCACCAGCGGTTTGTCTCTGGCTGGATAATTTAATCGTGTAAGCTTTACTTGTCAACACATCCGGGCAATTAAATTGGTGCATCCGGCAGCGGCAGAGGCATTTATCAGGCGAGATAAGCCGGTAATTGCGGGAAATTTGTTGCAAATGCGTACCCTGGCCGTTAGTATTTGGCATAATCTAAGGTGTCAGTGCAGATGGCCCAGTCAACAGAAAACAGCGATAAAGGCGGCAAAAAAACTATAAGCCAGGCGGTGAGCACTTTTGTTGATGGTCTCAGCGAGGAGCACCGCATGCTCGTGGTTCTCAAATCACAGCTTTACGGCGGCAGTTGGGAGCCTATGCTCGATGACCTGCGGAATCGATTGGCTGGTAAGCCCTACATATTCAAGCTGGCTAACCGCATACAGGACGATATAGAGCGGATAGAGCAGATGCTGCGGTTCGAGAACGAACATGAGGTTGATTTAGCTGACTATGTGGAACTTTCTTAAAAGAAGAAGGCCGATGACAGAAAACAGAAGGTTGAATAATCAATAGTCAATAATCAATTGATTTTGTGAGGGTTTATGAAAATGATAAGGATGCTGCGACAAAGATTGTTTTTGTATTTTTGTATGGGTGTTTTATTGGCGGGCGGTGATGGTTTTGCAGGCCAGGCCGGCGATTCGGCACTTGTTCGGCCGCAGCTTCTAAGCGCGGGGGGTTTAAGAATAGTCTGGCAGAGCAAGCTGCCAATAAAAGCAAATGAAAGTCTTGAGCGCTTAACTATCCTCGGTAACCGTATCTACGCTTTGAGCGACCTTAGCTATATGGTTTCTCTGGACCGTGGTAACGGGCGTATAATATTCAGCAGGCCTGTAACGGAACCGGATTTTGCAATGCTGGGTCTGGGTCACTACGAAGACCGGCTTTTTTCTGTCATCGGCGGCAAAATAGTTGAACTGGATTCCGAGTCGGGGATGGTCCTCGAAAGCAAACGTATGAGACTGGGTATAATTTGTCCCCTGGCACGTAACAGTACTTACTTTTATGTCGGCTGCAGTGACAGGCGGCTGCATACGCTGCGAGCCGAAGACAAGGTACAGATATTCGAGGCTGCCGCTGAGAACGAGTCGCTGATTACTTCGATTTACGCCGATGACAGTTTCGTTGTATTCGGCACAGATTCGGGCATGTGCATAAGTATAACGCCTGACCAGCCAAAGCGGCTTTGGCAGTTCGATGCCGCTGACGGAATCGTTGGTCCGATTGTAAGAAGCGGGGAGGGCCTGTTTTTTGCCAGCAGAGACACCAATGTTTACAGAATCGATACAGTTACCGGAAGACTTGTCTGGAGATACCAGACCGAAGCGATACTTGACAGCAGTCCCCGTGTAACCGGCGACACGGTATATCAGATTATTCGCGGCAAGGGCCTTGCAGCCTTGTCGGCCGAGAACGGCAGGGCCTTATGGCAGGTGCAGGACGGTGTTGAGATGCTGGCGCAGCGCGGGGCAAAAAGCTACGTGATTACAAAAAACGGTGAAATGGTCGTTATGGACAACAGCAGCGGCAGGCGGCGGTATTCAATTAACTTTGCGCCGGTCAACCGATACGCTGCCAATGTTGCGGATTCGAAGATTTATGTGGGTGATAACAAAGGCAACATTATGTGCATAGAGAGCGTTGAGTAAGCGGGCGTTTTGGTTTTTATGTGTGTCAAAGGTGCGTCGAATTGGAAATAGATATTAAATGTTATTGAGGAAAAGAGATTCAAATGGACGTGAAAATTAATACGGCGTTGATAAGCGTGTCGGAAAAGAAAGGGATTGTTGATTTTGCCGGCAGGCTCAGCGAGATGGGTGTCAAGATAATCAGCACCGGCGGTACCGCCAGGAAGCTGGCGGACGCGGGTATCGAAGTTGTCAGCATAGAGTCTGTTACCGGTTTCGGGGAGATGATGGACGGCAGGGTCAAGACCCTTCATCCGAAAATTCACGGCGGTCTTTTGGCTGTTCGTGACAAGGCCGAACACGTCGCTGCAATGGCCGAACACGGTATCGAGCCTATAGACCTGGTATGCGTGAATCTCTACCCATTCGAGGAAACCGTACAAGCCAGCAATTGTACACTGCAGGACGCGATAGAAAATATTGATATAGGCGGCCCGAGCATGATACGCTCGGCTGCCAAGAATCATAAGTTCGTTACAGTTGTCACCGACCCCGGCCAGTACGATACAGTAACAGCTTATATGCAGGAACACAACGGATGTATAAGCGAAGAAATGCGCAGCGACCTTGCGCGAACAGCTTTCGGCCTGACCGCCTGGTACGATGCGGCCATAGCGAAGTACCTTAACAGCAGGGCCGGCGTACAGTACCCCGACAGGATTTCAATTGCGCTTAAAAAAGGTATGTCGCTTCGTTACGGGGAAAACCCGCATCAAAGCGGGGCCTTTTACAGGCTTGCCGCCGGTTCGGAACTGTCTGTAAGCAATGCGCGCCTGCTGGATGGCGGCGCCGAACCAAGCTTCAACAACCTGCTGGATGCCAATGCGGCGATTGAGCTGGTGAAGGCATTCAACGAGCCTGCGGCTGTTATAGTCAAGCACCTTAACCCGTGCGGCTGTGCGATTGACGAGGACATCCGCCAGGCATATCGAAAGGCATACGAGGGTGATGTTGTCAGCGCATTTGGCGGTATAGTAGCGCTGAACAGGGCGGTGGATGTGGAGTTGGCGAGTATGATTATGGACTCTTACAGCAGATTCGGCAGGTCAAGAGGGGCAGGCGGGTTTTTCGCAGAGGTGATTTTGGCGCCTGAATTCGAAACCGAGGCCGTGGAAATAATCAGGACCCTAAAGACATGGGGCGGCAGGGTAAGGCTGATGGAAACAGGCCCGGTTGGTGCCGGTGCGACAGATGCGAATGAATTTGACGTGCGCTGTGTGGTTGGGGGGCTGCTTCTGCAAAGCCGTGACTTGGCCGGCTGGGAGCAGGAACAGCTCAGTTACCCCACCCAAAAACGTCCCAGCGCCGAGCAGCTTGAGGATTTGAGGGTTGGCTGGATTATCTGCAAACATACCAAGAGCAATGCCATAGTACTGACAAAGAGCAAAAAACTTGTGGGTGTCGGTGCAGGCCAGATGAATCGTTCCCGGGCCGGCCTTATTGCAATCGAGCTGGCCGGCGACGATTGCAAAGGCTCATCGATGGCCAGCGACGCCTTTTTGCCTTTCGCCGATAATGTTGAGAACGCCGCAAAAGCGGGTGTGGCGTGCATTGTTCAGCCCGGCGGCTCAAAAAAAGACAACGAAGTTATCGCATCCGCCGACAAACACGGTATCGCGATGGTCTTTACCGGCAAAAGACACTTCAAGCATTAAGAAGATATTTGCAATACGCCGAAAAGGAATGTTGAATGGAGATTCAGATTGGCCTGCATACTTTGGACAGAGCCGGGCAGCGAGGTACAAACGAAAACGAAATCAAAGATGTAATCGACACGGGTTTTGTGATTTCTGCCAAATACGGGCGAACCGCGAAGGCAAAAAACAATGAACATTTTGTATAATGACAAAACAGACCTTCTCTATATACGGTTAGACGACAAAAAGCAGGACACTATAAACAGACGAGTTTCGGAGGATATTGTGCTCGATATAGGTGAGGACAACAAAATTGTCGGCATTGAAATTCTCGACACTTCGCAACATGTGAGTCTGGAGAAACTTATGCCCGTTAACTACGAAACGTCAAAAACTGCAAAATAATTTTTGTTGCCCACGCCCGGCAAATACAGCATTGTGATGGTCTTTACCGGCCAAAGACACTTCAGGCATTAACCGACGGCAGACAGGCCGCGGACAAAAACAGGTTACGTTTGGGTGCAACACCGGATATGAGCGACCAGCGACGAGCCACGATTTTCTATCCGCTGTCCGCTGTCTACGAACTATGAATAACAAACTACGAACTCTCTACGTCCTGCGTGGTTAAATTTCCTTGGCCATTTTCAAACAGAACCTGTCGGTCATGCCGGCGATATAGTCGGCAACGCAGCGATGTAAACCCTCGGCCTCGATTAACTGCTGAAAGTGTTCCGGCAATAGCTGCGGCCTGCTGCAAAGGCCCTCGAAAAGTTTTTCAAGCCATACCTGCACCCGCTCAGCGGTCTGCCTGAAAAAGCCGTGTCGATAAAAATTACACAGCAGAAAGTCCTCAAGCTCACAAAGGGCGGCATCGCTTTCAGCAGGCAGCACAATCAGACTTTCGCTGTGGCCGCAGATTTGGTCAACTGTCTTTATGTCGGTTTCGGTGATAGCTTTTCTGCCGGCCATTATGCAGTCGCCGACAAGCTGGTCGATAATAGCTTTTGCCGTCCTTGTTCTGCGGATTGCCGCATCCGTAATGGCGGAGGCATTTATATGGCGCTGTGCCTGTGCGAATATCTTTACATTCTCTAATTGCTCCTGGCTAATCAGCCCTGCCCGCAGGCCGTCTTCGAGGTCGTGTGAGTTCACCGCTATTCTGTCGGCGATATTGGCAACCTGTCCCTCGAGTGTGCAGTTGGCCTCGGTAAAACTGCTGTCTGCGGGCTTGTCGTAGCTTGTGCGGTGCTTAGCCAGGCCCAGGCGCGTCTCGTACATAAGATTCAATCCGCGAAAATCCTTATAGGGGTGTTCGAGCATATCGACGATTCGCAGCGACTGCTGATTATGTTCGAACCCGCAGGGCGCCTGCGTGGAGGCCGTTAAACGGTCAAGAATTTCCTCGCCTATGTGGCCGAACGGCGGGTGTCCCAGGTCGTGTGCAAGACATATAGCCTCCGTCAAGGCCTCGTTCAAGCCCAGGGCCTTTGAAATCGTCCTGCCGATTTGGGCCACTTCGATACTGTGTGTAAGGCGTGTGCGGTAGTGGTCGTCAAGTCCCGGCGTGAAGACCTGGGTCTTTCCTTCAAGGCGGCGAAATGCGCTGCAGTGTATTATACGGTCGCGGTCGCGCTCGAAGCCGGTGCGGTATGGATGAGGTTTTTCCCTGAATTTACGGCCCCTGCTGAGGCCTTCGGTTACTGCAAAACGGCTCGGTTTTTCAGACATATCATAATGCCGGCAGGTTAAGTTCCGTGCTTATTTGTCGTAGCTGTTTCAGAAGCTCCGCGAGGCCCTGGCTTATTACCTTCGTATCACTGCATACGGGCATAAAGTTTGTGTCTGCGTCCCAGCGGGGCACCACGTGAATATGCAGGTGTTCGGGCAGGCCGGCACCTGCGCACCTGCCCAAATTCATCCCGACGTTATAGCCATCCGGTTTTATGGCAGCCGACAGTGCTTTTTGCGATTCCCTGATTAGTTTGTTCAGCTCCAGCAGCTCTTCGTCGCTTGCCTGCTGAAAGTCGGCGATGTGCCTGCAGGGGGCGATGAGTAAATGGCCGTTATTGTAAGGAAACCTGTTGAGCATTACGATGCAGCGGCCCGACCGCCAAAGGACGAAATTCCTGTCGTCCTGGTCGGGTTTTTTCAGATTGCTGCAGATAAAACATTCGGCTGATTGACCGGCTGATTTGTCCTTATCCGCGGAAATCATATCAGAGTTTAGACCCTGAATATATTTAATCCGCCACGGCGCCCATAGGTTTTTGCGTTTCAACGCGCGAATATCTCCCTACAAAAAACAGCAGGATTACTTATGTGTTTACTGACTTTTATTATCCTGCGGCAGAAGCTGCATAGAGATTTTCTGCCTGACGGTTATGGGTATCACACCGCCCAGGCCCATCGGTAAATGGCACCTGAGTCTCATTTCATACTGCTGGTTGTATTTTTCTGTTCGGCCGAGGTCGATATTGAAAAGTTCCTCACCGCTGCCTTTGAGCTCTGCTGTTTTATATCCCTGCAGGAAGCCGAACGTACCGCTTACCATAAATCCCGGCCCTTTATACGCCACCGGCCAGGTGGCCGGGACCGATTCAGCCGGGCCGTAACTGCTGCTTATAACTGCAATACGTCCCTGGTCGGTCTGGCGGATTTCATCGAGCGTATAGGTAACGGTTCTGGCCTTTCGCAAAACCATTTGTGTCGGAACCGAAAGCATCGAATTCCAGCTGTCCGAGATGTTCAGGCCTTTCAGGGGCTGCTCTATACTCGAAACCGCGTCCCACAAAAACCACTGGGTACAGATAAAGTCATCTGTCATATCAGGGTCTTTAATTCTGCCGTCCTTGGTACTTGTTCGAAAGGCCTTTTCGCCGGCCTGCTGGATTAATGATTCCATCTGCGAATAATCCTGTATTTTCCCTGTGGGCCCGACCGTGAAATTAAAGCTTTTGCCCGCGATTGTTTCCACCGGGTCTCTTGCGGAATCGGCCCGGCCTTTTGCCTGGCCGCGCTTGATTTTTATCGACTCACAGGTGGCCTTGATGGTCGTGGAGCCGTAAGGGTCAACCTCGACAGGTGTATAAGAAACGACCATATCCATAAGGTCGGCGAATTTGTCTATTTTATGACCCTTGTTTTGGCTGCTCTGGCTGGCTCCCTTTACCGGCCCCCAGTCCACCTCTGTTTGCCGGTCGGTGACAAACCTGTAACGCAGTGTTTCGCCGCTTCGGAAATCAACGGTCAGCAGGGTTTTGCCGCCGCCGCTGGTGCCGCAGCCGGCCAGGGAGCTGAAAAAAATCAGTGCTAAAACAGCTAATACTGTCTTCAACTTAAGTTTCCTTGTTTGTTTTGCGAAAAAAAGCCGCCGGTTTTAATAAATTCTTTCTATGCTCCGGAACCGGCCGGCAATCATTCTGACCGCAGCCGGCGCGACGTCCTTTTGTCCCCGCACCGAAGGGTCAACAACTATCCATTCCGAGCGCAGTTTCTCAAGGCATTCTTCGAGTTTTCCTGTGGTCACGTCCAGCTTCAGCCAGCCTGTATAAGTTGTGGTGTTGTCCGACATTTCGGCGAAGCCGCGGCCGGTCGCCTGCTCGGGCGTCGGTGCAGCAGGTATCGCTTCCATCTGCACTTTTGCAATGATTCTGCTGTTTTTATCCGTGATGTCTTCAAGCGTGTAAACCCTTTCGTATGCCTGCGCACCCATCAGCCCGAAATTCAAAGACTCCGGCCTGCTGTACTTCTGGCCCTTGTGCAGCATGTTCTTGTCGGCCGGCGGCAGGACATCGAGCGTATGACGACGTTTAATCTCATCGGTGCCGATAAACTCAGTTGCCGTTCTGGCGGCCGAAGACCCGCCTCTTATTTCGGTTTTTATGCCCTCCGTGCCGCTTACTTTAACAACCTCTCCAGCCGGCGTAACGGTTATGACGTAACTAGCTCCGATTAATTTCGCCAGTGTATTTTTGCTGTCCTGTTCGCGCGTGCTGTCAAAATCCAGAATTTTATCGTCTTTGAGTTTGGATACGAATTTCAGTTCTTTGAGGGTAATTTCGGCTGTTGCATTACCCTTTTCGTCCACGTCTAATATCTGCTGGGTGAAAGTCAATTCGGACCTGTTGCCGCTGGTGCCTCCCTTGAAGGCATTGTTGGCCGGCAGCGAACCCTCAAATTTGACGGTTCTTTCACTTTCAGTAATTACCTTGTAAGTTACCCAGTCGCCTGCCGTATATTTCAGCGCCAGGCTGACCTGCTCGGGCAAAACGACTTTGGGCGGCTGCAGGGCGGGTTTTACCTGTTCTTCGACCCGTTGGCCGGCTGATTCGCAGCCTGCCCAGAACACAAGAGAAAAAACCGCAGGTATTACCAGCCAGCCGATAATGTTCTTAAGTGCCATTATTTGGTCTCCTTATAAAAAAATTTCATCCCCGCCCAAAACGGCAATTATACACATAACAGCCGCAGGACACAACCGAATTTTCTTTATCTGCCGCCCGTTAGCGGTTAAAATCCAATTTTTTAGCCCGTTAAGCTCAAATTGGTTAATTGGTAACTGGTAATTGGTGACTCGTCGCTGGTGACCCGTGACTCGAGCGGCGAGCGACGGGGCACGAGTCACTGATTGGCCGCTCACCAGTTTTGTAAGTGATTTTCGAAAGGTCTAATTATGAGAAGTGACACGGTTAAAAAAGGATTCCAGCGTGCCCCGCACAGAAGCCTGCTGCACGCCTGCGGCCTGACAGATGACGACATCGCCAAACCCTTTGTCGGCATTGCCAACAGTTATTGCGATATAGTGCCCGGCCATGTGCACCTGAACAAGGTCGCAGAAACGGTCAAACTTGCCGTCAGGCAGGCAGGCGGCATACCCTTTGAATTTGGTACAATAGCTGTCTGCGACGGTATCGCCATGGGCCATACAGGGATGAAGTATTCTTTGGCGTCTCGTGAGATTATCGCCGATTCGGTGGAGACTATGGCACGGGCACATTGTTTCGATGCCCTTGTCTGCATCCCGAATTGTGACAAGATAATTCCGGGTATGCTAATGGCCGCCGTGCGTCTTAATATACCGGCGATTTTTGTTTCCGGCGGGCCGATGGCAGCAGGTAAAACAAAAAGCGGGGAAACAATCGACCTTGTCGGCGTATTCGAGGCGGTGGCCCAATTCAGCGCCGGCAAGATCGACCAGAACCGCTTAAAAGACCTCGAGAATAGCGCATGTCCCGGGCAGGGAAGCTGCTCGGGAATGTTTACGGCAAACAGTATGAACTGTCTTTGTGAGGCCGTCGGAATGGCCCTGCCGGGCAACGGCACAATCCTGGCAACCGACCCGAAAAGACAGCAGCTTTACCAGTCAGCAGGAAAGCAGATTATGGACCTTCTTGCAAAGGACATAAAGCCGCTGGATATAATAAGCGAAAAATCGCTCGATAACGCCCTTGTTTTGGATATGGCTATGGGTGGCTCGACCAATACCGTTCTGCACAGTTTGGCCATAGCCAGCGAGGCCGGCATTAAATACGACCTTGAGCGCATAAATAAAATAAGCGCCGCCTGTCCGAACATCTGCAGGGTCTCTCCTTCGAGCAAGTGGCACGTCGAGGACGTCAATGCCGCAGGCGGTGTAAGCGCGATATTAAACGAAATCAGCAAGGTGCCGAACCTGCTGAATACCGATTGTCTTACAGTGACAGGCAGGACGCTGGGTCAGAACATCCGTGATGCGAAAATCAAAAATCCGGAAGTCATACATCCGCTGGACAAGGCGTATTCCGGAACAGGCGGCCTGGCTATTCTAAAAGGCAACCTTGCGCCGAACGGCGGTGTGGTTAAAACCGCGGGCGTCGCCGCTGAAATGCTCACGCACACCGGCCCAGCGGTTATTTTCGACAGCCAGGAACAGGCGTGCGAGGGCATACTGGCCGGAAAGGTCAAGGAAGACGATGTTGTGGTGATTCGTTATGAAGGGCCGAAGGGCGGCCCGGGTATGCAGGAAATGCTTTTACCTACGAGTTATATTATGGGTGCAGGTTTGGGGAATTCTGTTGCGCTGATTACCGACGGCAGATTCAGCGGCGGCACAAGGGGCGCGTGTATAGGTCATATCAGTCCCGAAGCAGCGGTTGGCGGCCCGATAGGATTGTTAGAGAATGGTGACACAATAGAAATTGATATTGGCAATAACACCATTAACGTAAAA
>DATKWV010000146.1:0-6740 GCA_035529405.1 Sedimentisphaerales bacterium | reverse complement strand
GCGGTTCGCATACAAAACGGCAAATACGCTCTATCTTGCCGCCGGCAGATACTACGTAGAAATGGTGGGTTCGGCGGCATCCGACATTCTGGCTGCCGCGATGCTGGAACTTGCTGAAAAGATTAATGAAAATCCGGCTGTGGGTGACACAGCCATACCGGAACTGGAGCTGTTCGGCAAAGAAGGTTTGACAGCAGACAGTATCAAGCTGCACCCAGCCGGTGTTTTCGGTTTTGACGGTTTAAGCGATACCTTCACCGCACAGTATCGTCTGGACACCGAAACCGTTACCGCGTTTTTCAGCAAACGTGCTTCAAGCCGGGAGGCGCTGCAGCTTGCCCGGCAGTATTACCAGTTCCTGCTGGACAACGGAGGCAGGGACATTTTGGCAGAGGAACCGGACATAAAAATGGTCGATTTCTACGGGACAATCGAGATTATACGCCACAAAGGTGCGTTCGTATTCGGTGTGCATGAGGCGCGGGACGCAAAATCAGCCGTGAAGCTAAGCGAAAAGCTGGCTGAAAATTTTACCGATTAGGTCGAAAGAGAAAATCAATGGCCCCTCAAACAGGTAATACACGAAGGGAATTTATAGCGCGTGCCGCAAAAGCCGGAATCTCCATTGCAGCGTGCGGTGTCGTTTCCTATGTGCTTTACGATAAAAAAGGACCCGACGGCAAGGCTGAAAGCCAGGACCTGGTGACGATACCGGACTTTTCGGTGCCGACCCAGGCAAACCGCACAATGGCTGTAGTCAAAGGCCCCGACAGAGTAAATAATCTTAATAAAGCCATCGACCTGCTGGGCGGCATTGAGAGGTTTGTTGCCGCAGGCGATACCGTTGCCATAAAACCGAACGTGGCCTTTGCCTCACCGCCTATAATTGGTGCAACCGCCAATCCGGAACTGGTGGCGGAGATGGTGCGTCTTTGTTACAAAAGAGGCCGTGCAAAACAGGTAATCGTTACGGACAATCCCATCAACGACCCCGCAAGCTGTTTTATGCTCAGTAAAATAGGCAAAGCTGCAACCGACGCCGGCGCCAGGGTTGTACTGCCCAAAAAGCACCTTTTTGAATACACTACTGTCAAGGGCGGTAAACTGATAAAAAACTGGCCTGTTTTCTACGGGCCTTTGAGCAAAATCGATAAGCTTATCGGTATAGCGCCGGTCAAGGACCATCACAGAAGCCGCGCTTCGATGACGATGAAAAACTGGTACGGGCTGCTCGGCGGAAGGCGAAATATCTTTCACCAGGACATAAACACCATTATCGCTGAGCTTGCGATGATGATAAAACCAACCCTGGTTATACTCGACGGCACTGAGGTTATGGTTACCAACGGCCCCACCGGCGGTTCGCTTTCGGACCTCAAGCGTACTGATACCTTAATTGCAAGCTGCGACCAGGTGGCTGCAGATTCTTACGGCTGCGGGCTGCTTGGCCTGCGAGTTGCCGACCTGCCCTACCTTGCAAAAGCCCAAAAAGCCGGTGCCGGCACAACCGATTATGAATCGCTTAAACCTGTTTATAGCGGATAGTAATTGGTAACTGGTAAATGGTAATTGGTAATTGGACAGGCGAAGTGGAAGCAACAGAATATAAAACCTTCGAACACTTGGAAGTCTATAAAGCAGCAAGAGAATTTAGAAAAAAGATATATAAGTTGGCTGAGCAATTGCCGGAATACGAGAAATATAATTTAGCCAACCAAATGCGCCGTGCGGCAGTGTCTTTAACCAACTGTATTGCTGAAGGACATGGCAGATTCCATTATCAGGAAAATATCCAGTTTTTGAGACAGTCGAGGGGTTCTCTCGAAGAGTTACTTGATGACATAAATGTTTCCATAGATGAAAGTTATGTTGACCTGGGTCAATTAAACGAACTAAAGAAAGAAGGCTTTGGAGTATTAAAAAAACTGAACGGATACATTAAGTACTTACGTAAATGTAAGCAGGACGCTTGAGCACAAGTTATTCAACCATTTAACCAGTTACCATTTAACCAAAGGTTATTATGAGAATTGTCACGGCAAGACGCATAAGCCAGGTCTTTTTTTTCGCGCTGTTTATCTGGTTCGGTATAGTCAGCACCGTCGGCGAGCGGTTTTGGCAGATTCGGGGCTGGCCCGTCAACTGGTTCCTTCAGCTGGACCCGCTGGCTGCAATCGGCACGATATTAACCACCCACAAGCTCTACTGGCCTTTACTGTGGGCTGTGGTTACGGTTGTGCTGACAATAATCCTCGGCAGGTTTTTCTGCAGCTGGGTCTGTCCCTTCGGTTCGCTTCATCATTTTACCGGCTTTGTGGCCAACCGAAGAAAAACGACCCCCGCGAAACTTGCACTTAATGATTACAAAAAGGCCCAAGGCCTGAAATATCTGGTTCTCGTGTTCTTTCTGGGCATGGCGGCGTTCCCGTCACTGGCGGCGACTTTACAAACCGGTTTGCTTGACCCCATACCGCTGGTAACACGGTCTTTTAATATCGTAATACTGGCCGTTGCGGACCGAAGCGTTAATATCGCTTCTGCGGCTGCACGGTTCTACGAACATGCGTGGCTGATACTGGCTGTATTGCTGACAGCGGTGTTTCTTAACCTGCTTATCCCGCGATTTTACTGCCGGTTTATCTGTCCGCTGGGCGCGCTGTTCGGCATTTTAAGCAGGTTCAGCATTTGGCGAATCGGCAAAAAGCAGGCCGAATGCCCCGGCTGCAGATTGTGCCGGCGCAGTTGTGAAGGTGCATGTGAACCTGATAAGCAAATAAGGACCAGCGAATGTGTGCTTTGCTTTAACTGCCTGACAGACTGCAAAAACGGTGTAATCGGCTATCAAACAATTGCCTCGGCCGGCGGCGAAATCACCGACCCCGACGTTTCACGAAGGGGTCTTGTCCTGGCATTTCTTACCGGCGTACTTGCCGTGCCCGCTGCAAGGCTCAGCAACGCTCTGGGTACAAACTGGAACAATAAAATCATCCGCCCGCCCGGTGCATTGCCGGAAGAGCAATTTTTAAACAGGTGTATCAAGTGCGGCCAGTGTATGCGAATATGTCCGACAAATGTAATACAGCCGGCGGGTTTCTTAGGCAGTGCTGAAACGCTCTTTACGCCCGTGCTGAACAACCGTACCGGTACAAGCGGCTGCCAGTTGAACTGCACGGCCTGCGGGCAAATCTGCCCGACCGCCGCCATCAGGCCCATTACACTTGCTGAAAAGCTCGGCACCGATGAATTCGCCGATGTCGGGCCTGTGAAAATGGGCACAGCCTTCGTTGACCGTAACAGATGTCTGGCCTGGGCAATGAACAAGCCCTGCATAGTCTGCCAGGAAAACTGCCCCCTCAGCCCCAAGGCCATTTATACCGATGAGTATTTCAGCCCGGTAAGAGACGGCGTTTTTTCTGTAAAAGCTGTTAAAGAAAACATCATAGAAACAATTGAAGATGGTCTTGAGCCGGGAAAATTCGCTTCCGGCGACTACTATATTACTATCGACAATCAGCGAAGAAAAATCACCGCCAATACCGAAAACACCATAGAAATCGAGCCCTGTGAACCCCTGGAGAAAAAATCCATTGAGACAGAAAAATTTACCGTTGAAGTTCGACTGCAAAGGCCTTACGTTGATATCGACAAGTGTATCGGCTGCGGTATATGCGAGCACGAATGCCCCGTAAGCGGCCAAAGGGCCATCAGGGTTTCCGCCGAAGGACAGACAAGAGACCCCCTTAAAGCCTTATTGCTAAAACGCTGAAAGTCCGGGGAGGGTAAAATGATGAAAGAAAAAAGCGATAAAACAAACAGACGGGCCTTTATCAAGAATATGGCCTCAGCGGCTGTCGGTGCCGCATTTATAACCGGCCAATCAAAGGCTGAACCCAATAAGCCTACCACCACTGCAAAAACTCAAGACCCTGTTTATCCGCAGGTGCCGAAACGGCTGTTGGGTAAAACCGGCATCGAGATTCCGTGCCTTGCGCTGGGCACTATATTCGATGTGCTCGAGAACCAGATTGTACTTCAAAAGGCCTTTGCGATTGGTGTAACCTGCTGGGATACCGCGCCCGATTACGCCGGTCCCAACAGCGAGCTTGGTATAGGCAAGTTCATCACCGATAATCCCAAAGCCAGAAAACAGCTTTTTCTTGTGACCAAGGCGTCCGACACGATAACCGTAGCCGATGTAGAAGATTCACTTCAGGCATCATTGAAAAGGATGAATACCAAGTATATCGACCTGTACCATATTATGGACCACATCAAGGCCCCCAGTTTCGGCGGTCACGGCCTTTCCGACCCTTCGGTGCTCAGTGACGAATTAAAGCAGTGGGTCCAAAGTGCAAAAAAACGCAGGCTGATTCGGTTCTTCGGCTTCAGTACGCACAAAAACATGCCGGCCTGTCTCAATGCCGCCGCTAAACTTGGCTGGATTGATGCGGCAATGCTGGTTTATAATTTCCGCCAGATTGAAAACGCAGAATTACAGGCTGCCATCGATGCCTGCAATAAAGCAGGTGTCGGCCTTATAGCCATGAAGACCCAGGCCCACTGGCCAAAAGGCGAATCCGAAACACCGCTGACCCGGCATTTCATCGAGAGAGGTTTTACCGCAGGACAGGCCAAACTAAAGGCCGTACTGCAGGACAAAAGATTCTCCTGTGCCTGTGCAGGTATGCCTAATGTCGCATTACTGGAAACAAACGCCGCAGCCGTCCTGGACAAGACCGAACTGTCGCAGCACGATTTGGATATTTTTACACAGTATGCACAGCAGAGCTGCAGCGGTTATTGTCTGGGCTGTTCCGATATCTGTAACGGTGTGCTGCCGGATACGCCCTGTATAAGTGAGGTTATTCGTTACCTGACTTACTACAACAGCTACGGCCAGACAGCAAGAGCCAGGCGACTTTTTGCAAAAATCCCCGCCGGTATCAGAAGCAGGCTGCTCAGTACCGATTATACTATAGCCCAGGCCCGCTGCCCGCACCACCTGCCGATAAAAGAACTGGTCGCCGAGGCGGTCGGTAAGCTGGCATGAACTTGAGGGTGAGGTCAATGAAAGAAAAGTACAAGAAAATCAACAGAAGAAATTTTCTCAAAACTGCGGGTGCTGCGGGTTTAACTTCGGCTTTTATTTCAGTTAACGCAAAAGCCGACCCCAATACAGTTTCACCGCCCCGGAAGACTCAACAGACGGAATTGCCCCAGGTGCCGAAGCGAAAGCTCGGTAAAACCGGTGTCGAGGTCTCCTGCTTAGCCGCCGGCGTGGCATTCGATGCCGTTGAGAACCAAATCGTTCTAACCAAAGCCGTCCAGTGGGGTGTTACCTGCTGGGACACTGCCCACCGCTATTCCGGCGGCAAAAGTGAGCAGGGTATCGGTAAATTCCTCGCAAGAAACCCTCACCTGCGCAGCCGCCTGTTCATTGCTACAAAAGCCTCCAGTGCCACAACCGTCGATGAGATTGAACAGTGTCTGCAGACCTCGCTAAGCAGAATGAACACCGGCTATATCGATTTGTTTTATGGTATCCATACCCTGTCCGACCCCGCCCAATTAACCGATGAGCTCAGACGCTGGGCGGAAAATGCGAAAAAACGTAAATTGATTCGCTTCTTTGGTTTCAGCACACATAGTAACGAGGTAAAGTGTCTTAATGCCGCCGCTAAACTGCCCTGGATTGACGCCGTACTGACAAGATACAACTTCCGCTCAGGGCAGGACCCCCAATTGCAGGACGCTGTCCAGGCCTGTTATAATGCAGGCATCGGCCTTACAGCCATGAAAATCCAGGCCCTCGAGGTCAAAACGCAGGAGGATAAACAGCTGACTGACCACTTTTTGCAGCGAGGTTTCACCCAGGGCCAGGCAAAGATAAAGGTCGTGCTCGAAGATAAAAGATTCAGCAGTGCCTGTGTCGGGATGGAGAATATTGCCGTTTTGACTGAGAACGTGGCGGCGGTGCTGGATAAAACAAAGCTTTCACAGGCCGACAAAAACGCTTTAGACCGGTATGCACGAGCAACGTGCAGCGGCTATTGTGCCGGCTGTGCCGATATTTGCGATGCGGTGCTGCCCGATATGCCGTATATTAGTGACATTATGCGCTGCCTGATGTATTATAACAGCTATGGCCGGCCGGATATGGCAAAAGAGCTTTTTGCCGAAATCCCGGCATCGGCAAAAGACAGGCTGCTGGGCACCGATTACAGCAAAGCACAGCGATTGTGTCCTCAGCATCTGCCTATAGCGCAGCTTATGGCTGAAGCGGTAACGAAACTGTGCTGATTATTGTTATAAACTTAGCGATATTTTTCGGAGGTAAATTTAATGGAACCAAAAAATAACAAAATTGACAGAAGAGATTTCCTGAAGACCATAGGTGCTGCGGGCCTGGGCTCGGCCTTGATTTCGGCCGCGGCAAAGGCCGACCCGAATACCGCCGCGGGGTCTGAACAGGACCGTGGGCCGGAATTGCCGCAGGTGCCAAAACGCAAACTCGGCAAAACAGGCGTTGATGTCTCGTGTCTTGCACTGGGCACAATGTTCGATACCTTAGATAACCAGATTGTGCTGGAAAAGGCCGTTCAGTACGGCGTTACCTATTGGGATACGGCCCACGGCTACGAGGGCGGCAGAAGCGAGCAGGGCATCGGTAAATTCCTCTCAACCAGGCCGCACGTGCGGAACCGGTTATTCATTGTTACAAAGGCCTCCGGCGCCAAAAC
>DATKWV010000145.1:0-17026 GCA_035529405.1 Sedimentisphaerales bacterium | reverse complement strand
AGTTTATAAGCGCTATGAACCCACCTCCCCCATACTTAACAAGACACTGCTGATACCGTAAAAGCCCCTGAATAACACGTTAACCTGCAATTTTTTTCTATATTTTTGGTATTAGCCATTCTCCATGGCCGCAATTGCCTCAGCGTCAGCCTCCTCCTGCAAAATGATAGTCGGTTTAACCATTATCAATAGTATTTTGTGGTCCTTGATTTTACTTCGGTTTTCAAACGCCCTGCCAATTATGGGAATCTTGCTCAGTACCGGTACTCCGGATTCCATTTCGACTTCGGCAGTTTTCTTCTGCCCGCCCAACAGCAAGGTTCCGCCATCAGGAATACTGACACGGGTCCGGACCCTCGATATTTCAGTCTGGGGCAGCGTTACAGTGTATGCCACAGGCTGGGTGGCAGTGCCTCCGACAGGCATTTCCACCGTATAATCTTTCATTTCAAGCAAATCACGCAACTCGGTTACAATGTTGAGCAAGACATGCTTTCTGTCCGGAGTGATAGTCGGTGTAACATTGAGGATGGTGCCTGTCGGAACCTCTCCATAGTTCTGCATCATGCTTGACATTCCGCCATAGCCGCCGTAGCCGCCGGCACCTCCGCCGCCAGTGCCACCGGTGCCATAACCAAACCCGCCATAAGATATATCGGGCGGCAGTGCATACCTGATGGTCCTCTGCATCCTGAAAGAAGCCATTTCACCGCTAAGCACGCTTACCTTGGGAGCAATCAAAGACCTTGTATCCTTGTGTGTCTGGGTAGCCCTGATAACAAAGTTTGCCTGCAGGCCGTTGAGTATAGCACCGCCAAACTGGGTTCGCATGGCATCGGGGAACTCATAAGCATCGGCAATAACATCACCGAGGCTGCCTATGATGTTGGTAGCCTTGGGCCTGGCAACATCGGCAGATTCCTGGAAGAAGTCAATATTGCCAAAGGAACCGCCTGCGCGGATTCTGAAATCAACATCCAGGCCAATGTCCTCGAGGAAGTTCTCGCCGACCAGAAGGAACCTTGCCTCAATGGCAACCTGATGGCCAAGAGATTTGCGCATTTCCTTGAGGAGTTTCTTTATTTTGTTATGAATTTCCGGCGTTTGCCGGACAACAAGCTTTTTGTTCTCATAGAAGCTTATGGTACCCCTTCCGGTGCCGGTATCGAACCAGCTGTCAGGCTCGATGGTCTCCTGAATAAGGGCTCTGAGGTTCTGGGCTCTTTCAGCGGCCTGCTCAGCCAATCTTTCGCTGTCCATTTCCTCTTCATCAACATCGAGATATTCCTCGAAATACTGGCCGCCGCCACCGCCGCTGCCGCCGCCACCACCGCCGCCACCGCCGCCTCGGCCGCCACCACCACCGCCTCGGCCACCGCCGCCGCCGCCACCGCCGCCGCCCATACCGCTCATGGCATAAAAATCGGCAGGCCTGCCAAGCAGGACGGTAACATCATAAACACGCGGCTCCAACTCGCTGGGAAGGGCATCGGTGGTTCCAACGGTAACTACTCCGTTTTCAACGACGTAACCAAGGTCAACCAGACCGCCGGAAACCGATTTCAGCAGTAACTTCAAGGCAGTACCGAGAGGTACATCGATTATGGCATTCATATTTATAGGAGTGAACTGGTCAATATCGGCATTCTCCTGCAGGTCCCGCCAGAGGACAACCAGCTTCAGCAAAGGTTCCACAGCGTGCCTTAACTGCTCCAGGGCATCACCAAAGGCCGTCTGCGGGGTCAGGCCCGAAAGGTCCACCAGTTCGTCCAGTTGTCTGTATGTAACGATATCTGCTGAATCCTCACCAATAACATCCTCGGGTTGTCTTTTGGCTTCGATTTCGCGCCAATTCTTGGGGTGCGTAAGTTCCCTTGCAAAAGGGATTCCGGATTCATCGCTCCTTAGCAGAATGCTGACCCTTTCCTTGTCAGCCTCTTTCTGCACTTCAAGCTGCATGCGGAAGCTAATCATATCCTCAAGAGTTTCCTTGAGGATGATAGCCTCATTATTAAGCGGGTCTATAGCCAGCAGGCTTTGTAACTGGCCAAGGGCTTCCTCATACCGCTGCTGTTTTTGATATGCGATGGCATTGGTCATCAGCTCGGCAATTCTCTTTGCCCTGTCAGATTCCATCTGCTGCCTGTATCGCATCTGGGCCTGGCCGGCCTGCTGCTGCTTTTGCTGCTGAAGCTGCTGACCCTGAAGCTGCCTGCGGTCGTTTATTTTTTGTTCCAGCTGCGTAAGTGTATCGCTGTAATAGTTGAAAACATCCTGCCCGAGATAAAGCTGGTTTTCATTGACTATGCGCTGGGCAGTGTGAACTATTTCTTCGGCGGTGTCGAATTGGCCCTGGTTCAGGACCTCCTGAGCCTTGGTCACGGCGTCATCGACAACGGCCTTTGTGTGACTTCGCAAGATACTGATTTTACGATTAATTACCTCGATATAACCGCCATTGTCTTTTGCAGGCTCAACGGCCTGTGGGCGCTTCTGCGGCACAATGCCAGGTGTGGCGGGCAGTTCATCGAGTAATTCGGCTTCAATTTCTATTGCACCGACACGAGCGTCGGCGGGCTTGTCCCCAGTTTGAACAGCCGGCACCCGTGCTCTTTCAGCCAGGACTTTATCGATTCTTACCAGGTAGTCCCGGGCGCTTTGGCCGTCGGGCAACTGCAATATGTCACTGTCTGCGGTTTCAAGAAAACCCTCTCTGGCCTTCTCAAGTTCGCCGCTGTTATAAAGCTCAAGACTGCGGTCATAAATCCGGCTGATTTCATCCTTCTTTTCAAGCAGCAGCTTTTCCAATTTTTCAAGCTCAGCGCTGACCAGGGCGCGCCTGTCTTCAGGCAGCAATTTATTATCGCGGGCTTTGGTAAAGCAGGCTTTAGCCTTGCCCAGCCTGCCCTGCTGGAGGAACTGCTCGCCTTTGCGCACGTCCTCAAGGGCATTGTCCCTTTCTGCGGCAGCGTGCCTGGCATTTTCGAGAAGTTTGTCCAGTTCCTCATTTTCGGCAGCGGTCAGATATTCGCGGTAATCCAGCGCCCTTACGAATGACTGTTCCGCAGCCCTGAAGAAACCCCTTTGATACTGTTCGGTGCCGACTTCAATCCATTTTTGCGCTACCTGATGAACAATCCTTTGCCTGTCGGTTTGCTTTGTCTGCGCCCACGTCGGCAGCGTCAACGCTAAGAAAACCAAGATTACCCAGCCTATAAAAGAAGACCTCATTTCACCCCTCCAGCCAAAAAAAACCGGAAATTTTTCATCACCCAAGAGTTCCCAATAGCTTCGTAGCATACATACCCACCGCTTTAAGATGGGGTATTTACATAAATTAGGATAGCAGCAATGCTGGTTTTTTGCAAGGGAAAAATTTGATTTATGCGCAGTTTGCAAATATTGTCCGTTTTCGTACGTCAGGTCCTATATTACGGGTTCCAGATGGCGTTCTGCGCAGGATAGGAAGGAATGCCAATACGGGTAAGGCGGCTAAAGCTGCACAATTTTGCCAGCGTAATAAATGCAAAAAAAATGGCGATAGGCTCTTTTTTCCTGACCGCGTAAGCCGTAAAGGAATAGTGCCAGGCCCGCGAAAAACGTAAAAGCCCACCCCGTTTTGCCGGGCCCCGCGGATTCTTTTCAAAAATTGCTCCCTTGAGGCTGGCTGGGCATTCCCAAGACCACAATGAGCATAAACCATAGTCGAGCTGACCAGGAATTGTGATGGTCAAAACACATAACAGCCAACGGCAAATCAGTATAGATATGCTTTAGAATACTTGTCATCTGCTGGGGCGGGCCTGCAGTTACCCTGCACAAGACGACTTCGACTGTCATATCAGTTATTTACGCTTTGGTCTGTCGCAGGGGCGGGCGCCGGGGCGGCCTGGTCCCACGTACCAAGCCATTGCGACCTTGCGGCATTTATTTGCTCAGCAAGGGCTTTAATCCGGCTGTGATAGGCGCTGACAGCGTCACCGCCGAGGTAAAGACGGTTTTCGTTGACCGCCTCTTCGGCGGCATCAAGAGCCTTGCTGGCCTTATAGAACCTGCCCTGTGTTAAATGTTTTTGCGCTTTGTCAATAGCATCGTTAATCAGCGCTGTTGCGTAGCTTCGCAGAACGCTTTTTTTGCGATTAAGCGACTCAAGCTGTACATTAGGTTCAGCGGCAGTTGCGGCAAAATCAGGGACGTGCACTTGATTTATCGGGTAGTTTTGCCGGCTTGCGTTTTTGTCAACAAATGTGGTGACATGTTCCTGCGGATATGTCGATTTGTCCGGCGACTGGTCCTGCAAAGACGACAAGGACGGAGGAGCCTGACTTAAGAACTGGTCGATTCTGGCCAGATAATCCTGTGCTATTTTTCTTATGTTCGGGGCCAATAAGTCACTTGCGGCTACTTCATTGAAACCATCCCGCGCCTTCTGCAGCTGGCCCTGTCGGTAGAACTTCACACTGCGGTCGTAGAGGGCTGTCAGCTGCTTTTTCCGCAGCAGCCACTGGTCGTTTATGATTTTAATTTTTTCGGCGATATGTTTTTGCTCGGCGGTCGTGAGAAACTGGTTTTCCCTGACCTTTTCGAGCTCGGCCTTTGCGTTTTCGTATTGTCTTTGCGTAATATACCGGTCGGCTTTTTCGAGGACCTGGAGGATTTGTTCCCTTTCGGCTGGTGCCAGCTGTGCCTCTTGCAGCAGTTGAGTTAATCTCTGGCGCTGGTCGGGCGTAAGGTAGAACTCATACTGCCCAGCGCGGTTAAATGCGGCCTGTGCCTTTTGGTATAGTCCTCTGGCGCACAGTTCGGCACCGACCTGCATCCAATCCTGCGCTGTTCGGTGCATAACTGCAGATTTTTCGGTATTGTCGGGCCTGGTACCCCCCGGCTGAGCCGCCAGAGCGGTTATAAAAAACATAACCGATAGGCCAATAACCGGCAGAACCGGTCCGCAGAAGAAGTGAACGGATGATTTTTCAGTGTCCAATTCCAAACCTCCCGGAAAAAGGTTCAATATAATCTTTTACAGACCATCTATATTATGTAGGTTTTTAAGAAGCACCGCCGCTAAATCAGTATATATAAGAAAAGCATTCTAACAGGTTTTAGCAAGGGAAAAATTTGATTTATTGTCGCCCAGGCAGTAATATCCCTCGGAAAACCTTTATAACTGATTAATCGGCGAATCGATAAACGGACAATTAGAAAAAATGCAGCGCCGGTTCAAGTCAACCACAGACATGAAGCGGCCTGCTTTCGGCAGCAAAGGACAAGGCAATGGAAGAACCGTTGATACTGGCGGTTGAAAGCTCCGGCAGAATGGGCGCGGTTGCAATAGCAACAGGCAGCCGGATACTGAGCGAGCAGTGTTTTTCGGCGCCGATGCGTCATAGTATGGAAGTGTTTCAGGCAACAGAGGATCTACTACGTGCGATTGGTCGCAAGGCAAGTGAAATCGGTCATATTTATATATCGGCGGGGCCGGGAAGCTTTACAGGGCTTCGCATAGCGACAACGATGGCGAAAATAATGAATCTTGCCGGCGGTGTGAAAATCGTTGCGGTCGATACGCTGGATGTAATCGCGGCCAACTGCAGCCAGTACAAAACCGATAAAGGCAAAGTGCCCGAAAAAACGGCAAGTATTCTGGATGCCAAGAGAGGAGAGTTTTTTACCGCTGTATATCAAAGAGCAGCTAATCAGGGGTATTCAAACAGTCCGGGCAAGGATGATTCTGCGCCGGCGGGTGTTTTTAACTGGAAGAAGATTGCCCCTGACTGCGTGATGACGGCAGAAGATTTTGTCGAGAAATTCGGAAAAAGCAGACAGCCGATATGGCTGTCAGGAGAAGGTCTTGTCTATTACAGGGATAAGTTCAAGGCCGAAGGTTTCAGGTTTCTGCCGGAACAGTACTGGAGCCCAACAGCATCAAAGGTGCATATGCTGGGGTGGCAAATGGCGCTGGAAGGACGCTTTAACGAGGCAGGACCGCTCAGGCCGACATATCTGCGCGGCGCAGACGTGCGGGTAAAACGGTAACGGCATTCATAACAAATCACTGAAAGCGGTTTCGCTAAAGATACTGTCGGCTGTATTACAATCGCTGACGGTTTCTATTAAAATAATTAGATTTACAGGCGTATTGACTTGGTATAAATTCGGGTTTGGTTTGTATTTTAAAAACGTATCGGTTGCAAGATACAATAATAAGGAGGCAATATGGACTATGGAAAATTCATCGAAGAGCAGGTTGCTGATATTCGGGCCACGGTCGGCAGGGAAAAAGCAATCAATGCGCTCAGCGGCGGCGTGGACAGTTCGGTCGTAACCATGCTGGGGCATCGCGCGCTGGGTGAGCAATTGAAAACGGTGTTTGTGGACAATGCCCTGATGCGTGAAGGTGAGCCTGAGCATGTGGTCAAGCTATTCGGCAAACTGGGTATTACGGTCGAACTTATTGATGCCAGGCAGGAGTTTCTCAGCGCTTTGGCAGGTCTTACAGACCCTGAACAGAAGCGTCAGGCCATTACAGATACATTCTATGCAAAGGTATTCGGGCGGCTGGTAAAAGAATCAGGGGCAAAATTCCTGCTGCATGGAACCATTCTTACCGACATAGAGGAGACAGTGGCGGGGATAAAGCGCCAGCATAACATACTTGCCCAGATTGGTATCGATACGCAAAAAGCTTACGGTTACGGCGTGCTTGAACCGCTGAAGGGCCTGCGAAAAGACGGTGTACGTGAGGTGGCTAAGGTACTGGAGCTGCCGAGCCAATTGTGCCAGCGGATACCCTTTCCCGGGCCGGCACTGGCAGCGCGTATCGTGGGGCCAGTCACCGAAGAAAGATTAAAGACAGTACGCGCAGCAACGACAATTGTCGAAGAGGAACTGGCAGAAAGCGGGGCATTTCAGTACCTGGCGGTTCTGTTAAGCGACCGCGCCACGGGTATCCGAGACAACAAACGCCAGTTCGGCGAAATCATTGTGGTTCGCTGCATCGACAGTATAGATGCGCGAACGGCAACAGTTAAAAAGCTCGGTTGGGACAAGCTGAACCGAATCTGCGAACGAATCCTGCAGATAGAAGGGGTAAATCGCTGCCTTTATGACCTGACGCCAAAACCGCCGGCCACTGTAGAATACGTGTAATAGCTGTATAAGGTAAAAGCGTGCGCGGACCTGTCAAGATGGCGCAAAAGGTGGTATGCCGGCTGCCAAAACCGGCATTTTTTACACGGTCGAGCAAAAGTACAACCACAGGGCATACAATTTCTGCTCCACATAAGCCACTATAGCCAAACAACTTAACCTCGCATTGTCATAACGGCAGCTTGCTGCTGGTAATAGCTGGTACATTCTTTGCATATCTGGTATAAGTTCGACAACAGTATAAGAGCAGTGCATTAACAAAAATCGGGTATAAATTATAGTAACAAAAGTACAATCGAGATAAAGGAGACGGGCAATTATGGCTGTAAAAGAATTAATGTTTGATTCCGAAGCACGTGCAAAACTGCTGGCTGGCGTTGAAAAACTGGCTGCAGCAGTCAAATCGACACTGGGTCCGCGAGGGCGCAACGCAATCCTTGACAAGAGCTGGGGCGGCCCAACGGTAACCAAAGACGGTGTAACGGTGGCTGAAGAAATCGAGCTTTTAGACAAGAACGAGAACCTCGGTGCGCAACTGGTCAAGGAAGCGGCCAAGAAAACCTCGAAAGTGGCCGGTGACGGCACAACAACCGCTACGGTGCTGACCGAAGCGATGTTCAAGCAGGCGTACAGAAACATTGCCGCAGGCGCCGATGCAATGGCCATCAACCGCGGTATGCAAAAGGCCGTAAAGGCGGCAACCGACAAACTTGTGTCTCTTGCCAAGCCCATAGATATAACCAAAGCCGACGAAATTATTAATATCGCGGCCATATCAGCCAATAACGACAGAGAAATCGGCAAAATTATGGCACAGGCGTTTCAACAGGTCGGTAAAGACGGGGTCATTACCGTAGAAGAGGGTAAAAGCCTGGAGACAACAGTGGAATTCGTCGAGGGTATGCAGTTTGACCGCGGCTACCTTTCACCGCACTTCGTGACAAACAAGGACACGATGGTATGCGAGCTGCAGAAGGCATACGTACTGGTCTATGAAGATAAGATAAGCAACGTTGCCAAGCTGGTGCCGCTGCTTGAGAAGATAGCAAAAAGCAAAAGGCCGCTGCTGATTATAGCTGAGGACGTCGAAAGCGAGGCACTTGCGACATTGGTGGTAAACAAGCTCAAGGGCGTGCTGGAAGTTGCGGCGGTCAAGGCGCCCGGGTACGGTGACCGCAGGAAGGCAATGCTCGGCGATATCGCGGCATTGACGGGGGCAGAGCCGATATACAAGGACCTGGGCATCGAGATGGAAAATATCGGCATAAAACAACTCGGCCAGGCCAAGAAGGTCACAATAGACAACGACAATACAATTATCACCGAAGGGGCCGGCAACGAGAAGGTCATCAACGGCAAAATCAAGCAAATACAAAGCGAAATAGAGACCACAACCAGTGATTACGACCGGGAGAAACTTCAGGAGCGTCTGGCCAAGCTCACCGGAGGTGTGGCGCAAATCAACGTCGGCGCAGTAAGCGAGATAGAGATGAAGGAAAGAAAAGCACGCATCGAAGATGCGCTTCACGCCACACGGGCTGCCATAGAAGAAGGTATCGTGCCGGGCGGCGGTACGTCGCTTATACGGTGTATAGATTCGGTCAGGAAGCTAAAGCTTCAGGGCGATGAGCAAACAGGAGCAGAGATTGTGGCCAGGGCACTGGCAATGCCCTGCTACTACATAGCAGACAATGCCGGCGCAACGGCGAACCTGGTGGTAAGCAAGGTCACGGCAGGTACGGGCGGCTTCGGCTATAACGCCGACACCAACAAGTACGAGGACCTGCTGGAAAGCGGCGTCATCGACCCTGTAAAGGTAACACGCATAGCACTGCAAAACGCAGTAAGTATAGCGGGCCTGCTGCTGACATCAGACTGCCTTATTACCGAAAAGCCCAAAGAAAAGGAAAATATGCCGCCTGGTGCCGGAGGCATGGGCGGTATGGGCGGCATGGGCGGCATGAATGATATGGATATGATGTAATGCGAAGCGGCGGACACAAAACAAGACGGGAAACGTTACTAAACGGGCCTGTGCAGGCCGGCATAATCGGTATATTGACTCTGCTGGCGGTGCCGGGCTGCTCGCGTGTAACAGCCGAATCGGCTCAAGTCGAAACCAGACAGCAGCGAAACAAACGGATGCACTGGTGGCGCCAGGCGAAGTTCGGTATGTTCATCCACTGGGGTATCTATGCTGTGCCGGCCGGCACATACAATAACAAACGTATCGAAAAACCCGGCGAATGGATTATGTACAGGGCCGGCATACCCATCCAGGAGTATGAGACGTTTGCCAAACAGTTCAATCCCGTCCGGTTCGACGCCGACCAGTGGGTGCGGCTTGCCGCAGACGCGGGGATGAAATACATCGTCATCACGTCCAAGCATCACGACGGTTTCTGCATGTGGGATTCGAAGGTTACCGACTACGACATTGTTGATGCTGCACCGTTCAAACGCGACGTACTGAAGGAGCTGGCCGAGGCCTGCGATAAACAAAATATCAAACTCTGTTTTTACCACTCGATAATGGACTGGCACCATCCGCACGCCGGCGGCAGCAATTTCGCCAGGTACCGTGATGGGTATATGAAGCCGCAGCTTGAGGAGTTGCTGACCAATTACGGGCCGATTGGGGTATTGTGGTTCGACGGTGAATGGATTGACGAATGGACCGAGCCTCAGGGCAAGGACCTGTACAATTTTGTGCGGTCTCTTCAGCCGGCCGTCATTATTAACAACCGTGTTGGCAAGGGCCGGGAAGATATGAAGGGCCTGACCAAGAGTAAAGAACAGGGCTTAAGCAAGGGTAAGGAATATGCCGGTGACTTTGGCACGCCCGAACAGCAAGTCCCGGCCAGAGTTGCACCCGACGTCGACTGGGAAAGCTGCATGACAATGAACGACACCTGGGGCTACAAGAGCTATGACAACAACTGGAAGTCGACCAAAGAGCTGCTGCGGGCCCTGGTGCATATCGCCGGCAAGGGCGGCAACTTCCTGCTGAACGTCGGGCCCACAGCAGAAGGCCTGATTCCGCAACCCAGCCTGCAGCGTTTAGCTGAAATGGGCCAATGGTTGAAGGTCAACGGCCAGGCCGTCTACGGGACTTCTGCCAGCCCGTTCGACCAGCCTCGGTGGGGCAGACTTACCCAAAAGCCGGGCAGACTGTATCTGCATGTGTTCGATTGGCCGGCGGACGGCAAACTGCAGGTGCAGGTGCCGGAACTGACAGGCAAGGTCAAAAACGCCTATCTTTTGGCCGACAGGAAACGCTCAAAATTGGCCGTTAAATCCGCCTGCAACGGAGTTGTTATCAATATACCCGTCAAGACCCCGGATATAATCGATACCGTTATTGTACTGGAAGTCAGCCGGACCTTAACACGAATCGGCACAAATTAAATAAAAGGAAAATCATTTTGAATTAAGGAGCTGTTTATGAAACTTAGACCCTTGGATAACAGAGTTGTAATAAAACAATCCGATGCACAGGAGAAAACCACTGGCGGGATTTTTCTGCCGGATACGGCAAAAGAAAAGCCGCAAATCGGAAAAATAATCGCCGTCGGGCCGGGAAAACTGCTGGATAACGGCAAAACAGGCCAAATGACCGTGAAAAAGAACGACCAGGTCATATACGGCAAGTACAGCGGCAACGAAGTGGAAATTGACGGAGACAAACTCGTGATTTTGCGTGAAAGCGATATTCTCGGGATAGTGGAAAAGTAAATTCTACAGGGTAAACCCAACGTGCCCTTAACAGGGTATTGCGAATAAGAAACTTTACAGGAGCAATAAGGAAATGGCAAAGCAATTAATGTTCGATGATACGGCACGGACACATCTTAAGGAAGGGCTGTCACAATTAGCCAGGGCGGTCAAAGTTACGCTGGGCCCGACAGGCAAAAACGTAATCCTTCAGAAGAGCTGGGGTTCGCCGAAGGTCACCAAAGACGGGGTATCGGTAAGCAAGGAGATCGAGCTGCCGGAGCCGTTCAAGAATATGGGAGCCAAGATGGTCAACCAGGTCGCCAGCAAGACCAGCGACGTGGTCGGCGACGGCACAACCACTTCGACGGTGCTGGCTGAAGCAATATATACAGAGGGGTTAAAACACGTTACCGCCGGCGCCAACCCGATGGCAATCCAGCAGGGTATAAACAAGGCCACGGAGGTAGTGACAAAGTTCATAGAATCGGAAAGCGTTCCGGTAAAAGGCCACAGCGATATAGCAAAAGTCGCCACCATCAGCGCAAACAATAATCCTCAAATCGGCGAACTTCTGGCTGATGCCATGGACAAGGTCGGCAAAGAAGGTGTAATCGAAATCGAAGAAGGCAAAGGGATGGAAAACGAACTGAACGTGGTAGAGGGCATGCAGTTCGACAAGGGTTATATATCGCCGTATTTTATGACCGACCCGCAGACCCTTGATGCGGTTCTTGAGGATTGCTATATTCTGCTTGACGAAAAGAAAATATCCAACGTTCGTGAATTGATTCCGCTTCTGGAGAAAATCGCACAGGTAGCCAAACCTCTTTTGATTGT
This sequence comes from Sedimentisphaerales bacterium, assembly GCA_035529405.1. Classification (GTDB taxonomy): domain Bacteria; phylum Planctomycetota; class Phycisphaerae; order Sedimentisphaerales; family Anaerobacaceae; genus DATKWV01. Next base: position 5,323 of record DATKWV010000145.1, on the reverse strand, counting down.
GGCTGAGGATGTTGAGGGCGAAGCGCTTGCGGCACTGGTTATCAACCGTCTTCAGGGGGTGCTGAGAGTCTGCGCGGTCAAGGCCCCGGGTTTCGGGGACCGCAGGAAGGCTATGTTAAGCGACCTGGCTGTTTTGACCGGCGGAGAGGTACTTACCGAAGACATAGGGCTAAAGCTGGAAAACATCCAGCTATCACAGCTGGGCCAGGCCAAAAAGATAGTCATCGGCAAAGACAAGACAACAATTATCGAAGGCAGCGGTAAAAAGAAAGCGATAAACGAGCGGTGTGACCAAATCCGCAATCAAATCGAGAAAACAACCAGCGACTATGACCGCGAAAAGCTTCAGGAACGCCTTGCGAAATTAGCCGGCGGGGTAGCGGTAATAAAGGCAGGAGCGGCAACGGAAACGGAAATGAAAGAACGCAAAGACCTGCTGGAAGACGCGCTTCACGCCACAAGAGCAGCAGCACAAGAAGGTGTGGTTGCCGGCGGAGGAACCATCTTCCTGCGGGCCATCGAGCATGTGGAAAAGGCCAGGGCCAAAGTCAGAGGCGATGAAAAAACAGGTTTTGACATAATAATCAACGCTCTTAAGGCGCCAACACAACAGATTGCAGATAACAGCGGTGATGCGGGCGATGTGGTGGTGGCCGAACTGATGGAAAGGCTGCAAAAGCAGGAACACGCCGGTTACGACGCCAACACGCGACAGTTCGTAGATATGTTCAAGGCGGGAATAATCGACCCTGCAAAGGTGGCAAGAACCGCACTGCAGATGGCAAGTTCTGTTGCGGGACTTATGCTGACGACAAATGTGCTGGTAACGGATTTGAAGGATAAGGACAAAGACCAGCAGCCTATACCCGGCGCGATAAGATAGTGGATGCGCAGATGCGTGAACGCGCAGGTCGGTCAACGTATCAGCCTGTTTGCGTATAAGCGCATTTACGGCTTGCGAGAAAATGGCCAAGCGAGATTATTACGAGGTTCTGGGCGTAGGCAAGACCAGCAGCCCGGAAGAGATAAAACGTGCGTACCGGCGCATGGCGATGAAGTATCATCCGGACAAGAATCCGAATGATAAACAGGCCGAGGTCAAGTTCAAGGAATGCGCCGAGGCTTATGAAGTGCTCAGCGACGCCGACAAGCACCGGCAATACGACCAGTTCGGGCACGAAGGTCTGCGCGGCACAGGGGTACACGATTTTTCGCGAATGAACGTAGAGGACATATTCTCTATGTTCGGGTTCGACGATTTTTTCAGCAGTATTTTCGGCGGTGTCCGCAGCCGCCGTCCGGGCAGACGCAGACCCTCACGGGGATATGACCTGGAAACAACCACGGAACTGACACTGAACGACGTTGCCGAAGGTACGGAGAAAACAATCGAGTTTACGCGACAGGATATATGCGGAAAGTGCAACGGCAACGGCTGTGAACCAGGGACAGCACCCGGCAAGTGTCCCACGTGCGGCGGGACGGGGCAGATTACCCGCGGCGGCGGTTTTTTCCAAATGGTCTCGACATGTCCCGGATGCAGGGGCACGGGCCAGATAATCACCAGTGCCTGCAGGACGTGCCGCGGCAGCGGCAGAGTGCCCAGGAAAAGGGTTGTGACAATAAAAATACCTGCCGGTGTTCACGAGGGACAGGGCATACGGGTAGGCAACGAAGGTGAACCCGGCGAAAACGGCGGTCAAAGAGGCGATTTATACTGCTACGTTGCAATAGAGCCTCACGAATTCCTCGAGCGCGACGGGAACAATCTTATTGCGACGGTGCCTGTAAGTTTTACACAGGCGGCGCTGGGCGCAACAGTGCAAGTGCCCAGTCTCAACGGCAGCAGGGAACTAAAGATGCCGCCCGGTACCCAGTACGGCAGCACATTCAGGATAAAGGGGCAGGGACTGCCGGACATACGTACAGGACACGTCGGCGACGAGCTGGTGCAAATCGTAATCGAAACACCGGCAAAACTAAATGCAAGGCAAAGGGAACTTCTGGAGCAGTTTGCCGCTACCGAGAACAAGACCGTTTCGCCGAAATCACAGGGGTTTTTTGAAAAACTTAAGAAATATTTTGGCAACAACAAATGAAGCATGACAGTAAAGAAAAAATGAAAGAAGAAAAACAGCAGCAGACAAAGAAAGCCGAGCCGATACAGTTCGAGCAATTGCTTGACAGCCTGCTGCAGCAGAAAGACCAGCTTTTCGAAGAGGTGTTTTTAACAGAAGATGATAAAAAACTCATAGACGCTGTCGGCAAAGAACATCGGGACAGCGTCCGAGAAGCTCTTTTAAACAAGGGCGAACTTGTAAAGAAGTTAATAGCGAGATTTCAGCGTTTAAGCGCCGACTATGCAAATTTTCAGAAACGTGCACCCCGGCAAATTGCCGATACAATTTCCTACGAGAAAGAAAGAATAATCAAAAGTCTTTTGCCGGTATTGGATAATTTCGTGCATACGCTTGCAAATACACAGCCGGCCGGGGATAACGAGGTTCTGTTAAAAGGCATCAGGATTATATATGACCAGATGCTGGACATACTGAAGCTGCACGGGGCCGAGCGGATAAAGGCCGTTGGAGAAAAATTCGACCCTGCCTGTCATGAGGCAATGCTGCAGCAAAGCCGGGCCGGATATGAGGACAACGTGGTGCTGGAAGAGTTCCAGGCCGGGTATATGCTCAACGGGCGGGTAATCCGGCCAAGCAAAGTGATTGTCAACAAGGCGCCGTCAGAGCAGCCCGGTGAAGAAGGCAACAGCCAGGCAAAGCCGGCACAAGAAGGCGGCGAAGCAGCGACAGGCCAAAAGCAGCCACAGGAGTAAATTGTCATGCCGACATACGAATATATATGCGCAAACTGCGGGCACGAGCTGGAGCTTTTCCAGGGCATAAGGGCACCGGCGATTCAGAAATGCCCCAAGTGCGGCAGAAGGAAGCTGAAACGTCTAATCGGGACAGGCTCAGGTATTATTTTCAAAGGCAGCGGTTTCTACCAGACGGATTACCGCAGCAGCGATTATCAAAAGGCCAGCAAAAAGGAAAAAAGCGAGACCACAGACTCGCAAAAGAAAACAAAGCCAAAAGAGGCCGAAAGCGGGGACAAAAGCAAGGGGCCCACAAAGGCAAAACCGGCATAAAATGCTACTTTATCAGTTCAACGACCGGCTTGAACTTCGGGTGGTCGGCGGTAACAAGAAGCTCAAACAAAGTCATTTCGACGCTGCTTATATCGGTTTTCAAGGTTTTAAGTTTTTCGACAGCAGTCTGCCTGTCGGCCAAAGTTCTCGATGAGACGGCATCGGCAACGACCTGGACATAAAAACCGGCATTGAGCAAATCCACGGCGGTCTGATAAATGCAAACATGCGCTTCAATACCGCAGAGGATGATTTGACGACGGTTGAGGGCATTGAGGCCCTGGTTAAACTGCTCAAGGCCGCAACAGCTAAAGGTTGCCTTGTTCAAGGGCTGGATGCCGGGCAACAGTTCGGCTATCTGGCCGATAGTGTCGCCGAGAGCCTGCGGGCACTGCTGACACCATATAATTGGAATGTCGAGGATTTTTGCGGCTTTTATAAGGATTTGAATGTTCTTAAACAAGGTGTGTTTATCGTACATCAACTGGGCGAGCCTGCCCTGAACATCCACAACCACCAGACAGCAATCCTGTATCTGAAGCATCCTTACCCCTGTCAATTCCGTTTTTACAGCAGCGATTGAAACACTTTCAGGACATTATTGCCCGGGCCCGGTACCGGTAAGCACAATAGTAAAGCCGAACATCCGGTCGGCAGGCGCCTTATCGGAGGCATTTTTAACCGTTTCGGCAGCGGAAGTCAAGGCAGGTCTTGGTATTGTTGTTGTGTCTGAGTCCTTGCCGGCATCGTAGGCGGTTTGTTTGTCGGACATAGCAGCAATACTGTTCATTACGGCAAAATACTTCGCGGCCTTGAGAGACCCTTCGAGGCTGTGCTGGTCGGCGATTTCAGAAATCTGCCGGGCAGTGACATTCTGCACGAGTATGCGCTGGTGCGGCGGTGCGGTATCGACAAGCAGCGCAGCTGAATCGAACCGGGGCCAGATATTCTGTAAAGAGCTCAGCAGGCAGTTTACCTGCTGTCTGCTGCAGTTAAGCGAGTAGCTTGCCTTATTATCAAGTGTCGACAGATTCTCAGCGGCATCAAGGACCTGGCAGTTTTTGATTGCGGCCAACACCAATTCGTCAGCGGCTGCCAAATCAACTGTTCTCAACTCAAGGGTGGCCCGCAAGTCGGGCACAGTCAGAACGGTCCGGGGTTGCGGTGCGTGGACGGCGGCGATTTTTTCGGCTCCGGTGTCACGAGGGGCCGGCTGGGGCCAGTCTGTGGCCGTAAGCGGTATTTGCGGGCCCTGCCGGGGTGCAATAATCGAGTAAACCAGGGCAGCCAGAACAGCAATTAATGCGACCATTGCCGCCACAGCGGCCATTTTCCGCATTAATAATTGCCTGCGGCCCCTGCTGTAGTCGGAATGGTCGGCTTCGGCAGCCAGCAGCGACCTTTTCTCCAGTGCGGCCTTTATATCCTCAAGCATACCGGGCGGCGCATCCGTACGCGGCAGGGCAGCAACCAGCATTTTGGTCTTCTGCAGCTGCTGTAATTTTTGCGTAAGTTGTGGGTCATGGGCGATGAGTCTTTGAACCTCGGTGTGCTGACGGACGTCAAGCTGGCCGTCAATAAAGCCGTTGAGCAATTCGTTAATATCGTTATTTTCTTTCATTCCACAAGGGCCTCCATAATGTCTGCAAGAGAGCTTCTGGCCCTGCTTAGCCTGCTTTTTACAGTTCCAAGCGGCATATTGAGCACGTCCGCAATCTGGTCGTAATTCATACCTTCGATATCACGCAGCACAATCACCGCTCTATGGTCGTCGTCCAGCTTCATTAAGCCCTTTTGAACAAGTTCGCATAATTCAGCCGTTTGGGCGATAATGGCCGGGTCAGGCGAGCTTTTATCGGCCAAAATCTCTTTCAGCTGCACAGCACCATCGCCGGCATCGGCCTGGTCGGCATCTATGGAGCTGAAAGTCAGCCTGCGGGCCCTTTTGCAGTGATTCAAGGTTAAATTTACGGCTATTCTGAAGGCCCAGGTGTAAAAGCCGCTTCTGGCCTGGAAGTTATCCAGGTTTTCTATTATTTTGACAAACGTATCCTGTGTAAGTTCCGCGGCATCATCGGGATTTTGGCAGATTTTTAATATAAGGTTGTGAATACGGTCCTGGTATTTAAGGATGAGGCGCTCCATAGCAGCGGCATCGCCGCTGCGGCACTGCCG
>DATKWV010000144.1:0-6518 GCA_035529405.1 Sedimentisphaerales bacterium | reverse complement strand
AAGGCAATTCCCTGATTATCTGCGACACTAAAGAATATCTTCAGATGATACTTGAGGAAATTGACAGAATAGACAGGCCCTCGGCGGGTCTTTGTGTCGAAACGGTAACATTAAAATTTCTCGAGGCCAAAAATCTCAAGAAAGCAATAGACAACATGTCCTCCCAATCCGGCAGCATCGCCACCAATGACAGCACAAACTCACTGATTATCTGCGATACGCGGGACAGGCTGGACCAGATAATCGCCGAGATAAGAAAGGCCGACCAGACACCGCGGCAGATTATGATTGAAGTGGTCATTATGGATGTTCAGCTCGAAGATGACACCGAAATCGGCGTAAACTGGGACAGCGTGCTGGACCGGATTCTAGACCTGGAGTATAAACAAACGCTTGTAGATACACTCGCAGGTACGGCGACGGCTGGCGGGGATTTGAGTATCGTCAAAGCCAGCATGAGCGGTACCATACACGCCCTCCAGGAAAAACGAAATGTGGAGATACTCGCCAGCCCGCGCGTATTGGTTGTCAGCGGACAGGAGGCGTCCATTCGAACCATCGAAGAAATACCATATACGGAACTGACCGGCACCGCTGAAGGCGGCGCACAGGCCTTAACATCCACCGAGTTCAAGGAAGTGGGTGTTACACTCAGGGTCAAAGCGACCATAACAGATGACGACAAGATACTGATGACGGTGCAGCCGGAACAAAGTGTTAAAACAGGCGAATCGATAAACAATGTCCCGGTGGTGGATACAAGGGCAATTTCGACTTCTCTGCTGGTCGAGGACGGCCAGGTTGTGGTTATGGGCGGTCTCAGGAGAAAAGAAACGCGAATTACCGACAAGAAGGTGCCTTTGCTGGGTGATTTACCGGTGATAGGCTTCTTTTTCTCGGGCAAAAAAGAGGAAATCAGCAACTCAGAACTGGTGATTCTGCTTTCACCGCATATTCATAAAGGCGAAGCGGTTCCCGAGGAGGTGATGAAAAAATGGAACACGCTCAGAGACAGACCGATGCTGACATTGCCGGGAAAGGACGACCCTGCCAACGACCCGTTATCCGTCCTTAACCTGTTTTAAGGCAAAATCACACACCCATGCCAAACGCAGAAATTGGGATTCAAAACCTGCGTTACGGTTTCAGCCACTGATTCGCCATCACGGCGAAATCCTGGAAATCCACCTTATTGTCGCAGTTAATGTCACCGCTGAGCCGCTTAATTGTAACATCAACAGATTCGCTGGAGCTTCGGCCCATAGAGTCGGTAATCTTCAGCTTGACAGTATGCGGCACAACTTCGATGCTGTTGCCGTCAGCGGTGCAGGCGATGCTCAGCGAGCCGGTGAAATTAGGGTCGGTTGAAAGCAGCCCGTCAATGTCGGATGTCCACTCATAGGTATATGACGGTGTGCCGTAATTTGGGTCTGTAACCGAATTAAAGTCAATAATATCGCCGGCATTATACTCAGAACCATCGTCCGGTGAGGATATATTGGCAACAGGCGGATAAAACTGGGCTGCTGCCGGTACGAAAGTGTTGGCGGTGGTCAGCAGCAGGTCGCCGTCATAATAGTCAACCGCAAAAATCCAGATGGGTATAAGCCTGCCCTGCAGGTCTGGGCCCGGCTGTTCGTAATAGGCCAGCGTGGCGGTCATTAAATCGGTTTCCACGCGGTTGTATTCGAGCAGAATCGGTTCGACCGAGACTTTCGGGCCGTGCAGTTTGAATCTGTCCCAGACCTCTTCTTTGGTTAGTACAGGCACCGTGCCGTTCTGCGTAATGTTGCGCCAGTTGCCCATTGCCCCGGCTACGCCGCTCGTATGGTCAATATAGACCCTCAATCGTGCACCGGCGCCGGCAACGGTAACGAATGTACCGGCATAGGCTTCGATTTCCCGGGCATAGGAAACGGCACAGCCGATTTGGTGTGTTTCCAGCGGTGTCACTTCATTAACCTCAGCCAGGTTCAGTGTGCTGTACTCGACGTCCCAGGAGCCTGCATCGGACAAATGAAGGGCGTTAGTGCCGAGAAAGCCTTCAGCGATACTGTGCGCAGCGGTCGGTGAAGGAAACTGCAGGTTGGTTTCGGTCGGCCATAATGTAGCCGTATTGAGATAATAGTACTGGCCGCTGTTGGTGTACACCTGCAGTGTGTGAATCATAAGGTTGGGGTCGCAGGGGTCGGCGCCGGGGACTTCCAGACGACTCATCAGCAGATAGTCGCCGTGGTCCTGGACCGGGTCTGCCAGGCCGAAACCAAAGGCGTTGCCGATGGTTCGAATGTAATCTTCATCGACTGAACGCGGCTGGACTTCATAGATGAACATCTCAGGCAGGAAGTCAACGAACAAATACGGCGGGCTGCCGGACGGATGGTCTTTGTAGTGGTAGTATTTGTCAACAGACGGGTCCGAGGACACATATCCGTATCCCCAGAGCCTGTCATCGAAGTTTCCGCTGGCCTCGGCCAACACCCGTGCGACAACGCCGTTCTGGTTTGTCTGGTCCAGGGCTGTAAACCAGGCCTGGTAGATTTTGTTTTTCAGCTGCATCTGCTCGGCCCAGATTTTGCCGAAGTCGTCGCGCGCATAGCTGTTGGTTTTGAAGCCGCAGAGCAGGTGCAGTTTGTCCATGGAGTTTGCCCAGTAACCTCTGGATTTGTCCTCGAGCAGCTTGCAGCATCGAAATCCAATCCATTCGAGATTGTTATTGCCCCATCTTTTTTTCGCTTCGCTGGGGACCATGGCGCTGCCGTCAAAAATGATTGCCCTCAGCGTCTTCCAGTTTCCCCAATCCCACTTATCGCCGCCGTGTCCTACGTGGTAGTGAATATCGCTGCTGTCAACATAGCTGTCGTTGCTGCTGCCGTAGTGGCTTTCCTTCAAATCGCCGTACTTTTTATAGAAATTAGGCGACCAGTTCGGGAAGCTGTCCACCTTGTCATAGAAGGCCTTGGCGTCGGGATGAACATCGGGTGTTTTGCACGCTGCGCCTGCGCCAACCTTGTAAGCCATAACATCGGCGCAGGCAAACAAACAGATGGTCAGACATAAAAGGCAGATTTTCGTAAGTTGGGTGTGTTTCATTTTCCTGCCCTCCTGAAATATGGTTAGTATTTTTCGCCTTCCTCCGGCCCCAGTGCAGAGATATAACGGGGCAAGGGCTAAAATGGTTTGCTGCTTTTACAATACTTCAACATAACAGAAGGGTCAGGATAAGTCAAGAAAAAACGATGTTGGTAGGGCTGTCAGGGGTCTCAAATATGTGTTTTAACCACAAAACGGGCGATTTTGCGTAGTTGCGTGGCCAGGCGGCAACAAAGACTGATTACGCCTGGCGGGACTCGAACCTGCAACCTTCGGTTCCGTAGACCGAATAAGAGCAACGGCAAGGATTCTCAAGATAACACGCCGAACTTTGCAACGATGGTGCAGAGCTAATAATATCAGAGTGAGGCGATGTCCAAGCTGGGTGCGCCCGTGGGCGGAAAGACGCAGAAAAAGAAGGGAGTTTTGGCAACGCAGGGGCTATTATTAAACAGATATTAAAGCTGTTGGTCAACTGTATATATAAAATGTTTGCGTTTTTTGAAAAATTTTCAAGTCCTTAATTTTGCGGGCCTTATGAAATCTCGCTTTCTCATTGTTTCTGAGCTATTTGGTGTTTTGGTTGTAGTGAGGTTGTAAGTTCAAAAACAAATTTCAAGCCTTCAGACCCTATTTTGATAACCGCTTAATTTGAACAACTTAACTGTGGATTAATTTTTATGTACTACTCATTACAAAACCCTTGCAACTCGGACGGTTTTTTAAAATACTGGTTTTATGACAGCCCCGCGAAATTTGGCTGATGCGCTGCGGGGATTTGAGTTAATTTCCTTGTTTTGCGGCACAACTGCATCTTCAGCCGCTGACTGGTATATGCCATTTCTGACGCCGTCACGAAACGACTGTTTGACGATGCGGTCTTCGCCACTATGGAAACTTATTATACCAATTCTGCCACCCGGACGCAGGCAGTATGGGGCGATTCTTAAAAGCTCTCTCAAGCAACCGAGCTCATCGTTGACCAGTATGCGCAGTGCCTGGAATACGCGTGCAGCAGGGTGTAAGGAGCTGACTTTTTCGGCGCGACGCTGCTGATGCCATATTTTATGATTAATACCCTTGGCGTCGAAAATAATCTGAACGAGTTGTGAAGTCTGTCTAATCGCCTGCACGGCACGCTGAATAGCAACCTGGTGGGCAATTTCCTGATAGACTGGTTCATCGGCCAGTTCCCAAAAAGCTTTAGCCAGCTCTTCTTCGGAAAGAGTATTAAGCAAATCCGCAGCGGTTTGCTTTAACCGGTCGTCCATTCGCATATCAAGGGGACCGTTATACTTATAACTTAACCCGCGGTCAGGATTGTCTATTTGCATACTCGAAAACCCAAGGTCGGCAAAAATGATGTCGTAACCGTCAAGCTTTTCTTTATTCAACACATTGCCGATGCCGGCGAAGTTGCTGCGATAGAAACTAATAGGTGTGTTCACTTTGCTCAGCCGCTGGCGGGTGTGTTCAAGCTCAGTGTTATCGACATCCAAAGCAATCAGTTTTCCGGTCGGCCCTATACGCTTGATAAACTCTAATGCATGGCCCCCGTAGCCGACGGTACAGTCAACTACTACTTCACCGGGCATGGGTCTCAAGCAAGCTAAAACCTCCTCTGTCAAGACAGGAATATGAGTGCTTGCCGGTGTCTTGCCTTTTGCGCACAGATGAGCCTTCAGGTCAGGGTGAGCCTCTATGTTGTGCTCCTTGTACTTTTGCTGATAACTTTTTGGGTGAGTACCGCTGTATCTGTGTCGCCGTGGGCGCTTCAGTGGCGGCTGCGCATCATTGCCGGACTGGTCGAACGTATTCATATAAACTCCAGGAAAGTTAAGGCTTTTTATGAAACTATTCCTGCTAAAAATTCCGTACTTGTTAAATTACAAAGACTTATATAAGATTCTTATTTTACCGTCAAAGCTTAAAATGTACAGGAATATGCGGGAGCAACCTGTTGAGGATTTTCAGATTTAGATGTAATAGATGATATGGCGTTATTAGGAATGCAGGATGTTAGCGTTGGCTTTGGCGGGTACCCGCTGCTTGAGCATATGAACTTTCAGATCGAGCACGGCGAGCGCATATGTCTGCTTGGCCGCAACGGTGTTGGTAAATCGACGCTAATGAAACTTATTTGCGGGGAACTTGAACTTGAAAGCGGTATTATTTCAAGAACGCCTTCGCTTTCCGTCACTTGCCTGACGCAGATCGTACCGGCCGGTCTGAAAGGAACCGTCTTTGATGTAGTATCCGAGGGGCTTGGCCCGCGGGGTAAACTCCTTTCCGAATATCATCTGTTGAGCCATCGCATTACCACTGAACCGCACAACAAAAATCTGCTGGGACAGTTGGACAAACTCCAGCACAGTCTCGACATTGAAGGCGGATGGCAGTTGAACCGCTACGTTGAGATGATAGTTGAAAAGATAAAACTGGACGCTGATGCGGAAGTCGAGAACCTTTCGGCCGGAATGAAACGGCGTGTACTGCTGGCCCAGACAATCGTTCGTGAGCCGGATATATTGCTGCTTGATGAACCGACCAATCATCTCGATATCGAAGCCGTCATGTGGCTCGAGGAATTCCTGTCGCAGTATAGTGGGACATTAATGTTCGTCAGCCATGACAGGACATTCGTGAAAAAACTCGCGATGCGTATAATCGAATTAGACCGCGGGCGAATGAAGAGCTATCACTGCAATTATGAAACGTACCTGCTGCGTAAAGAGGCAGCGATGGAGGCGGAAACGGTCGAAAATGCCCTTTTCGATAAAAAGCTGGCACAGGAAGAGGTCTGGATACGTAAAGGCATAAAGGCCCGGCGTACGCGCAATGAAGGCCGGGTGCAAGCTCTCAAGAAAATGCGAGAGGAGAGAAGACAACGCAAGGAGCTCATCGGTACCGTCCGTATGCGATTGCAGGACGCCCAGCTCTCGGGCAGACTTATTATTGAGGCAAAAGCCATTTCGTTTGCCTATAAGCCTGATGAGCCGATCATCCGAGAGTTTTCTACGCTAATCATGCGGGGCGATAAAATTGGTGTAATCGGGCCTAACGGCTCAGGCAAAACTACACTGCTGCGGGTTCTGCTGAAGGAACTGGCGGTACAGCAAGGAACCGTACGCCATGGCACCAATCTCGAAGTCGCCTATTTCGACCAGTCGCACGCACAGCTCAACTACGAGAAATCCGTATATGAAAATGTTGCCGACGGTAGTGAGACACTCATCATCAACGGCAGTCCCTGCAACATAATCGGCTATCTGCAGGACTTCCTGTTTGCGCCCAGCCAGTCCCGCAATTCTGTGTCCAATCTTTCAGGCGGTGAACGCAACCGGCTATTGCTTGCACGGCTGTTCGCGAAGCCGTCAAATGTATTGGTACTCGATGAACCAACCAACGACCTCGACATTGAAACA
>DATKWV010000143.1:0-19643 GCA_035529405.1 Sedimentisphaerales bacterium | reverse complement strand
GCAATATCTATCATCGCCTCGATAAAGGCATCCAGCGTCTCTTTGCTTTCCGTTTCTGTCGGCTCAATCATCAGGGCCTCTTTGACAATCGTCGGAAAATACACGGTGGGCGGATGAAACCCCCTGTCCATAAGGGCCTTTGCAATATCCACCGCGTGGACACCTTTTTCGGTCTGCTTTGATGCGCTGAACACGCACTCATGTTTGCAGATACGGTCGTATGGCAGATGGTAATACGGCTTTAGTTTTTCTCTTATGTAATTTGCGTTCAGCACCGCGTTTTCTGCCACCCTGCTCAGCCCCTCGGCGCCCAGCATAAGGATATACACATACGCCTTTAATATGACCGCGAAATTACCGTAAAACGGCGCAATATAACCGATGGACTTGTCCCTGTCGTAATCAAGCGCGTATGTACCGTCCGCCCTTTTTACCACAATCGCTATCGGCAGGTAATCAAGCAGCTTTTCCCTGACGCCCACAGGCCCTGCGCCGGGCCCGCCTGCCCCGTGCGGTGTGCCGAACGTCTTGTGCAGATTCAAATGCACTATATCGAACCCGAAATCGCCCGGCCGGGCCTTGCCTAATATCGCATTGAGGTTGGCACCGTCATAATACGCCAGACCGTCAACGCCGTGGATAAGGTCGCAAATTTCTTTCACGTGCGGATTAAATAATCCCAGCGTATTCGGGCACGTAAGCATAATACCCGCAACGTGTTCACCCAGCGAAGCCTTCAGCGCCTCAATATCCATAACGCCGTTCTTGTCGCTTGGTATGGGCTCTACCTTATATCCTGCTATGGCCGCACTTGCAGGGTTGGTCCCGTGCGCGCTGTCACTGATAAGCACCGTTGTCTTTTTTGTTTTATTGCCCCGGTCGGCGTGGTAAGCCGCCATTATCATCATACCCGTCAACTCCCCGTGCGCACCTGCCATCGGCTGCATCGTAAAACCAGCCATCCCCGTTATCTCCTGCAGCAGAACGTCTGTTTCGTAAATGACCTTCAGCGCGCCCTGCGTAAGCATTCCCCCCATCCTCAATTGCGGCAGCAGCGGATGAAGATGCGCAAAACCCGGATAAGCGGCTATTCTCTCGGCCACCTTGGGGTTGTACTTCATCGTGCACGAGCCCAGCGGATAAAAATTCGTATCCACGCCGAAATTCCTGCGCGAAAGCTGCGTAAAATGCCTGACAACATCAAGCTCGCTAAGCTCCGGCAGTTGGGCCGGTCTTTCCCGCAAAAGCCCGCTTTTTATATGAATCGAGCCCGGCACATCACTTGGTATTATGCCGACACCCCTTCTGCCCGGAATGCTTTTTTCAAAAATCAATCTCATAGCACACTCTCAAGAGCCTCTGCCAGCATCCCTATTTGCTGCTTTGTCCTTTTTTCCGTAACACATACCAGCACCGAATTGTCCATGTCCCGGTAGTACCTGCTCAGCGGAAAACCGGCCGCAAAACCCTTCTCAATCAGTTTGCCGATGATGTCCGCGGCAGCACACGGCAAATCCAGCACAAACTCGTTGAAAAACCATTTGGCCTTAAAGTGCGGCTTTACTCCCTTTATCGCCGTAAGGCGCTCGTATGCGTAGCTGGCCTTGTCGGCGCAAAGCTGCGCCGTTTCCTTCAGTCCCTCTTTGCCCACAAGTGACAGATAAACAACGGCAGCAAGCGCGCAAAGCGCCTCGTTGGAGCATATATTGCTGGTGGCCTTGCTTCTTCGGATATGCTGCTCACGAGCCTGAAGAGTAAGCACATACGCGCCTCTGCCGAACTTATCTTTTGTTGCGCCCACAATCCTGCCGGGCATTTTGCGCACGTCTTTTTTCCTTGCCGCCATAAACCCCAGGTACGGCCCCCCGAAAGACATCGGCAATCCCAGGCTTTGTCCCTCGCCTGTAACAATATCGGCCCCCATCGCTCCGGGCGTCTTTAATATCCCCAGCGATACCGGGTAGCATGACACAATCAGCAAAGCACCTTGCTTATGCGCAAGCTGCGCAACATCGCTGAAGTCGTCGATACACCCGAAAAAGTTCGGGTTCTGCAATATGACCGCCGCCGTTTCCTCATCGATACTGTCGGCTATTTCGCTGCGGTTAGCAAGTCCATCAGACGAATGTGTCTGCTGAAACCTGATATTAAGGTTTTTGGTGTACGAGTGAATCATCACCCTGTAAATGGGATTGACGCTGTCATCGATAACGACCTTTCTTCTGCCGGTAATACGCAGCGCCATCATCATCGCTTCGTACATAGCCGTGCCCCCGTCGTAAAGCGATGCGTTGGCCGCCTCCATTTCTGTAAGCCGGCAAATTGCCGACTGGTACTCGTAAATCGCCTGCAGTGTCCCCTGCGAAAGTTCAGGCTGATACGGCGTATACGAGGTATAAAACTCACTGCGGGACATAATCGAATAGACCGCCGAAGGGATGAAATGGTCGTAGAAACCGCCGCCCAGAAAGCACGTCAGCTTTATGTAATTCTTGTCCGCCACCTCCGCCAGCACGCTGCGCACCTGCTGCTCGCTCAGGGCCGCCGGCAGATTAAACTGCTCTCGCCGAAGTTCTGCCGGTATGTCCGCGAAAAGCTGCTCCATGCTCAGCCCTATTTCCGCCAGCATCTCTTTACGCTGCTTTTCTGTATTAGCTATAAACGGCATAAATAGTCAATAGTAAATAGTCAATAGTCAATTATGATAGTCCCTTGACATATTCTTCGTACTGTTTTGCGTCCATTAGATTACCCGTTGCCCGGCTGTCGGTAATTTCCATTCTGCAAATCCAGCCGTCCTCGTAGCAGCTCTGGTTTATCAATTCCGGCTGAAGCTGCAGCAGCGAATTGACTGCGACCACTTTGCCGCCGACCGGCGCATAAACGTCGCTGGCCGCTTTGGAGCTTTCGACCACTGCTATTTCATCTTTGGCCTTAACGACCTGCCCTGCTGCCGGCAACTCCACAAACGTAATTTCACCAAGCGAATCCTGCGCGTAATCAGTAATTCCGACCACACCGACAGGGCCTTCGATTTTTACCCATTCATGCTCCTGCGTATAGAATAATCCTTCAACAACCATCCTGTCTAATCCTTAATCAAAACCTTTCAAATCTGCTCAGCACCTTACCTGTAATATCAGCCGCCAGTTTCTGACCCCTTCCGACGATTTTTCTCCTGCCCTGCCGGATTTGTCTTTCATTCCTCGCCAGGTAATAGATGCCCACCGTGTCTGCGACTTTTATTTGGTCTTTACCCACGTAAGCAATCGCCATTTGCCTGTCATCTGCTTTGGCACAGCTCAATACCCATCCCACACATTCACCCTCTTTATCCAGCACCGCATCGTTCTGTCGAATGGGCCGCACTCCCGCAGCACCAGGCATTTCTATTCTTGCCTGTTTCATTATACAGCTCTCTGCCGCCCGTATCATTGCTGCCTTGCCGATAAAAAACTTCTTTTCCAGCTTCACCGCCCAGCCATACCCCGCCTCTATCGGCGATATATTATACTCGCTTGCAAGCTCATGGCCGTACAGCGGAAGTCCCGCTTCTATCCGAAGACTGTCCCTGGCACCAAGCCCGCACGGCAAAACACCAGCCGGCTTTCCTCTTTCCAGAATCGTCCTCCAAAGCCGGACCGCTTTTCCCGGATGCACAAACAGCTCAAACCCCATCTCTGCACCCGTATAACCGGTCCGTGCAACAATACAATCGATTCCGCCAACCACCGCATCGGTCAGTTCGAACCGACCGAGCTGCTCGATACTTTTCTTTGATGCAGCATCTGTCCCAGCCGCAAAAAGTACCTCCATTGAAACCGGCCCCTGCACCGCGATATCCACCCTGCGGTCGGCCCCGGCTGCCGGCTCCTTCACATCCCGAATTACCGGCCTGAATTTTAGTTTCATCCCAGGCCGGCTTGTATCAATCACCACCTCGTTGTTTAACAAGCCCTGAAAGTAAGCCTTAATCTTGCCCTCGTTGGCGGCATTGACCACCACCATAAATTTATCTTCACTTCTGCGGTAAACAATAATATCGTCAAGCACATTTCCCCCAGCATCCAGTATGTACGAATATTGTGCCCTGCCTGCCTTGAGATTGTTAATTTCATTGGTGGTTACAATGTTCAGGAACGCCGCTGCATCCGGCCCTGCTGTCTCGAATACCCCCATGTGTGTACAATCGAAAGCACCTGCCGCCTGCCGCACCGCCCTGTGTTCTGCACTGATGGATGAATACCAAAGCGGCATCATATAACCGGCAAAAACAGTCATATGGGACATGTCGGTTAGTTTGAGGTGTTCCTGGTACAGGACGGTCTGGCCCGGCGGTGCCTGCCCCTGCTCGAAAACAAACTTGCCTGACTGCACATTTTCACTCAACGGCCGGCCTCCCTGCTCAACAACAGTAAACACTTGATTCTATCCAAAATTCTTCTAACGTCAAGCCCGCTTTTCACTCAAAAATGGGATAACCACCACAAGCACTTTTGTTTTGTGTTTTTCGGTAACGGCCAACCGTCTGCTGTCTATGCCGATGCGCAGCCCCCGCCATTTCTGAACTTTCGCACCGTCAAAAGCGGGTGATGGGAATCGAACCCACATGACCAGCTTGGAAGGCTGGAGCTTTACCACTAAGCTACACCCGCACGTACCGGTTATTGACCACTTCCACGGAAGGCAATACCGCTATTGATTATTTGCCGTTTGCAGGTTATTATATGGACTTTGACGGCAAATAGTCAATAACCAATTAATTCAAACTGGCCGATTTTGGGCTATGTACTGCCATACATATTAATTCGACAGGAATTTAACTTCTAATTAAAAGAAAGGGAAACGGCCTTAAAATGGGTATTGAGCAGGTAGCTGCAGATGCAAGGCAGGCGTCGATTGCGCTGGCGGCGGTGAATACCGAAATAAAGAACCACGCACTTGCGGCCATAGCCGCGGCCCTGAAAAAAAACAGCAGCCAAATCATCGCCGCAAACCGGCAGGACCTGGCGGCAGCTGAGAAGGACGCCCTTGCAAAGCCGCTGCTGAAGCGCCTGACCTTCGATAAAGAAAAAATAGCCGATGTTGTTGCGGGCATTGAAAGTCTGATAAGGCTGCCCGACCCTGTCGGGGTAACATTAAAAGCTACCGAACTTGATAAGGGCCTTGAACTTTACAAGGTCAGCTGCCCAATCGGTGTCATCGGTGTTGTTTTTGAATCGCGCCCCGACGCCCTTGTGCAGATATCAACTTTGTGTCTTAAAAGCGGCAACGCGGTACTTCTGAAAGGCGGCAGTGAGGCAAATCACACAAACAGGATACTGGCTGAGGTCATTACCACTGCCGGCAAAGAGGCCGGCCTGCCCGAAGGCTGGCTGCATCTGCTTGCCACACGCAGCGATGTCGCAGAAATGCTTGCCCTCGATGAGTATATCGACCTTGTCATACCCCGCGGCAGCAACGAATTTGTGCGATACATAATGGACAATACGAATATACCGGTGCTGGGGCACGCAGAAGGAATATGTCATGTATATGTCGATTGCGACGCGGACCCGGAAATGGCGGTAAAAATCACGGTCGATTCCAAGTGCCAGTATGCCGCGGTGTGCAATGCCGCTGAGACTTTGCTTGTGCACGAAAAAATCGCCGGCGATTTTCTGCCTAAAGTCAAAATCGCACTCGAGGAAAAGGCCGTAGAGCTTCGCGGCTGCGGCAAAACAAGGTCTATTATAGATGTCGAACCCGCCGCCGAAGACGACTGGTCAGCCGAATATCTCGATTACATTCTCTCAATAAAGGTGGTTGCGGACGTGGACGCCGCAATCGAACATATAAACCGCTACGGTTCGGGACATACCGATTCGATAGTGACAAATAACCGCCAAACCGCCGGCAAATTTATGCAGCTTGTGGATTCGGGCAACGTGTTTCACAACTGCAGTACACGTTTCAGTGACGGCTTCCGGTACGGCCTGGGCGCCGAAGTGGGCATAAGCACCAATAAGATACACGCCCGCGGACCTGTAGGACTGGAAGGGCTGGTTATTTACAAGTATAAACTTCTGGGAACCGGACAGGTTGCAGCGCAGTACTGCGGGCCCGATGCAAGGAAATTTACACACACGCAAATCCGCAAAGACTGCCCAATGTAAAATTAGAGACAATTGCTGTTTCCAGACACTCCTTGCAGCATCCAAAATTCATTGCAATCAGGATACTCACCCGCCCTGCCCTGCGGCAATACGCATAATCTGCTTAAACGTTGAATCTGAAATTGATTATGTCGCCGTCCCTGACAATATAGTCTTTACCTTCCAGCCGGACCTTGCCGGCGGCCTTAAGGGCTTTTTCGCTGCCCAATTGTTTCAGGTCTTCGAAGGCCATAGTTTCAGCGCGTATAAACCCGCGTTTTATATCCGTGTGAACCTTTCCCGCTGCATCCAGAGCACAAGTGCCCTGCTTTATCGGCCAGGCTCGCAGCTCATTCGACACAACGGTCAAAAAACTTATTAAGCCAAGTGCCGAATAACATGCACATACAAACCTGCTTATCGCCGACTCGGTAATGCCTAAATCGCTCATAAAGTCCCGCCGACTGCAAGCATCAAGCTGCGAAAGCTCATATTCCAGTTTGGCGCAAATTGTAATCACGGATGAAACACCTTCGATGCCGTCAGGAAACTGCAGCCCTTTGCCTAACTGCTGCTCACCGATATTGACCGCCGCCACTATCGGCTTTAACGTAAGAAATCCCAGAGACCTGATAATAAGCTGTTCCTGTGGTGTTTCGATAACCGAACTGATGGGTTTTTCGGATTCTATGGCCTGCTGCAATTTTAACTGCAGGTCCAGCTCTTCCTTGTCCTGGGCATGTGTTTTAGTGGGTTTGCCGAGCTGTTTCTGAAGCTTTTCGACACGAGTGGTAACAAGCTCCAGGTCTGCAAGCAAAAGCTCGGTCTTCAGCTCAGCCAAATCCCGGCTGGGATTGACACTGTTTCTATAAGGCGGTACCGCCGGCTCATCGAACGCACGCACTGCCAGCACAAGCATATCAACGGTCCTTATCTGGTTAATCAACCTCCTGGCCGCTGCGCGGCCGTGCTCGCCGGTAAAGTCAAAGCCCGGAACGTCAAGACAGTCAATGCCGGCGGGCGTTACTTTCTTAGGCTTGTAATGTTCGGCAAGCCAATCCAGCCTTTCGTCAGGGACAGGCACGAGCGCCTCTTCAATCGCCGTTGAACCCATCGCCGGCACAGCCTTGCCGCTGACAGCCGAAAATATAGTGCTCTTTCCGCACTGTAACAAGCCAAGCAGGGCAACCTTCAATTGTATCGCTCCTTATTTATAGATGGTGTCTCCGTAACAATCATAAGCAACCACAGCCGGAAAATCCGCCACTGTCAGTTTTCTTACGGCCTCTGTTCCCAAATCCTCATAAGCGATTACTTCAGCCGAGACAATATATCTGCTCAGCAGTGCCCCCGCACCGCCGACAGCGGACAGATGTACCGCCTGGTATGTCTTCAGGGCCTGTACGACCTCGCTGCCCCTGTAACCTTTTCCTATGGTTGCCTTAAGGCCGTTGGCAAGTAACCTGGGTGTAAACGAATCCATCCGCGAGGACGTGGTTGGGCCTGCCGCGCCGATTACTCTCCCCGGCCGGGCGGGTGTGGGGCCGACGTAATAAATAACCGCACCGGCAAGCTCAAAAGGAAGCTGCTTGCGCGAATTTACCGTATCACACAGCCTTTTATGCGCCATATCCCGTGCGGTGTAGATTACCCCGCTTATTCTGACCTGGTCACCAGCCCTGAGCGACCGAATGTCGCTTGGACTTAAAGGCGGCTGCAACTTGCTTATTTGACCTGCATTACCGCTTAACATTGAGGCGATTCTACAATAAATAGCTGCCTTTTGCTAATTGAAAACCTTCGCAAATCACCAATTACCAGTTACCAGTTACCAATTACCAGTTACCAATTACCAGTTACCAGTTACCAGTTACCAATTACCAGTTACCAGTTACCAATTACCAGTTACCAATTACCAAAACGCGATTTCCTTATTGCCGTCACGCAAGGTATGATACAATGCAGCTTGTATGGCTAAATATCCGATATTTGTGGAGCTGGGCGGGCGACGTGTGGTAATAATCGGGGCCGGCACAGTGGCCGTGCGAAAGGCACAATCGCTGATTGCCGCCGGCGCCCGCGTGGTCGTGGTGGGTAAAAAAATCAATGAGGCCATGACAGCCTTAGGCACAGGACCCAACGTCGAGTTAATAGAATCAGGATATTCGAGCAATTACCTGCCCGGCGCGGTGCTTGTCATAGCCGCTACCGATGACAAAACACTGAATAAACGCATCTACAAGGACTGCCAGGAACTGGAAATTCTATGTAATGTTGTTGACCAGCCGCAGCTTTGTGATTTCTTCATCCCGGCTGTTGTAAAACGCGGGCAACTGCAGATAGCCATAGCCACCGAAGGTCACTGCCCCGCATATTCCGGCCACCTGCGCACAAAACTTGAAAAAATCTTCACCGAACAGCACGGCCGATTCCTCGCTGAACTGGAAACTGTCAGGGAAACCATCCTCGAAAACGTAACCGACCAAAACCGGCGCAAAACACTTTTGGGAACGCTGGTCGGTGACGAATCATTCGAGTATTTTGTCGAAAACGGCCCGGCCAAATGGCAACAGTACGCCAGGAAACTGGTGACACGTGGCTTGTGACTCGTGACCCGGGCGACCAGCGACGGGTCACGCGTGAATTTTGTCGATGGTAACCTGCAGATACTTCTGGCGATGTCCTATACGTCTTTTGCTGTTTTTGCGTCTGCGAAACTGCATTGGATAAAGCTTTTGGCCTTTAACAACACCCTCTTCAGCAGTACTTTTGAAAGAGGCAATTACCTTTGCACCTTTTATGTATGGCGTGCCGACCTTGATTTTTTCACCGTCACTTACAAGAAGGACTTTGTCCAGTTCAAGGCTGGTTGCATCAGGCGAAACTGCGGTAAGCTCTATTTTTATGGTATCTCCGGCTGTAACTTTGTATTGTTTAGACCCCTGTTCGATAACAGCGTACATTGTAAAAACTCCCGTTCATTCAAGTTCAAAAACCAAAACGAGGTGGTATTCTATGCACACGCTATCTTTTTGTAAAGTGAATTATCCGATATTTTTGTATGCCTGGGCCGCTGTCGCAGCTAAAATCACGCAGCAAAGGCAGGTATAACCTTATGCAAATCGCTATGATACAGGACAAAATTGTGCCGTTCGAGCGGCTTGAACCTGTGTATCTGGACCGCGGCACCTTTTTCGGTGACGGCGTCTATGAGGTCGTGCGAAGCTACAAAGGCCGAATCTTCGCCCTCGAAGACCACTTGGCCAGATTCGCCAACAGCCTTTCCGCCATCGAAATAAAGGGTGTGGACATCGACCTGATACGCGCACGGGTCAAGAAGGCCTTTGACGCTGCCGGTATCGCCGATGCAAGGATATATTTTCACGTAACGAGGGGCTCGGACCAGCGAAACCACACCTGGCCGGACAATCTGAAACCCAATTTCTTTCTGACCGTTACCCAAATCACAGACAGGCCCGAAACAAAAACCAAAGGCATCGCTGTATCGACCCATCCGGACTGGCGATGGAAAAGATGTGACATAAAATCCCTGAATCTTTTGCCGAACGTCTTAGCCAAACAAAAGGCCGCCCGTGAGGGCTGCCAGGAGGCGATTTTTGTCAACGAGGCGGGCCTGATAACCGAAGGTTCGCACAGTGCCTTCTTTACAATTTTTGGCCGAAAACTGCAGACTGCTGAATTGTCAACCAGTATTCTGCCTTCTATTACCCGCAAATTTGTGCTGCAGGCCGCAAAAGACATCCGGCTGGAAATCGTTGAAAAATCACTGACACCGCGGGAGGCTGCCGGTGCTGACGAGCTTTTCATTGCGGTAACCACTGAGGACATTGTCCCTGTGGTCCGATTCGAGGAGAAGGTTATCGGCGACGGCACACCCGGCAGCTCCACAAAAAAGCTCATAGAAAAATTCCGCTCATTCACCCGCTGAATCGACCCAACTTGTTTTAACCAGCCTGTCTTTCGTAGGCAAGGCCGGACCAAAGATAGAAAAAAGAGCTGCAGGCTTTATACTCGCAGGCCTTGGTTTATTTTATCTTTCACGTTTTATGCACCGCGTTTTCTTCGCAAAGCCTGTCCTGAGCGCAGTCGAAGGGCAAAACTACCCATCCCAAGCAGCAGAAGTGTGGCTGGTTCGGGGACAAGAGCAAGAGTGACATTGTCCAGATAGTTGTTTTCGGCACCGATGTACACATCCCCGCTAATGAAGAGCTCCGTGATGTTCCCAAGTGTTTCTTCCCAGCTTTTGGAGCCTTTGTAGTGGTTCCAAAGAGACGGATCCAAAGGAACTGTGTATTTGTGCCAATCGAGACCAGACTTTGACGTCAAGTCAAGTGCCCAAGAATCCGTTTCACCGCTACAGATTCTCACTATAAAAGGGCGTTCTTCCGAAAAGGTACCTTTTTTGTAATCGAAACTGATAAAAGAGCCGATGCTCCACTCGGTGCACCAGTTACCGAGAAACTTCACTGGAGCAACAAACCCGTCGGTGTACAGGGTCGCCGGTTCGTAATTTGTGAGGCAGCCTTCATCGCCACCCAGGTCATACCATGTAACATATCCTCCTATGTCACCGTGGTCGTCTCCAGTGTAGCCATCTTCAGGATAGTTCCCGATCCAACCATCTCTGCCATCGCCACCATCTCCGGCATTGAACTCAGATTTCACAACTACTGCCAAAGCTGGGTTTGTAGCGCAGACCAATAGAAACAACATAATTGCTAAAATCAGCGAAATGCTTTTCATCTCTTCCGCTCCTGAAAAAATTATCGTTTTCTTCTAAGCATAAAACCCCCTAAACCAAGCAGTAAAAGCGTTGCTGGTTCAGGCACGTTATATATCTGCTCTATTTCGGTACTACTTAATGCTTGATTATAAATCCTAACATCATCTATAACTCCTTCGAAATATCTGCCAGTATTAGACGGGTCCCGGCCAATATTCAAATTGTTGGAAGATGCGATAATATTGCCTGAACAACTGATTGATGAGGTGAAAGCTTCTTGACCCTCGGAGCGCACATAGTTGGAAATTGTTTCACCATCATAGACTATCGCAGCAAAGTACCAGGTATTCACTGACACCGGTGCCAGTGGACTGGTAGCGACCCATCCTTGACCTTCGAGGTATACACCACCACCCACTTTAGCGGAATACTCATCAGAGATTTGCGCAAATTCCATACCATAACCGTTGGTCTGACTGCTATCAGATTTTTTTACAAGCGGCGGCCAAGCGGTTCCTGAAGCAAAAGAATCAGCCTTAAACCATGCTGTAATTGTGATAGCACTTGTTGGATTTAAGCTTGGAGCGTCAGCAACATCGATATAACCACTGGCTCCGTCAAAACTATACGCGCTACTGAGATTGCCGAATCTGTCAGTTGTCAGTGTAACAGCACCATGAACTGTGCCGTGATTTTCATTACCGCTTATGTCATTTGTATTGCCATTAAAATCCCAATGGGCTACAAGACTTGCCGAGGCAATAGAACTAAAGATCGCAATTATCAACCAGCTAACAATGAGTACACCTAATCTCTTCATCCCGTTCCTCCTAAAAAAATACCCTCTTTTCATAACAAAATGCGTTTTTGGTGGGGAATATCTGGCAGGAAATATGCCAAGCTCTCTCACCACTCCTCTTTTTGTAAGTCTACAAGGTACAAAATACTTACAACCCTACAGATTACCCCCGCCATCCGGAATGTCAAGAACTTTCTACGGGAAAAATCGAATTTTTGACATAAATTTTAGATTTTTCCGAACTATCACTATTTTCGGCCTGATTTTCAGCAAATTCTCGCAAAACCATTAAGCATTAAGCGAAAAGAAACCTTATACGAACACAGAAAATCTCTGCGCGTAGTTCGGCCAAAGACGCGGTGAATGTCGCTTCGATTTGCGTGTATTAAAAAAATAACCAAAAACTAAGTTGGATCGCCCTCCCCCTACCGGGACAAATCATCGGCAGTTCAGGTTTTAGAATAATTGTTGTCCTGCCGGTTCTGCTGGATATAATGGCGGCTAATATGTCCTGATAAATGAAGTCCAAAGAAAGGAATCTGCCTGGTTATGGAGCTTAACTGGATTGACCTGGCCGTATTCATCGGATTTATGGGTACGGTCGTGGCTATATCATTGTATGCCGGACGAAAAGAGCAGACCTCAGAAGATTATTTTCTGGCTGGCAGGAAGCTGACCTGGCCGCTCATCGGCTTTTCGCTGATTGCCTCCAATATCTCCACCGAACATTTTGTGGGTATGGCAGGCTCTGCCTTCGGCAGGGTCGGGCTTGCCATCGCAAGCTACGAATGGATGGCGGCGGTAACATTAGTGCTGGTCGGCTGGTTCCTGCTGCCGAAATTCCTCAAGGCCGGCATCTATACAATGCCGCAGTTTCTCGAATACCGTTACAGCAGCGGAACACGCACAATTATGGCAACTTACATAATGGCCGCCTACATCATAGTGCTGCTGGCGGTCGTGCTGTTCAGCGGAGCGGTGGCCTTTAATGCAATTTTCGATATTCCCGGCATCTTCGTTGAAAAATTCAATATGTCGCCTGAAAAAGCGGAATTCTGGGCCAACATAATAGCAATATGGGCCATTGGTATCATCGCCGGCAGCTATACCATATACGGCGGCCTTAAATCCGTGGTCTGGTCGGACCTGCTGCAGGGAGGCGCGCTGCTTTTAGGCGGAGCTATCGTAACCGTGCTGGGTTTGAAAGTCATAGGCGGCGGCAATGTCCTGGATGGCTGGCGGTCCTTTGCGGCCGCAAATGCGCATAAGTTACACACCGTCCTTCCCTGGAACGACCCGGAAGTACCCTGGCTGGCGGTTTTCGTCGGCGGGCTGTGGATTCCGAATACCTTTTACTGGGGACTGAACCAGTTTATCACCCAGCGAACCCTCGCCGCTAAAAACCTGGCCCAGGGCCAGAAAGGTATCGTATTCGCAGCGGCAATAAAACTGTTAATCCCGTTCATTATCGTCATACCCGGTATTATGGCACTGCAGCTTTACGGCGGTGAAATCCTCAAACTCGGCGGCAACGTCGGCGACAAGGCATACCCCTATATGATAAGCAGAATCCTGCCGCCCCATCTTCGCGGCGTTATGTTCGCCGCCCTTTGCGGGGCGGTAATGAGCACGTTCAATTCCGGCCTGAATTCGGCCTCAACCATTTTCACAATCGACATTTACGGCAAATTCATCAACCGCTCGGCCTCCCAGCACAAACAGGTTGTGGTCGGCCGCATCGCAACTGCCGTTATTGTCGTTGTCGCCTGCCTTTGGGCGCCGATGGTCGGCCAGTTCAAGGGCGTATTTACATATATCCAGGAAATCTGGGGCTTTATCACTCCGGGTATTGTAGCTGCCTTTGTGGTCGGCTTAGTGTTAAAAAAAGCGCCGCCGGCTGCGGCAAAGGGCGCTATGCTAATCGGTCTGCCCCTGTACGGGTTCTGTCGGTTCGGAAGATTAATATGGGAAATTCCCGGTATGGAGAACTGCCTTACGGGTCTGCAAAAGGTTGTTATCAGTTTCAACTCGTGGGCTTTTCTGCACCACATGGGCCTGGTTTTTGTGGTGCTGACCGCTTACATGCTTATAATGACCCTGCTCAAACCGCTCGATGACCCGCCGGAAATACCCAGTGCGGGAAATCTTGACACCACCGTCCACCCAAAGACATACATACTGGGCTCAATGGTTATCGCTGCAGCCGCGGTTTTATATATAATTTTCTGGTAATCAGGTACTTATGACACAAAATAACAGCACAATGAATAAAGGTGTTTTTTCCGCCGAGGTGGTTGCCAACAAACGCATCAACACCGGATGCTGCCGGCTGGAACTGTCGTTTTCAGGCCCTCCGGCCCAGGCGATTGCCACGGCTGTGCCGGGACAGTTCCTGCAGCTGGACCTGGCCGGTGCCTGCCTGCCTCCGGTACAGGATATACCGCCAGGGCTGGCCGATGCTTCCGCAAGAAACATACTGCTGCGAAGGCCCTTCAGCTTTGCTGCTGTTACCGCCAAAGCCAAAACATCCACCGCGGAAATACTCTACCGCGCCGTCGGCCCTGCCAGTCTGCGAATGACAGCCTTATCGGCAGGCCAGACCGTAACTGTCATCGGCCCCCTCGGAAACGGTTTCCGTATCCCGCAGAACATCAAAACCGCTCTGTTGGTAGTCGGCGGTATGGGCGCGGGGCCTTTGCTGTTTCTGGCAAAGCTGCTGACAGCGAAATTCCCCCAAATGAACGTCTTTGCCTTCGCCGGCGCAAAAAAAGCCGCAGAACTGCCTTTTGCCGGCAGGCTTGATGCCCTTTCAGCCGAACTTGGGTATTCAATAGGCGAGTTCGCCAGCCTTGGAATAGAATCTTCAATAGCCACCGACGACGGCTCTTTGGGTTTTCACGGCCCTGTCACCGACTGCTTTGCCGGCTGGCTTAAAGAAAAAGAGTTGCCTGCCGAAGGCACAGCCATTTTCGCCTGCGGCCCGGAGGCAATGCTGGCAAGGGTAGCGCAAATCGCCGCCCAGCGCAAAATCGAATGCCAGGTAACTATGGAGCGGATGATGGCCTGCGGCATCGGCACTTGCCAGAGCTGCGCCGTTGAATGCAGGGTCGAGGGTTCCCAGGATACGGTTTACAAATTGTGCTGTAAGGACGGCCCCGTTTTTAACAGCAGAGAAGTAGTTTTTTAACCACGGATTTCACGGATTACACAGATTAAATAGAAAAAAGCCAAAAATGAAAATTAGAACAGTGTCGGATGAGCAAATTAAAGAACTCGCTATGGCGGAAGGCGCTGATTTATTCGGAGTCGCCTCGGTGGAGATGTATTCAGATTATAGCGCGGAGGTCAAAAAGCGCATGACAGAGACAGAATCAACGCACATTGATTTTATGGTTCCGCCTGAAGATAGTTCTTTCTTCCAACGCATCTCAAACGCGGTCAACACACTTTCTTCCGCTAAGTCGGTGATTATTGTAGGTTGCTATGCTTATGACGAAAAAGCGGTCTATCGGCATAGCGAAAATGAACTGCGAGGGAAGATAGCACGGACCTATCTTTATTATCCTGTTGCTCGTCGGCTGGCTGAAAGACTCGCGCTATTTCTTCGAGATTCAGGCTATGAGGCACTGCAGGGTCAGGATGTGCCCCTAAAGTATGTAGCTGCTCGTATGGGCCTTGGCTGCTATGGTAAGAACGGAATTTTGCTCACACAAAAATACGGTTCATACGTTGCGCTTCGGGCTGTAATCACCAATGCCAAACTCTCGCCGACCAATCGCCAAGCGGTCTCGTTTTGTGAGGAATGTGAGCTTTGCCTAAAAGCCTGTCCTATGGGAGCAATTTACGCTCCTTACAAGGTTAACCCTCGTCTTTGCATCAACACGATTACACGGAGAGAGGCATATATAGCGCCTGATGTTCGAGCTAAGATGCGTAACTGGATTCGAGGATGTGATATATGTCAAGAAGTATGTCCAGTGAACCGAAGGTTGATCCCGCGTAAGCCTGATGCATGCGCCGATTTTGACCCAGATAATCACACGACGCACCACGGTCTGGGTGAGCTGAAGAGATTTCCAGAACTGTCTGATTTGTCAGGTGGGGACAGGCCCGAAACTGTTCGCAGGAATGCGGCTATTGCCCTTGCGAACATCGGTAAGGGCAGAAAAGATGCACTTCGTATTCTGGAGGAAAATATTCGGGATGCGAATCCAAATTTGTGCGTCTATTTTCGTTGGGCTATGGATATGAATGGATAACATGAATAAAGAAGTAGAACTTTCGGTTGATTTTGCGGGGTTGAAATTAGCCAACCCGGTTTTTACCGCCTCCGGTACATCCGGCTACGCCGATGAACTGTCCGATTTTACCAACTTGAATAATCTTGGCGGCTTTATTACCAAAAGCATCACCTTAAACCCGCGAAAAGGCAACCCGACACCGCGAATTGTCGAAACCGATTCGGGAATGCTCAATGCCATCGGTCTTGCCAACATAGGCCTGGACCGGTTCATTGCCGAAAAAATACCGACACTCGAAAAATTAAATACCGCTGTTTTTGTCAATGTGGCAGGCGAAACCATAAACGAGTATGTAGCCGTAGTCGAGCGTTTGGCCGGCCAGTCCGCCATAGATGGTTTTGAATTGAACATCAGTTGTCCCAACGTCGCCAGGGGCGGAATAACCTTCGGCATCGACCCTGCCCAGGTAAAAGAGATTACATCAGCGGTGAAAAAATCCGCAGGTCAAAAGCCCCTTATGGTCAAACTGCCGCCGGCCGTTACCGACATCGGCATAATCGCGCAGGCAGCCGTTGACGCCGGTGCCGATGCCCTTAGTCTTGTAAACACCTTTACCGCAATGGCCATCGATATTGAAACCGCAAAACCCGTCTTGGCCAACAGAACAGGCGGCCTAAGCGGCCCCGCCATAAAACCGATAGCCGTCTACTTAGTCAACAAGGTCTATAACGATGTTGCCAGGGCACGGGGCATACCTATACTTGGTCTGGGCGGTATCAGGACTGCTTCGGACGCGATTGAGTTTATCATTGCCGGCGCCTCAGCGGTAGCGGTTGGAACAGCCAATTTCATCGAGCCTGCCTGCACAGCCAGAATCATCGAAGGAATAAAGGCCTATTGCAGCCGCAAGAACATATCGGATATTAAGGAACTTGTCGGCTCACTGAGGGGATAGAGTTATGCCCGCCAAAACAAATCACCACCCACTCCGCCAGCCCAATAAAGAGGGTTGAAAAATGCCATACAAAATAGAAGGGGATAAGCCTACATGACCCAAAACACGAAGAAACAAGAAGAACTTATAGACATGTTTTTAGCTGATAATCCTGAATTAGAAGAGCTGACTGACCAGCTTGCAACGTTTAATGTTTTTCGTGCATTAAAAATAGAAAACACTGAAATTAGACATAGTAACGTTTTGGCTTGGTTACTCGATCCGTCAGGTTCTCATGGACTTGGTGATATTATTCTCAGGCGCGTACTTTCAAATATATTGCTCCTGAGTGACAAATCAATCGATTATATCTCTCCGGCCCAGGTTGAACTCATGAATTTCTACGATGTAGAAGCGCTGAGAGAATGGAAAAATATTGACCTTTTGGTTGTTGATAGAATTAACCAGATTGTAATGCTTGTTGAGAACAAAATATATAGTGGTGAAACAGCAGGCCAATTGACAAAGTACAAAACAATTGTTAATGAAGAATTTGCTCACTATAGGATTATACCAATACTTCTTACCCTTACTGGCTATGAAAGCAAAGACAATAAAGCTGAAGATTACATTCCCTATAGTTATGCCCAATTGCTTTCTGTTTTGGGAAAGATCTTTAATCAAAGGGAATCTCAATTGACTGAACCTGTAGCGGTATTTATCAAACACTACCTGGAGACATTAAGGAGATTAACAATGCAGGACGATAGCATGATTGAACTCTGCAAAACCATCTACCGTAAACATCGAAAAGCTATTGATTTGATAGTTGAGTATGGGATGGTAAATACATTCTCACAAGCAGCAGAAGATATTTTAGGGCCTGACGGAAAATACGAAACTCTCTATTCAAGTCCTTCACAAATTTGGTTTTTACCGGATTCTTGGAAAAATCTGATTCCAGAGAATGGAATCGCGTGGACAGGTTTAAAACGTCCGGTCAGTGTATGCTGTTGGTTTGAATATTATAAAGAAGGTACTCTCTACAACCATTTTGAAGTTTCCAAAATGGACGATACAACTCTGCGATTAGAATGTGTCAAAAGTCTGAAAGCTGCTGGTTTTACTTTGGGTAAGAGAGCATTTTTAGAGCAGGCTACCTACAGCCGGTTTTATGGGAAAAAAGTAAAAATAAATGATGAAACGGATTACGATGAAATGCGTTCGGCAATTGAAAAGTTGCTCGGAAAAGCTGAGGCTGAATTTTCAAAAGCAGAGAAAGTATTTAAGAAAGTCTTCAAAAACATTAAAGTAAAGAAATGAGCTTAAAGATTACGGCGTCTGGCCAATAAAATAGTATTGAGCAGAAAGAAGAGTTACTCACTATTAGAATATTGCTTTCAGACAGATTTCAAGTAGATATGAAGAAAATTACCTTAATTCAGTGGTTTAGCCACCTTGAGAAGACAGTGGCTCTTTTGTTGGGTACTGTCCTGTTTTTAATAATTTTACGTGGTTCCAATGATTTATTCGGCATTTCGAAACTAACAGACAGAATATACTTCACAAACGAATTACATTTCAAGAGGAGTATTCTCAAGCCCGCTTATGCTTCTGGAGAAATAGATGAATATGATGGACAGGAAATCCTTAAAAACTATCGAGAAGAGCATTGGTTCAGATATGGTATTTGTACGGCTATTATACTCTTACAGGGTATTATTTCGATTAGCCTCGCAGTATTTACAACACAGCAACTTTTCAAAAAATATCGGCTGTTAAGATTTAGAGAGCAATTAGCTCGTAAATGAAATTGACGAAAGTAAATTGTTCAACTTATGGCCAAAAATGTTCAACGCGCCCGTCGGCTGGCCAATAAAATAAACGGAATACCTATTACGTAGGACACAACCTGTGGAGTTCGGATTCTGGGTTTAGGATTTTGGTTTATGTTCCTTTAATTTTTTCAAAAAACAATAAATACAGGAGTAAATTTGCAATGGGTAAAAGAAACTTTTCGATTACAGCCGGCGTTCTGGCCGTCGCAGTTCTATATTTTCAGCAGGCAGCAACAGTCAATGCCGCTGGCGCCGAGAAAATGACTTATGAACAGGCAGTGCAAAGAATTCCCGCCCGGCAGTTGCCCGATTTCTGGATTGGCGATGTAAAGGATTTGCCTGACCGGTGGCAAAAGCTAAAACTTGGCAAGGTCAGCACCATTGCCGCCTCACCCGGCGGTCGGCCGATTCACCTGATAACCTACGGCCAGCTCGAAAAAGTCAAACACACCGCCAACTTCAATTCCGCCGTCGGAGGCTGGGACCAGTCAGCCTATATGGACAAGTCGGCGCGCAAAAAGCCGGTAGTCTATTTCGTCGGTCCCGTACACGGCCAGGAGGTAGAGAACCTTACCGGCCTGGTAAACCTTATCAGCGTTATGGAAACCGGCAAAGACCTCCGCGGTACAGACCAGTCCGCGCTTCGCCGCCTGGGACAGCAGTGTCGCCTCTTGATTATACCGGCCGGCAACCCCGACGGCATAGCTCGCTTTAAGCCGCGCAGCCTGCAGGCAATGCTCAACGAAGACCTGCTTTTCTGGGGTCAGGGCACATTCAGCGACGGCAGTTTCTGTAACTGGCCGCAGTGCAAACGACAGCACCCTATGAAAGGCGGCAATGTCGGTTTCCTCGGCTGTTACTTTAACGATGCGGGAATCAATCCCATGCACGATGAATTCTTCGACCCGATGGGACCGGAGGCGCCGGCCATTTTGCGGGTAGCAAAAGAGGAA
>DATKWV010000142.1:0-4531 GCA_035529405.1 Sedimentisphaerales bacterium | reverse complement strand
CATCCAGTATGGGTCAATGTCGCCGTACAATGGGTTCATACCGCAACTGATTGCAATGCCTTTGTCCGAATCGAACCTGGGTCTTATGACCGCAGCGTCGCCGGGGCCGTCGTTTGCCGCACCGACCAGCGGCTTGATAACCGAGCTGCCCTGTACCTCGTGGTCATATTGACGTATCACCCATTCCTTGCCGGCAACGTTGTAACAGGAAAGAATTTCAAGCAGTTCCTGG
Source organism: Sedimentisphaerales bacterium (assembly GCA_035529405.1). Classification (GTDB taxonomy): domain Bacteria; phylum Planctomycetota; class Phycisphaerae; order Sedimentisphaerales; family Anaerobacaceae; genus DATKWV01. The sequence continues at coordinate 4,299 of DATKWV010000142.1, read as the reverse complement.
TTATAGTTGTCCTTTTCGGGTATGTTCGGCTGCTCTAACTGCGGCCTGGTCCATACTGCCTTCCGGCAGTATTGAGGTACTCCCTCGTGAAGGAATTCCATATCCAGTTGACCTACCTGCTGACCGTTGTATCTCAACGTCAGTTTCCTGTCGCCGGTAAACTTTCCTATTACTGTTGCCTCGACGTTTTCATCGTCGAAAAGTTTTTTTATTGCCTCAAGGTTTTCAGGCTTGACTGCTATGACCATTCTTTCCTGCGCTTCGCTTATCCATATTTCCGTGTAGTTGAGCCCCGCGTATTTTAACGGCACTTTTTCGAGGTCGATTTCGGCACCGAGGTCTTTGCCCATTTCGCCTACAGCGCTGCTCAAGCCGCCGGCACCGCAGTCGGTAATTGCCTCGTAAAGGCCGGCATCTCTGGCAGTAAGCAGAACATCCAGCATTTTCTTTTCTGTTATCGCATTGCCGATTTGCACGGCGTGGGAAAAAATCGTTTCGTGCTCGTGGGTCATCTGGCCGGAGGAAAAGGTTGCTCCGTGGATGCCGTCGCGGCCGGTCCTGCCGCCTACGACCAGCACTAAATTGCCCGTTTGCGGGTTCTTGAAGCACTTGGTTTTGTCCATCAGCCCGATATTGCCGCAGAACACCAGCGGGTTGGCAAGATACCTCTGGTCGAAATAAATTGCCCCGTTGACTGTAGGTATGCCCATCCTGTTGCCGTAGTCACGAACGCCGGCAACTACGCCCTTCATAATCCTTCTCGGGTGCAGCACGCCTTTGGGAACGTCCTGCAGTTTCGTATCCGGCGGCCCGAAACAGAATATGTCCGTGTTGGCGATTGGTTTTGCTCCGAGCCCGGTCCCCATCGGGTCACGAATTACCCCCCCGATACCGGTTGCTGCACCGCCGTACGGGTCCAGTGCCGAGGGGTGGTTATGTGTTTCGACTTTGAAACAAACCGCCGACTCCTCGTCGAACTGAACAACACCTGCGTTGTCTTCGAAAACCGATATGCACCAGTCCTTGTTCAACTGCTGGGTAGCTTTGAAAACCGTTTCTTTTAACAGGTTTTCGAAGTGTATGGTCTCGCTGTCCAATACGATGTCCACTGAACTTTTGAGTGTCTTGTGTACACAATGCTCACTCCAGGTTTGTGCGATTGTCTCGATTTCGATGTCCGTAGGCTCTCTGTCAAGCTGTTTGTAGTGTTTTTGGATGGCCTGCATTTCCACCGAATTGAGGAACAAGTCCCTTTCTTTGCTTAATCGCAGTAATCCTTCTTCGTCGAGGCCGCTTATCGGCAGTGTTACTATTTCCAGTTGATAGGGTTTTAGATGCGGACTGGGCGGTTCCGACTGGTTGGCGATAATACAATCTTCGATACAGTCGTTGGCCAGGATTTTCTTTGCGACAGTCTGTATCTGACTTTCGGTTATATTGCCCAGCAGGATATATTTGCGCGCTGTTCGGACAATATCCGCCTTACCCCCCATATCTGCTATTGCGGCCATTACTGATTCTGCTACGGGGTCGGTGACGCCGCTTTTAAGGTGCACTTCTATCAATGTTGATTTTGCCAGTCCCGCCGGCTCACCGCTTCTTCCTATGTAATACTGCTGGCATACCGGGTCCGCTAACAGCTCTTCGGCCACCCGCCTGGCAAAGGCTTCGTCAAAATCGGCCTCTATGAGAAACACCTTGGCTGATTGAATCGCCTCAACGTTGTTTATGCCCAGCTCTTTTATCTCTTCGAGTACACTGTTGCCGTGAACATCCGCCGAACCGGCACGGTTAAAAATCTCGAAGCGCCATTGCCTCACGGAATTATTTCCTTATTCTTCATTTTATAGCGGACTACTGCTGTTCGCGTATTCCTGGCCTTGTTGAGCAGCTTTTCGATACGTTTCTTGTCGTTGCTTTTTATTGCGGCTTTTATCTTCGCCAGTTCCTGAGTTATTCTGTCTATGCCTCTGATGCTGTTTTTGGCGTTTGTCAGCAGCACATCCGCCCAGACATTCGCAGGACCCGATGCTATTCTTGAGGTGTCTAAGAAACCTTTTCCGGCATACTTGAGTTCTTTGCCGTTATTGGAATTTATTAAAGCCGCTGCGGTAATATGCGGCAGGTGGCTTACGTTTGCAAAGACCCTGTCATGTTCAGCGGGCGTCATAAATCTGACTTTACAGCCCAGCCGTGACCAGAACATTTTAACAGTCCGCAGCGCCGCTGGGCTGGTGTTTTTGGTCGGCGTTAAAATGCAGATGGACTGCTCGAACAAATCGTCTCTGGCAAATTCGATACCTCTCTGCTCCGAACCGGCCACCGGGTGTGACCCCACGTAATAAACACTGTCGGGCAGAAGTTGCGCTGCCCAGCGAATCGGCATCACCTTGGTCGAACCCACATCCGTGACGATACAGCCCTTTGGCAATGCATTGGCAATCCGGCTGAATATCTGCTCAAAGGTCAGTACCGGCGTGGCCAGCACGACAATATCCGCGCCGTGAACGCTTGACCTTATGTCGTCTGTGATTTCGCTGGCTATTGCCAGGTTTCTTGCCTTTGTACGTGTGCTTTTGCGGTGGCTGAAGCCTACGGCCTTAACGCCCGGAAAACAACGCAAAACCGTCAGGCTTACAGAACCGCCCAAAAGACCTAAACCTATTACAGTTACCTGTTTTAACTCTTTCATAACAAAGATATTATAAGAACTATCAGCGTTTATGCCGTTAAAAACTAAGGGAACCTTCAACCTATGTCAATTTTTTTCTTTAATTTAGGCTTTCAATGTGTTAACATTTCCTTTTACAAAAAGGAAAAACGGCTTTAAGCAGGAAGGTATCTGGGCCCGCTGCTTGTGAGGCGGGGTATTTATATATTTTTGTTACCACGTGCACGGATATTGATATTGCGCCTGAAATTCAACGGTAAACCGTAATGCCAGACAGCGACAACAATCTCGGCCAGGGTGATTATCTGGATTTTGAGGCCAACGTAGCTGACCTTGACCGTCAGATGAATGAGCTGTCCAGGCTCAGCAGCATAAAAGGTATTGACTATTCCGCCGAGATTCTTCGGCTCCAGCGAAAACAGGTTGCCGAACTGAAAAAAATCTATTCCAGCCTCACCGCATGGCAAACCGTCCAGGTCGCACGTCATACCAAAAGACCTGTTCTTACCGACTACCTTGACCTGATGGTAAAGGATTTTCACCAGCTTCACGGCGACAGGTGTTTCGGGGACGACCCCACAATCATAACGGGATTGGGCCGCATTGCCAGGGAAAAAGTTTTGATTGTCGGCCAGAACAAGGGCAAGACTACGAAGGAAAAAATCGCCTGCAATTTCGGCTGTCCTCATCCCGAAGGCTATCGCAAGGCCCGGCTGAAAATGAAGTTTGCCGAAAAATACGGTATCCCCGTCGTTTCGCTCATCGATACCCCCGGTGCTTATCCCGGTGTCGGCGCCGAAGAGAGGGGACAGGCACAGGCCATTGCCGTCAACCTTCTGGAAATGTCGTGTCTGAAAGTGCCCATAATCTGTATTTGTATCGGTGAAGGAGGTTCCGGCGGCGCATTGGGTATAGGAGTAGGCGACAGGATGGCGATGCTCGAGTTTGCATATTACTCGGTCATATCGCCCGAAGGCTGTGCGGCCATCCTGTGGCGTGATGCCTCACAGGCCCCGGATGCCGCGCAGGCCCTTAAGCTGACAAGCAAAGACCTCCATAAGCTCGGACTGATAGATGCGATTATCCCCGAACCTCTCGGCGGCGCGCACCGTAATGTGCACGATACGGTTTACAACGTTGAGCAGTATGTTGTTAAGACCCTGCGCGAATTCAAACGGGTAAAAATAGACGACCTGCTTGAGAACAGATATAAAAAACTGCGTTCCATAGGCACAAGCACTGCAGATAAACTTAAACGCAGGACTCAAACCGCCGCGGAAAGAATAAAAGCGGCTATGGAAGCTGTCCCAGCCGCATCGAAACCTGCCCTTGACCAGAAATCAAAGCCTGTCACTGCCCGGCTTTAACGTTTTTATCCTTGGTTGCTGTACTAGTGGATTTTTGTTGAATCCGGGCCGATAATTTGCTACAGTACGTTTTGAGGAATGGGCGATCAAATTCAGAATTTGAAGGAGGGACAGATTAAATATGGAATTCAGTAAAAGGCAACTATTACTATTAGCACTTCTTCTGTTTTCGGCTGGCGGACTTGCACGTGCGGCCAATTATTATGTCCGTGCAGGCGCTGCCGGCAGCAATAATGGAAGCGACTGGACAAATGCTTATAC
>DATKWV010000141.1:0-6494 GCA_035529405.1 Sedimentisphaerales bacterium | reverse complement strand
GCCCCTCGAACAGGTCTTCCACCTGGATTGACAACCAGGGTTGTCTGCCGGATATATTTTAAAAATAGCTTCAATACTTTATTCCCGCAGTCCTGATTTACAAACAATACTCTCACATCCTGCTCGCCAGGCAAAAAATGTGACCCCTGTTGTACACCCGAAATTCGTCCTTGACGCGCACAAAAACGGCAGTATGATACGCCGAGCCACAAAACCCCAATCGACCTCCATGTCTTCTTTTTAAGCCCATTAAAGACATCGGCTGGTCGATATGTTTTTGTTGATGAACCATTAAAATTAGTCGCCTAAAAAGTGCGAAAGTTAACTATATCAAATGGTTACTAAAACCATAAACGGAATCTGGAATCTTCGGACCAGGTGTTGCCGGCTGAGGCGTAATCGCACAGAACCAGGTTAATAATTTTTCCGGTTTTTTCATCTAAGCAGGACGTGCTAAAGGCCATCCAGATATTCATATTTTTTTCGAGAGGGACTTTTTGAAGTGGTATATAGCCGGCCTGGTCTTTTTGGAAAGTAAGTTTTTGTTCAGGTTTAATCCAGGAGAGCCTCTTGTCCGCAGCTAATACAACCGGTCCCCGCATAATAGCCGTATAATTTTCATTGTTTGGTGCAACGTAAAGTCTGCCTCTGAAGTCGAATTTAAGTTCAATTGTATCAGCCTTTTCCCATTTTCTTTTTATTTTGAGGTAGGTTCCGGCAACGGGTTCTCCAGACCAGGGTTGACCATTGATTTTTATCGATGTTTGTTTGCTCCAGGCTGGAATCCGCAGGCTTATTGAAAATGATTCAGGCTTTTCAGGCTGAACCGTTATCGTGATAGTATCGCTCTGCGGGTAATCTGTTTTCATAATAAGAGCGAGATTGGTCCCGGCTGGTGTGGACAATTCGGCAGAGCCTTCAAAATAAAGGTTGACGACAGGGCCATCTGCATCAGACATTACCGCTGCTTTTGGAAGCAGCAACATTCCACGAGGGCCGTTAGCTACACAGCAATTTTGATTCATATAACATTGCTTCGGAGCAGGGCCTCGAATTCCCCGTAAAGGATTGTAGTGGCTCCACCAGGTGCCGTCGTCTTTCATAGACCCTGCCAGGGCATTGTATGCAGTTAGTTCAATTTCATCGGCGAATTTAGGTTCACCGGTCAGGCGCAGGAGTTGGTAACAAAATTTCATCCAGGTAACCGTTACGCAGGTTTCCATCCATTCACGGACCTTTTGAGCCTGGCGGTAACGGCCGCCAAACCACCGTTCCCAATCAGAGCCGGAGCCGATAATAGTGATTTCGTTCTCTCGTATATTCTCGTAGAGCATCTTTAATGTCTGCATATACCGCTGATTGCCGTTGAAACGATAGAGTTCTGCAAGTCCTTCGAAGCAGGACATCATTTCATAGGCTTTGGATTGTCCATAGGCAAAATATTCGTTGGGGTAGTTTGGTTCCTTTGAAATGTCGCCGCTGCCCGAGAACATTTGGTAAACCGGAATATTTTCAAGAGTTTTTTCGATAAGAGCCGGCCCACCAGCAGTGCTCCATTGGTCAACAATGTATTGGCCAAATTCGAGATAGCGTTTTTGGCCGGTTTTACCGTAAAGTAACATAACAGGCTCAAGTATGGAGCTGGCGGCCATCCCATTCCAAACACCAAGTTTTACTATGTCAGCTTTTCCGGGTCCGACCTCGCTTAACAGAAAATCGGCGTGCCGGATAGCTGCAGAAAGGGACTTTGGGTCGGATGTTATATCGTGATATGCCAGCAGGCCAAGCAAAGTGTATTTTCGTCCCCATACATCCCAGCCCTGCAAGTGGGCATTGTCCTTATACGTACCGATGTAGCCGTCCGGACTTTGCGTGGCCATTAGGCCGGTAACAGCTTTGTCTATGATAGTTTTAATCTGAGTATCCTGAGTGTATTGATAAGCGGCTGTCGCAGATGTGAACCACTTGCCCCAGAATTCGCACCGCCATAATTTGACCTCGGGCCTTTTCTGAAACGGTTCGATGAGCTCGGCAATGTTCTGAGCCCTGATACGATTTTGGATACAGGTGTCGATTTTTTTGCCGAGAAAGCCTTTGATTCTGATACAGCCTGGCTGTATGGGACGAAGGGAATCCTGAACCTTGCGGGCAGGCGTGTTCTCTTTTGATTGTGCCGGCATTTTTAGTATAATTTGACTAACTCCGGCAGCAAACAATAACAAGCTAATCAAACATTTGGATTTCATTTAAACTCAGACAGAAAGTTTGTCAGAACTGCACCAAATGCGACAATTGCAAGCCCTGTTCCACTATTGGTTTTCTTTTTGTGTTCCGCTGACATAACCCTGCCCTCAATTCCTCACCGCCTGCCATCAGCGCAGCCGAATGGGTCAACCTCCGCTTGAAAATACTATGGCTTTTGCCTGCGGTTTTTATCAGTTCTGCGCTGATTTTTTCTGTGGCCATTATCAACCGGCAAAGATATTTTCCTCCGGTCTTTCCCGCTTCGCCGTACATATTGTCTTCGCTCAGAGCCGTCCCCGCATTTTGTATCGTTGTCCTCAGCCATAATTTCCCCTTTTTCAATAGTCCACAATCCGCTGGATTTCAGTCTTGTCCATAACCTATTAATAATGAATAATCTGTTTTTCCAATAATCGAACTGCTGGTCGTCAACGCCCTGAAAGACATCTTATTCCTGATACAACCAGACGTCGTCAAAATATACCTGGCCGCCACCGGGCCCGGGTAGAACCGCTGACCACACCCATACGCCCCTGCTGCTCAACTAAACCTGCTTATGCCGGTATTACCGCATAAAGTAAACCGACTTAATCGTACAGTCAAGACCTATTGCCTTAAACACCCTTCTATAGTAAACTAATCACCCTGTATGAGTCATTGTACCCGGACAGTACCCAATCTGCCCGGCAAATTGGTAAATCACTATGAGGCCAATACATTCATTCGCAAGTTTCTTAACCATCATTCTGACCTTATCCTTTGCCATTAATTTTTACGTCCTTGCCCGCCTGTGCAGCCTGTTCGGTATCAAAAAAGGCCCCCTCTTCTGGGTCGTCCTCTTGGTCTGCACCGTGTCTTTAATCGGCGCTGCAATCCTGCATTCCCACCTCGCTAACATCATCAGCACCATTGTATATACAATCGCAACCACCTGGCTGGGAGTTCTGTGGCTGTTATTTTGCACCCTGCTGGTGTACGAGCTGCTGCGACTGTTCGTAAAAATAAATCCTCCCGCTGCCGGGCTTATAACACTCACTATTGTCGCCCTTTTATGTGTTTATTCCACGATTAATGCTCGACTGCTTCGCGTCAAAACCCTGACCATTCCCGGCAATGCCGACCTCCGCATCGTTCACCTCTCCGATATCCATATAGGCTCCGTAAGCGCATCTTTCCTCAACAGAATCATCGACAAAACAAACGCCCTTAATCCCGACCTGGTACTTATCACCGGCGACCTGCTCGATAATCTCAACAAAACAACACGCAAAGCACTTCCCTGCCTGAAAAAGCTCAATGCCCCTGCTTTCCTCGTTACCGGCAATCACGAAACCTACATCGGCCCCGCAAGAATTACACAATTGCTCTCAGCCTGCAACGTTACACTTCTCGATAACCAGAGCGTCGATTACGGCCCTGCCCGTATCATAGGTATTGCGCACACCGCCGGCAGAGAAACCTTACCCCAGGTCCTGCACGACCTCAATACCGACAATTCCAAATTCTCTATCCTGATGTATCACCGGCCCGTGGACTTGCACACCCTTTCGGCTGCGGGCATTAATCTAACACTGTCCGGCCATACCCACGCAGGCCAGATATTCCCCTTTAATTACATAATCGGCTTATTCCACAGACCTTTGTCCGGCCTGCACAACCATAACCGCACTTATATTTATGTAACATCCGGCACCGGTACCTGGGGCCCCAGAATGCGTCTTGGCTCAAGAAGCGAAATCGTCCTGCTGAAAATCACACGTATTTAGCCGCCAGCTATGCCAGCCGTTTTGTTTACCCGCCTGCGCTGTCCCTGCGGGGCCCCGGCCAGGTTATTTAGCCCCCTGCTATACGCGGACGGGGTATCCCCCCTGCTCACCACGCCTTTTACACAACAGCAGCGGGATATTATCGGACTCACCGGATGGCCGCATCAGACACTAACACCGCCCTGCCACACCCTTTTCGGGTACAAATGTTTCACATGGAACATCGGCGCCAGCAGATACGGCCTGAACTACTGTCCACTCTCCGCACACTCCTGCTGCCAGCACATCTCTTGCACCCGCACTGGTCTCGCTCAAAAGGGACCACACACGCCAGCAGTCACCGCTGGCGCAAGAAACACAGCGCTAAGGAAAAACGTGAAGGGCTGGGGCAAGTAAATCTGGTGGGGCCGCTGACGGTGCGCGAGCGGTAACGCGTGCCCTAATAAAAGCTATGTCGGTTTCCTGTGCCGTTTCGCGTTTGCTTGGCCGTTGTTGGGTGGCGTAGCGGCGGTCGGGCCCAAACTGTCAACAGCGGACCGGCTGCTGCACTCGCAGTGGTTTTCGGGCCGCCTTGACCATTCCCTGGCCGGCAGTGGGGCCGCCACGGGGTGTTCCACGTGAAACATTTTTGCAAAAACGCAGCTTTTTCGCTCGCCAGACTGCACAATTTCTGCTAAAAAAACCGACATATTATTTAGATTGGCGGAGTAATAGGCCCCTTAGGGGCAGGCCAAACAACATAAAACACGCTGTCAATGTGAAGGAGCACATATTATGAACGAAACCAAAACCAACAAAAAAAAGCATCTCGGCAGGGGGCTGCAGGCCCTGTTAGGTCCGATAACATCCGACCCCGGCAATACAGGGCAAGCTATACCTATCGCGACAACTACCGCTAACGCCTTGCCGCAACAGGACTTACAGTCCGTCCTGCGCGAAATCCCCATCGACTCCATCAGGCCGAATCCGTATCAGCCGCGAAAGAACTGGGACCAGCAGCAGCTTCAGGAACTGGCAGACTCAATCAAGACAAGCGGGCTGCTGCAGCCGATACTGGTACGCCGGGACGGGCAGGAGTACGAGCTGATAGCCGGGGAACGCAGGCTAAACGCCGCTGAACTGGCGGGGCTTACGACCATTCCAGCGATTGTACGCACGGCCACCGACCAGCAGTTGCTGGAACTCGCCCTGATTGAGAACATCCACCGGGCTGATTTGAACCCTATGGAACGCGCGCAGGCCTACCAGGACTATATATCCACATTTTCGTTCACACAGGCTGAGGCCGCCCAGCGGCTGGGCCAGGACCGGTCGGTGATTGCTAACCACTTACGGCTGCTGCAGTTACCAGCCGAAATCAGGCAGATGCTCATTGACGGCACGCTTAGTATGGGTCACGCGCGGGCGTTGCTGGCGGTGGCGGATGATTCACTTCGCACCAGGCTTGCCAACAGGGCGATGGCGGGCCGGCTGAGTGTGCGGGAGGTCGAGCGGCTTGTGCGGCACTACACAACCGGGGACAGGCAGGCCGCGATTCGCAGCAAGCCAGCCCACATACAGGATTTAGAGGCGAAATTAACGGGGGAATTGGGCACACGGGTCACTATCGAGACTCGGCGGGGGGGCCAGCGGGGCAGGATAGTGATAGAGTTTTATTCTTTGGACGATTTTGACAGGATTACCGAGCGGCTGGGCCTTGCCCCCGCCGAGCAGCTTTAGCAAGGTCGATTCATGAGTATAAAGTCAACAGATTGAAGGAGCGTATTAGCCATACACTTTTTCTATCTCATTAAACAAATGACTCAATCTTTTGTTTGCAGATTTTTTTGGTCAGGCGCTGCAGTTTTCGTACCCGTTCAGCTAAATACTCCAACTGCTTTTTGGCGACAGTTTAATCGCTTGTGCAGGTCGTATCAACAAGTTCTTTGACAATTGAAAAACAATGCTGTAGAAAAGCGGCAAATTACGGAGTATTACGGCGTGACAGAAATCAAAACAGATAAGAAAACGCTGGCGGGGAAGGTCGCAATCGTTACCGGCGCAAGCAGAGGTGTCGGCAAGGCCATCAGCATACAATTAGCACAAAACGGAGCCACGGTGCTGCTGGCAGCAACAAACCCACAAAAACTGCAGGAGACGGCACAGCTTATTGCCGCTGAGGGCGGCAGGGCTGAAAGCATTGTCACCGACCTGCGCGATGAAACATCCATAAAAAGGCTCGTTGCAGCGGCGGCTGAGCGGTTCGGCAGACTCGATATACTGGTCAATAACGCAGGCGTGGCGTACGCTGGGCCGATAGAAGATACCGCTACCGAACAGTGGGATCGCTGTCACAGCGTCAATGCCCGCGGGGCGTTTATATTGTGCAGAGAGGCCCTGGCACTACTGAAAAAGGCGAAAAAAGCGTACATTATCAATATCGGGTCGGTGGTCAGCGTAAAGGGATACCCGCTACAGACTGCCTACACCGCATCGAAACACGCG
>DATKWV010000140.1:0-13491 GCA_035529405.1 Sedimentisphaerales bacterium | reverse complement strand
CCAGATATTATTGTTGCCGTAGGTATGGCCGCAGGCACCCGACAGAACCGACCAGTATCCCGCCTGGCGGACATCAAAATCATTAAACCAGCCTGTCTGACCCCTGCGGTGCCAGTTGACGGGGTGGTCCTCATAGCAGGGCTCGCCGTCAATGACAGGCTTTGTCGGCGAAAGATTATAGTCGGCTGTGGTAATATTGTAATTCGGCAGGTCTCTTGCACCGTGGCCGGACTGGAACATATTAAAGTCAAGCCAGCAGTCCTGGTGAAAAAAGCTCGATGAACTTTTCGGTGCGGTCGGATGATAGGTTATCAAATGTTTGCCGCCGTCACCCTCCCGTATACCTTTTGCCATTTGGCGTACGATTTCGTAGTGCCGGCCCTCTTCGGGATTACGGTCGCCTCCGAGTATCCAGATGATATTGGGCTGATTTCTATATCGTGTACCCAGCCACTTGCCGTAATTCAGTGCATTTGCCGGCGTGAAAACCACGGGGCCCTTGCCCCAGCTTTTCAGATTCCACTTATCACCCCACGTCGGCAGCAGGCCGATATACAGACCTTTTTCTGCGGCTTTATTTATTATCCAGTCCACGTGGTCCCAGTAATCATTCGCAGGGCCTGTCTTTACATCCGGCCGGTTCGGGTCCCACCGGCCGTTTGTTTTTTTCAGGGGCAGATGACCGCAGGCGTTGGGTGTGTCCAGGCCGGAGATTTCAGCCAGTGCAACAGCCTGAATCACATTAAAACCTTTTGCGGCCCTGTTGCTCAAATACATATCCGCCTGCCGGCGGTCGAGACGATGAAACAGCTCCCAGGCCGTGTCGCCCATATAGAAAAACGGCCGGCCGTCAGAATGGATTAGAAAACGCCCGCACGAAGAAACCCGCAGCTTCCAGTCGGTTTGCCACTTTTCGCCAAAATCAAGCGTTTCCTTGACCTTCCCCGCCATACCAGATGCCGACACAGCGGCAGCCAAAAGCAAAGCCATCACTACAATCATATACAGTCGGCTGATAAATCCATCAGTTTTCATGGCAGGCTCCTGTACAAAAACGTTTTTTGGCCACTGCTGAAAACCGTTCGCTTATTCGTAACGCATCGGTAACATTCTGCTGTATTGTAGTATCGATTCTCGTTACTGCAAGCATCAGAAATACGAGCCGATTGTTTGCTTTACATTACTGTTGTGGTTTATTAAAATTAAGATGTTGACGAACGCTTTCTTTATTGCCGCTTTCAACCTATTAAAGGTATGTTATGACAAAGCAGCTTTCGAAGGTCTATCAGCCGAAAAAAATAGAGCAGCAGATAAACCAAATCTGGCTTTCGGGCGATTATTTTCACGCCTATGCACCCCCGAAAACCGGCACCGCAGGCCGAAAACCTTATGTAATTGTCATCCCGCCGCCTAATGTTACGGCACCGCTGCACCTGGGACATGCGCTGAATAACACCCTGCAGGACATACTTATCCGGTTCCGCAGGATGCAGAATTACAACACCCTCTGGATGCCGGGTACCGACCATGCGGGCATTGCAACCCAGACAGTGGTTGAGAAACGTCTGCTTTCGGAGGAAAACAAGTCACGCAAGCATTTCACACGTGAGCAATTCGTTGCCAAAGTTCAGGCCTGGAAAGACCAGTACGAGGCCAAAATCATCGAACAATTAAAGGCAATGGGCTGCTCCTGTGACTGGCAGCGGACCCGCTTTACAATGGACGATATATGTGCAAAGGCCGTGCGAAGCGCCTTTTTCAAACTGTTTGCCGACGGCCTTATCTATAGGGGCAAAAGACTTGTCAACTGGGACCCCGTCACACAGACCGTCCTGGCAGATGACGAAGTCGAACACCATCCGGTCAAGGGACACTTCTGGTATCTGCGGTATCCGCTTGGCGAGCCTGTCGATATTGCCGGCAATAAAGTCGATTACGTCACCGTAGCCACCACAAGGCCGGAAACCATGCTCGGCGATACCGCTGTGGCAATGAACCCTGCTGACAAACGCGCCAAATACCTTGTCGGCAAGAACGTCCGCCTGCCCATCGTCGGCCGGACTATCCCAATCATAGCGGACCAGCACGTTGTTTTGCCCGACCCTGAAAGTAACGATGAAAAGGCGAAGTTTTCCACCGGCTTTCTGAAGGTCACGCCCGCACACGACCCGGACGACTGGGAAATTGGGCTGCGTCACGACCTGCCGGTAATAAACATACTTGCGCCGGACGGTTCAATCAGCAATCAACACGGCTGGTCCGATGCCGACTCGCCGGAAGCCCAGTCCTTACTTGGTATGGACCGTTTCGAGGCCCGCGAGGCCGTGGTTGAATGGTTCCGCCAGGAGAATCTGCTTGCCGATGTCCGGGAATACGCCCACGAAGTCGGACACAGTTACCGCAGCCACGTGCCCATTGAGCCTTATTTGTCCGACCAGTGGTATATAGCAGTGAAAAAACCCATCGAACATCTCAGGGACAGATTCGGAGAAGACCTGCTCGAAGGAACCGATGTACCGGTAAATTCTTTAGCGGGCCTGGCACTGAAACCACTGCTTGACGGCAGGCTGAAGTTTATCCCCGAACGATATGCCAACACCTACAAAAGCTGGCTGGAAAACCTGCGAGACTGGCCTATCAGCAGGCAGCTCTGGTGGGGACACCGAATACCTATATGGTATTGTCAAAAATGCAGTCAAACCAACAGCGGTATTGAGGACCCGGCAAGCTGCAAGAAATGCGGCTGCAACGATTTGGTTCAGGACCCTGATGTTCTGGATACCTGGTTCAGTTCGGCCCTGTGGCCGTTCAGCACGCTCGGCTGGCCGGATGATAGCCCTGAGCTAAAAGAGTTTTACCCGGGTAACGTGCTCTGCACTGCCAGGGAAATTATCACGCTCTGGGTATCGAGAATGGTAATGATGGGACAGTACTGCGCCGGCGATATTCCGTTCAGCGAGGTCTTCATCCACGCAATGATACAGGACGGCGAAGGACGTAAAATGTCCAAGAGCCTGGGTAACGGCATCGACCCGCTGGTCGCCATTAACAGCCACGGCGCAGACGCAATGAGGTTTACGCTGGCCAATATGACTACAGAGACCCAGGATATTCGTATGCCCGTCGTACAAATGAAACTGCCTGACGGGCGAATAGAAAACACATCGCCGAAATTTGACGTCGGCCGGAACTTCTGTAATAAGCTGTGGAACGCTTCACGTTTTGTGCTGACAAACCTCGAAGGCATCGAGCCGCAGAAATTTGACAGCAAAAAAATCACCCTTACCGACAGGTGGATTTTATCACGACTGGCTGAAACCATCGCTTATGTCACGCAGCAGCTCGACCAGTTCAGGTACAGCGAACCCCTGACCGAGCTTTACAGGTTTTTCTGGAACGATTTCTGTGACTGGTATCTGGAGTGGGCCAAAGCGACCCTGCGCGATAACCAACAGAAACCGATTACTCAGAATATTCTGGCCTTCGTGCTGGACCAGACATTGCGGCTGCTGCACCCGTTTATACCTTTTATTACAGAAGGGCTATTCCAAAAGCTTAATGAAATAATAAAGGTCAGGGCCCTTAATAACCTGGTGCCGGCCGAGCAAAGCAGCGCGCTTGTAACAGGCCGCTGGCCGGAAAAAATCGATTTTTTAATCGATAAAAACGCCGAAAAGCACGTTGCCGTCATCCAGGACACTATCAGGGCCATACGAGATATAAAAAGCAAATATGATGCGCCGCAAAGTAAAATTTTGCGCGCCGGTGCAAAATCTTTACAGGAAACTGTTGACATTTTGAACCAAAATTCGGACCTTATAGAACAGCTGGCGGGCGTGAAGGATTTCGAAAGCGCAACCGACACCGTAAAACCCGCCAATGCCGCTGTGGTGATAATAGCCGATGGAACTGAAATTTACGTACACGGTCTCATTGACCCGGCAGCAGAGCGGCTGCGGCTTGAAAAGCAAAAGCAGCAGACAGAAAAAGCAAAACAGGCCGTTCAGACCAGGTTAAGCAACCAGGATTTTCTTGCAAAAGCAAAGCCGAATGTGGTCCAGCAGGCCCGCCAAAAGCTGGCTGAACTGTCGGAACAATTAAAGACAATCGAAAAACACCTGGAGGACTTGAACACTCGTTAGCCGTTGGTGCAAAAATGGACGTAGAAGCTGAACTGTCGCGAATAATAATTAACGAAGCCAGTGACCAGCAGATAATCGTGCTCAAGGAGCGCAATGGTCAGCGCAGCTTCCCGATAATAATCGGTACAATGGAGGTTTTCGCCATT
This sequence comes from Sedimentisphaerales bacterium, assembly GCA_035529405.1. GTDB lineage: Bacteria > Planctomycetota > Phycisphaerae > Sedimentisphaerales > Anaerobacaceae > DATKWV01. The sequence goes on along the minus strand of DATKWV010000140.1, from coordinate 9,203 downwards.
GACCGCAGACTAAAAGGCATAAAGGCGCCCCGGCCGATGACGCACGACCTGCTGGACAGGGTAATTGAAAGTCTCGGAGCCAAAATAAAAAAAATCGTCATAAACGACCTGAAATCTCACACGTTTTACGCAACGCTGCACCTGAGCATGAACAGCCGAACGGTCAAAATCGACTGCCGCCCTTCCGATGCGATCGCCCTTTCTGTAAAGTCAAACACCGCTATTTACGTCTCTGACCATGTCTTTGAAAAAGCATCGCAGTAAAATAACCCCGCCGCCGTCACTAATGACGTTGTCGGGATGTCTGAAAGCTTAAAATAATCAACCCTGCCACCCCAATACAAAGAATGCTGTCGGCTATGTTAAAAGCCGGCCAGTGGTACTGTCGATAATAAACATCGATAAAATCACGCACAAGGCCGTTATTAAAGACTCTGTCGTAAAGATTACCGCAGACACCCCCTGCCAACAGACCAAGAACGACATAGAAAACCTTTTTATCGTTTTGGCCGAAAAGAAATACCCCCACAATGATGATTAATGCCACAACAGAGGTTATTATTAAAAGGTATCGCTGCCCGCACGCCATTCCGAAAGCCGCCCCGGGATTCTCCACGGCAACGAACTGCACAAAACCATCCACGACCGTGATTCTGCCCTTATCCCGGAGATGCTCGAACGCAGCTTTCTTGGTCCACAAATCCAGCCATAAGCCTGCCGCCCAAACAATAAGGAAAATAACTACAGCCGCAAGAGCCTGTCGCCGGCTTTTGTGACAAAACAGATTCGCCGAGACCGCCCTTTTGGCAAGGGACACAAAAACCCGACACCGGCAGGGTCGGGCAGGGTCTTGTCCTTTATTTGTAAAAACCATAATCAAAGTGTATTGCCGCTGAAGTGTACCTTAACCTGAATACTTTTCAATCAGTTTAAGCAGCCTTTCGCGACGGGGCTGGTCAGGTTTTATGTCCAAAGACACCTGCCACTGTTTGAGAGCGCGTTCCCTGAGCTGTGTCTTCTCGGCCTGGTCCTTGCTGTTAATAGCCTTCAGTATATAAGCCACCCCCAGACCTCTGTGTGCCTCCCAGTCCCTGTCGTCTATCTCGATAGACCTGCTGTAACTGTCTATGGCCTTTTCGACATTCTCAAGCCGCAGGTAACAATATCCGAGGTACTGGTAGGCCGTGCTGTTACGGGGTTGAATTTCCAGCGCCGAAACCAGCAATTCCTTTGCAGGCTCGTTTCGGTTTGTCTTTAAATAAGCAACTGCAAGAGAAACCATAACATCGGGATTGTTACTGTCCACCTCCAGAGAACGTTTATACGAGCGAATGGCCATCTCATAGTTCTTCTGCTGTTCGTAAATCTCGCCGGCAAGGTCCTGTACCCTGCTTTGGTTAGGGTTTATTCGCTCTGCCTGTTCGCAGTACATCAAAGCCCTGTTATAATCCCTGAGTTCATAGTAACATTGCGCGGTATTGATATGTGCCTGGAGGTGGTCGGGTCTAAGCTCACAGGCCTTTACATACGCCTTGACCGCGAGGACGAATTTTTTCATTACCTGGCGCACCCCCCCGAGATTGAAGTAGTCTTCGAACGACCAGGGATTAAGCACCGTTGCAGCTTCGTAAGCATCTGCGCTTTTTTCATACTGCTGCATCTGGCGGTAAATTTCACCCAGCAGCGAATAACTGAGCGTAAAATCCTTGTTAAGCTCCACCGCCGCATTGAGCTTTTCCACCGCCTGGTCATACTGCTTTTGCTCGTTGAGCATCACCGCGTCCACATATAAGCTGACCGCCCGCTGCCGTGCCGCACAGCCGCCGAAAAACGGCACCAGGAGGCAGGCCGCAATTACAAAAGTTATGACACATACTTTCATACGGTTAACCATAAACTTGTCCCTTTCCGGCCAACGATAACGCGATTACACCCGACTTTCAGGCCGGCGGTAATTATACCACAGTAACTATTGCTGTCAAAATCTTTTAGCTCGCTTTCACGGCGGCCTGAACCAGAAAATCAGGCCTATCTTGATATAAAGTTACCATCCGCCGCAGGCGGGTTCCGCAGTTTTGATTTTTGCACTTTGCTTTTTGCATTCTCAAACTGACCATTTGGTCAGTTTGAGCTACTTTACCAATCCAGTGGCGCCCTTTGCGAGTTTACAATAAACAGTTACCAGGCCGTTTGCGTCTGTTTTTGACAATGACAGTTCATCCGCAAATTTAGTTTTTTTCGCCACTTTTTCCGGCATCCGGAAACGCCAGCTCATCGCACTATCGCAAAAAGCTGTTAATTCTGTAACCTTGCCGTTTCTGACTTGGCCGCAAACGGCAACGCCCCGGTCCGCCGCAGATTTGGATGCCTTGCTGGTTTGACCATCACGCAAAACCTTTGGTGCAGAGAGTTCATGTGAGCTTTCCATATTAAAATTGAAATTCAGTCCCTGATACCTTAAATTACGTGACATGGATGAACCTAAGGCAATCAGGAAGATAACCGAACTACTCCCACCAATTGCCATCAATATCGATATTCCGCCCAACGTCTTTCAGGAGCGAATGGCTGAACTCGCCGGGGAGTCAGGGAATTATGAGTTGCAAACCTTCTCTGACTCGATGTGCATGGATATTATTAATTTCATTCCAAGAGAAAATCTTGGACATGATGATCTGCACGGGCAATTAATCTATGAGCACAAGAAAGAAAACCAAATCAGGGTAGAAATCCGAGCCAGAGCCTGGAATCCGGAATATCCGACAAGGGTAATTTATTTAGAAGCCTCACATCATATCTTTGATGGTCTTATCAAAACTTATAATTCCAAGTATAAGAAACGATATCACATAAGAGTCGTCAAGGAAAAGTCTCCCAACCTCCCACCGAAGGCCACTAAAGCCCTAAAGAATTTTGCTCTTCTGGCCAATAAAAACATCCTCCATAAGTTGGACTGGGAAAGGCTGTACCAGTTTGTCAGGGTATGCCATGCAACAAGAACCAATCCTTCCAAGGGTTTGATATGGGGCATGCTCAGCAAAGAGGGGTTTGATGATAAGAAAGCAGAATATATCGCAGATGTTGCTTCCCATTTGTTGGATTTTATGAAATACAAGTGACCGCCAATTGTCGTCTAAGATGTCGTTCAGAAAACTGGCTAATAGCATAGGTGCCTAACTCTCATTTGATACATGACAGGATAAGCGACCCAATCGAGGCGATACTTGCAGCGGTTGGCAAAGCTTTCAACAGGGCTGTTACCACAGGTCTGCTTGGTTGCCCGGATCCGAACTGACCTTCTACTGCATCAACCACCTCTTTTGCGGACTGCTTTTCTGTGTCAGGGATATACTGAAAACTAGGGACAGGCACCTCAAGGTTAACTAGGGACAGGGGGGCTGTTGAAAAAGTTCTGTCTATCCGATAAAATATTGTACAAAATAATCTGAATAATCTCGGGGGTACTATACTAATTTCTTGACAGACATTAATCTGACATTACTCTGGGTAAAAGCAAGTTAGTTTATTTAAAATCCTGTTATCCCTACCAAAAACTCTATCCAGCCATAAATCCTAAAATTCCTTGAGTAGAAATTTTTCTACTTGCATATCTTTTTTTGCTCTTTGACAATTAAATAGACCCCAATTATGCATGCTCCTGGCAGCGGTAATGCTGGTTGCTCCCGGCGTGCAGGAACTGGCCCAGGCAGACATTCAATACAGCCAGCTTTGTACACTGCACTGGGCAAACGGCGGCGAAACTGTCTATTACTCTTACGATGACAACGGCTCGATGGTACAGAAATTGACAGCGATTAGCACCGAGCAGGACCCCGACACTAACTATATTGAAAAAAGCGTTTACACATACAACCTGCAGAACCGTCTTGAGCAGGCTGAAACTTATGATAATACCCACACGCTGATCAATGTTGTCCAATACAAATACAATCCTGACGGCCTAAGAGTGCAGAAGACAATCGACCCGGACGGCACACCTGCTGTTACCGATTACCTTATCGACCCATATAACCATACCGGCTATGCGCAGGTTCTTACAGAGACACGAAATACCAGCCCCGAACCACAGACCACCAGTTATATTATCGGCGATGACCCGTTTGGGCAGTGATTAACTAAACAACCTTTGTCCCCGTCACGAACCAGCCGAAAAAATGGGACATCACAAGCTTTTAGCTGCACCCCAATCGTGTTTGTACAGGTTTGGGCTAAATGTTTGACATATTCAATACAGCCGTATATCATACCCGCCGTATCCACGGATTCGGAAGTGTCGGCAGGACTATTCTAAAATAAAGGTGCCTCTATGGCCAGACAAAAAACAGCGTTGGAAAACAGACCCTTTGTGCTGATTATTCGCGACGGCTGGGGCTACAATCCCGACAGCAGCGAAGATAACTACAACGCCATTAAATGCGCAGAGACCCCGATAGACGATATGTTAATGGCCCAGTACCCAAACTGCCTGATACATACAAGCGGCCAGGACGTGGGCCTGCCTGCCGGAACAATGGGCAACAGCGAAGTCGGACATCAGAACATCGGTGCCGGCAGAATCGTCTCCCAGGAATCCGTCAGGCTAAGCAAGGCAATTCAGGACGGCTCCTTTTTTGAAAACAGCGAATTTCTCAACATGATAAAGTTCGTAAAAAACAATAACGGCAAAATGCATCTTATGGGACTTTGCAGCAACGTCGGCGTACATTCCCTGCTGGACCACCTGTATGGGCTGCTGGAGCTGGCAAAAAGAAACAGCATAAAGGACGTTTTTATCCACGCATTTACCGACGGTCGTGATTCTCCGCCGGACAGCGGCGCCGGCTATATAACCGAAATTGAACAAAAAGCCGCCGAAATAGGTGTCGGTACAATTGCCTCGGTGATGGGCAGGTTCTATGCTATGGACCGTGACAGCAGATGGGACCGGGTTCAAAAAGCCTACGACTGCATCAGAATTGGAAAAGGTCTTAAGGCCCGCAGCGCCGCAGAAGCCGTTTCAAAAAGCTATGAAAATCAGGTAACAGATGAGTTTATCGTCCCCACATGTATCGTCAACGCCGATAACGAACCCATAGCCACCATTGACGACGGCGACGGCGTTGTGTTTTTCAATTTTCGAGGCGACAGGCCCCGCGAAATTACACGCGCGTTCACCGATGGCGACTTTAAGGATTTTCCGCGAACCGGTAAACCCGAGATATATTACGTATGCACCACCGAATATGACGCGACTATCCCAGCCCCGGTAGCCTTCCCAAAACCGCCTAAAATGAAGAATATTCTCGGCGCATACTGGAGCAGCCTCGCCCTGAAACAATTCCGCTGTGCAGAGACGGAAAAATACGCCCATGTGACATTTTTCTTCAACGATTACACCGAAAAACCCTTTCCCGGCGAAGACCGGCAAATCGTCCCTTCACCGCGGGTGAGAACTTATGACCTCAAACCCGAAATGAGTGCTTATCAGGTTACTGACGTGGTATTGGACAAACTCCAGTCCGACAAATACGATGTGATGGTAGTTAATTTTGCCAATCCGGACATGGTCGGACACACCGGCGTACTGGAAGCGGCAATCAAGGCCGCTGAGGTGGTGGACGAATGCGTGGGTAAAATTCTCGACAAAGTCAGGCAATCAGGCGGCGCTGCCATAATCACCGCTGACCACGGCAACTTCGAGAAAATGCTCGACCGCAACGGAACCAGTCCCCACACCTCCCATACAATCGGTGATGTGCCTCTGGTGGTGTTCGACGAACGGTTCAGGCATAAAAAACTTCGTGCAGGCGGAATATTAGCCGACATAGGACCCACACTGCTGGAGATGATGCAGCTGCCAAAACCCGAAGAAATGACCGGCAAAAGCCTCCTCGAAAGTTAAAAAAAGCTGATACGCGGGTAAAAATCCAAATATCCCTCGCATATCCATTGCGCCGGAGCAACCAATGGGCCAGATAGTCGCCTTAAGCGAAAACATGATTAATATGATCGCCGCCGGTGAGGTCATTGAGCGGCCGGCCAGCGTGGTCAAGGAACTTCTCGAAAACAGTATCGATGCGCAGGCAACAAAAATCGCCGTGCATGTCGAGGATGGAGGCCGTAAATTAATATCCGTCAATGACAACGGCTGCGGAATCGATACCGAAGACCTGGCCCAGGCCTTTGAACCGCACGCAACCAGCAAAATCAGCAAAAGTTCCGACCTGCTGCGAATATCCACACTTGGATTCAGGGGTGAAGCCCTGGCAAGTATTGCCTCTGTGGCACAGGTTACGGCTGTCAGCAGACCGCGGCCTGCGGCAAACGGGCAAAAAGACACCGCCTCAGGCAGCCGTATCGAACTCGACTGCGGCAGGAAAAACAGCCAGACGCCATGCAGCGCCGATTACGGCACGACAATTCAGGTCCGGGACCTTTTCTACAAATTACCCGCAAGACACAAATTCCTTAAAACAGCCAATACCGAGATGTCGCACATAGCCGAGCACTTCACGCGGATTGCCCTGGCCCATAACCAGCTCGAAATGACCCTGACAGAAAACCAGCGCCAAGTGTACCACCTTGCAGGCAATCACAGCAAACAACAGCGAATTGCCCAGCTGTGTTCGCCTGCCATCGCGGAGAATTTAATTGAGACCGAAAGCAGCGAAAAAAACCTGCACATATACGCTTTGATGGGCAATTCGTCCATTGCCAGGGCCAACAACAGGTTTCAATATGTTTTCTTAAACGGCCGTTTTATTCGCGATAAATTTATCTCGCACGCCATAAAGGAGGCATATCGCGGCATTATAGAACCGGACAGGTTCGGTGTGGTCTTTTTGTTCATTCAAATGCCTTATGAAGACTACGATGTCAACGTGCATCCTACAAAGGTGGAGGTGCGTTTCTATAATGCCAATATGATTCACTCGCAGATTCTGTCCTGTTTGCGCCAGAAACTCCTGAGCACACAATCTGCCGTCAGCGCAAAGGTACCGCAAACTGCCGTCTCGCCGGCTCTACAGCAGCAGCAGGGGCAAATCGCCGAGGCAATGTCGGAATTCTTCAAAAGACACAAACCTGTCGAAAGCCGGCAGCACCTCGGATTTCGTTTCAGCACCGGCAAAGGCTCAGCCGGCACATACGTTCAGCGCGACCCGGCTGTAAGCCAGGATATTCACGACCGTTTTGAAACCGGGTCGCAAAAAAGTTTTTTGCAAATAGACGACACTTTTATTGTCGTTCAAACAGCCGATGGATTTATTATTATTGACCAGCACGCCCTTCATGAGCGCATAATATATGAGGATTTGTCTATCCGAATCCGCGAAGGCAAACTGCAGTCACAGCAATTGCTGCTCCCGGAAAGCTTCGAAGTAACGCCGCACCAGGCCGGCATACTGAAACGTAACAGCGAAATACTTGAAAAAATGGGAATAAAGGTCGTACCCTTCGGTCCAAGAACAATGGCCATTCAGGCCTTTCCCTCTCTGCTGTCGAAGGTGGCACCGGCGGGCTTTGTGCAGGATTTGCTTGACCTGCTGGCAGAAACAGCCCACCAGGGTCTTACGCTGGAAACAGTTCTCCATCAGGTTTTGAGCATCATTTCGTGCAGGGCCGCAATCAAGGCGGGACAAAAACTAAACGCCAATGAGATTGAGCAGCTTCTGGCCGACAGGGAAAGATTCGAAAACACCAGCCGATGTCCCCACGGCAGGCCCACAACCATAATGTTTTCAACGGCTGAATTACAAAAGCAGTTTAACAGGACATGATGAACAGGTGGTGGTTGTTATTGCTGCTGATTTTATCCTGGCTGGCTGCAGGATTTGTGTTATCGCGGTCCTTCAACACGCCGCATTTCAACAACTCTGCTGCCGACAACAGTGTAAATAGGATAGTTTCAACCGCTCCAAACCTTACGGAAATACTTTTCGCGCTGGGCCTGGACGAAAAAATTACAGCTGTTTCCAGCGACAGCGATTATCCCCACGAGACGGCAAAAAAACAAAAGACAGGAACATTCTGGCAGCCGAACATAGAAGCAATCATCGCCGCCAAACCGGACCTTGTGCTTACTCTCGCCTTTCAGCAGCAGGCAGACATTGCCCATCGCTTGAATCGTATGGGTTACAAAACTATTTCAGTCAATATCGAGACGGTCGGGGATTTGTTCGACGCCATAGAAACCATCGGAACTGCCGTCGGTTGTAATGCTGCGGCAAAAGGCCTCGTTTCAGGCATAAAGGAAAAACTGCATAATGTCTCGAAAGAACTTTCTGTAATGGAAAAAGTCAAGGTGCTCTATGTTGTTCAGAGGCAGCCTTTGCGGGTGGCGGGGACGGATACCTTTATCAACGAGCTTATCGAATATGCCGGCGGCCAAAATGCGATTGGCAAAACAATCCATAAATATCCCCCAATCGGCGCCGAAACGGTTTACGCATCCGGTGCAGAGGTTATTATAGAGCCCACTATGGGACAAAAAGACCCCGCACAGCAGCAGCAAAGTGCGATTCGGTACTGGCAAAAATTCGCTGCCCTGCCCGCAGTAAAAAATAACCGCATATACGTCATCGATGGTGATGTGGTTGCCCGTCTTGGCCCCAGAATCTGTCTGGCAGCCGAAACCATAGCCCATTGTTTACAGCCGCAGCTTTCTGAGAACCGATAATGAAGACGCTGACAGCAAAAAGGTTGCTCTTACGCCTGACAGTCGCCATTGCGTTCCTGGCAATTGTAATGTTTTTATGCTCATTGGTCGGCACGCAGTCCATTTCATTAAAAACGGTTTTCAGCCAGGCCTCTGCCCAGCCTGGCATCAACTCGGACTACGAGATATTCGTACGGGTCAGGCTGCCGCGTGTTATTCTTGCGGCTATTGTAGGTGCGGCGCTTGCATGTGCAGGTGTGGTATTCCAGGCGCTTTTGCGCAACCCCCTGGCCGACCCTTATATATTGGGTATATCAAGCGGAGCCGGTTTGGGAGTTGTTATTGCAGTCATTACAGGGTTGAATTACACGCTGCTGGGGCGCTCGCCGATTACAATTTTTGCATTCGCCGGTGCAATTGGAACGGTCTGGCTGGTCTGGCTAATCGGGCAGCTCACCGGTAAATCCGGCGTTACCGGCCTGCTGCTGGCCGGTGTTGTCGTTAATACATTCCTGTCTTCGCTTATTATGCTGCTGACGTCCGTAGC
>DATKWV010000139.1:0-5659 GCA_035529405.1 Sedimentisphaerales bacterium | reverse complement strand
TCCTCGATTTTTTTAAGGTCTGTTTCTTTTGTTGCATGCACGGTGAGCCAGACAGTCTCTTCGTGGAAATAAACAACCCGCTTGGTCCCTGCCCTGGTCATGCCAAAAAAAGGCCCCCTGATTCGGATTGGCCCTTTTTCTGTCAGTATGGATACGTCCCCTGTGAGAATAAAGAATGGATGGGTGGTTTTGTGCAGCTTGCTGACGTTGAACATCCCTTTGGGAGCTGTCATTTTGCGGATATAGAGTCCGTCCTCGAAAAAGTGTTCCAGTGGCGTGCAGTCATCTCCGAAGGTCGCGCCCGGCAGCTTGCCGATTACCTCTTCGACTCTGAGGGCCGCGTTGATAAATGACTTGTGGGCCGACACCTTATTGACTGTTGCCTCGATGGGCATTTCATACCTCCATCATAATTGTTTTTGGAATCCAGCCGCCTATTTCCTTGAGGATATGCGGCTCTGCCGTAACCCAGTTTATGGTTTCTTTGAGTTTGGTTTGCTGGGCTATGGCGTTGAATTCGCGTATATATTGCCGCAGGAAGTCCCTGGCGGTTTTGACGTTGCAGGCATCTCTGTATTCTTCAGCAACGGAAAATACAATCACGTTAAGTTTCTGTGACAGAATATCAATCACGGCCCAGAGAACGCCTTTTACCATTTGGTTTTCGTCCTCGAGCACCCAGAAAACAGTAGTGTTATTGCCGAGGAACAAGGGTGCAAGCCTGTACAATCTCTCGACGCTCCAGCTCCTTCCTTTGACCTGCTCGAAGAGTTGGCGCGGTATGCGGTTGAGGCCGGCGGCCTCAAAGACCCTGATGAACTGTAATGGCTGTGTTTCGGTCATCTTTTCATAACTCGCACGTGTACGGTCCCTGCGCCTAAGTCCACCGCGGCGCCGGTATTGTTTGCCAGTACGCAGGTAACTGTGTTTGCCGCTGTCACCTGCGCATCGAGTACAAGGTCTGCGACATCGCTGCTGAACGATGCTAAGGCGTAATCTCCCATCCGTGCGCCTCTTAGGGTGACATCAACTGCCTCTTCGGCCCCATTGGCGACCGAGCCTGGGTTCCAGGCGGCCGATGCCTCCATTTGCATCGAGAGTATGTCGTTTCGTGTATGGTTATGGTTGCGCTGCAGTTGTGCCAGAAGCAGTTCGCAGAAGCGTTTGGCAGCGGGGTCTTTTATCGCTGAGGTATCTATAGGGTCGAATTGTGCGGGCATTTCGGCCATTACCTGTCTCCGTCCTGAATAAACCCGAAAATAATACCGATGAATCTTATGGCGTTTGCCGCCGATACTTTAATAAGAAAATGCCTTGCCCTGACATCGCAGGGCACGTTGACAACGGCTATATCTGCGGTGCTTTCCAGTGACACGGCGGTATTGACGGCCTGCCAGCCTGATTCGTTGTCGCGTTTGACGTATATGGCGGCGGTTCCCTCGGCCTCGCCGCGGACGTATAACTGCATATTGAAGATTCGTTTGAAAGTCCGTATGGATACGCCGTAGCGTTTGGCTATGAGTTTTTCCAGCAGGTCGGTGGAGAGTACGAAGTAGGTTGTGTACGCGTTGCCGTCATCTGTTCCCGTGCAGTGCAGGTCATAGCTGTAGCCCGAGTAGTCGGCTGCAATGTCCAGCGGAAAGCCTGCTATATGCAGGCTTATATCGTATTCGCCCCAAGCCTCTCCCCAGTCGGCGTAATCGGCGGGGCTTATGCCCAATATCTGTTCGAGGGTATCGTAGGTATAAGTAGTCTGCCGTTTCCATCTGCCGAACGATGCCACGGCAAGGTCGATACTGCCCATACGGCCCGTTGCGGTATCGAACCAGATAATTTTGTTATTTCCGGCAGCCTCCCCGGTATGCGGCACGCTGAACCATACCTGTCCGTAAGTGTCGATATAAGTGGCCTCGACATTGGCCTGCAGGCTCGGATTGAGGTTAAGCAGTGTTCTGGCTAGCGCATCTGAGACGGGCTTGCCTTCCGGGAAGCGTCTGATGGTATAATCATCTGCCAGCCAGTAGAACCTGCCGTCACCATCGTTGACCATCGAATGCGGTGCGATGCAGCCTTTGGGGCTGATTTCCGCTATGTTGAATACATCGCTTGAGGTAACGGGCCACATACGGGCCATTTTTCTTGCCTTGGCGACTATAAGGTCTGTTCCGTATTTACCGAATCCGCGGAGTACCCCTCCGCCTGATACACGCACCCCGCCGGCATCCCCGGTTCCGCCGGTGTCCCAGTCGGTTTCATCTCCGTAAGAGCACCAGTAAATATCTTCTGCAAGCACGCCGCTTACGCCGTGTGTAATATAGCCTACCAGCAGATAGCCCTGGTATTCGGCAAGGTACTTGGCTGCGGTTATAAAGACCCCGGTTTCGATTTCAAGTCCGCCGGTATCGCACAGCGGCGCAAACAGGGCGTTGGTTGTAGCCCCCCATACCTGCACCTTATCCACGCCGTTGGTTGCCGCAAGCTGGTTATTGATTTCATCGGTGTCCCAGAGGGTGCAGTCGGAGCCGCACGTGAATTTCAGCACGAAAGCGCTCCAGACGGTGTCCCAGAGGTATGCGTTGGCCTTTGTGAATACGAACAGTCTCTCGATTTCCGAGCCGCCCTCCAGCCTTATGAAGCGGTGGTAGTGGATTATGGGGTTGTCATCGGGCGTACCGACCTTGGTGCCGACTGTGCCTATTGAGTAGGCCAGGCCCGCTTCGCTGGCGCCTGCGTAGTTCTCGGCAAGTGTAATAATGCTGTTTGCGGCGTCATAAGTAACCGAAGCGATTGCGTATGTCCGCGCGGTTGAGCCCGAATCGGTGATGGTTATGTCCCTTCCGGCCCAGTGGGGCAGGTGCGTTGCTGCGCTTGCCCAGCCTGTATTGCTGAGGGTTACCGTTTTGCTGCCGCTGGTAACGGTTACTGTGCCTGCCGTGAAGGCGGCCTCGACGAGGTCTTTTAGCCGCATTGGCATCCGCTGTATCTGGCCGTACCGCAGCAGGCAGTTGACGCTTTCGGCGGTGAAGGCTTCCGGCAGCGATATGCTGGGCATATCTTCCCGCACACCGGCATCGGGTGTGAAGATGCCGGCGTACATCATCTCGCCTTCTACCGCATCCGCCATTTGCGCTAATTGTGCAAGATTAGCCATTTAATAACCTATCGCAAACCAATGAACGTTAGACAATGTGTTTGACCCGTAGTGATAAAAAGTAAATCCTGTTTTTGATTTTGTTGTAATATAAACCTTGTCATCGCTTAATAAATTGTCCTCAATTTGTAAATAAATGTTCTGTATCGCAGCAAAGGAATCATCAAATACGATACTCTTGGAGGTATTCCCACCTACGGAACCAGAAAGACCACGTTTCAAAATAAAGAGGTTGGGGAAAGTGATACTTTGTTCACCCCCATAAGCCAGCGGGTCGGCTGTTCCTGAACCCACTGTCGCATCTATCTGGTCATCGACATATTTTTTATTAGCGATGTCTGCATCGGAAACGGGGGCATCGCTGCTGCTTAGTTGTGCGGGGTGTGCCGTTTCGTGGAATATCTCGACCTCATCGCTGGCATTTGCCTTGATTAAATCGACGGTCCCGGTACCTGCGGCATCGACTGCGGTGAAGTAGGTATCGTTGTCAAGTTTACCTAAAAGTTCCGCCGATACGATATTAAGCGCCCCGGCGGTTGTGACCTGTTTTTCGTTGCCGTCCTCATCGAGCCAGTGCAGTTCCACCTTTGACGAAGCAGAATCCTTAGTATAGACCCAGCCCTTGTTAGCGGCATTCATGGGTTTGGTTATAGGGTCGTAGAACTCAATTTGCCTGTGCTGGCCGGTTGCGGCATCGCTGACCTCGTTTCCTGTCAGCGCAAAGTAATGGTCAACGTTCAGGCGTTCCTGTGCAGCGGCCTTGGTTTCGCGCATCCGGTCATCAGCCAGTGTTGGGCTGTCTGTCCCGGCCGGTGTTGTAATATCATAAGTATAGGTAAATGCCCAGAACACAGGCCCGACAATTGAGCCGATAATGGCCGACAAAAACGCTATTATGACGATGTGTTTGGTCTTCATATTTATTAACCTTTCATTGTATTTTGCAGGGCCTCGATATCGTCTGCGACCTTTCTTAGTTTTGTCTTTGCCTGTTCGAGTGCCTCGCTGTCCTTGAATGTTTTGAGTTTCTCCCAGATGGGTGCGACGTGGATAGTTTTCCCTTCGGCGTAGTCGCCGCTTATAGGCACGGCCTGGTCTATGCCGGCTATTTGTCGCAGTTCTTCTTCGCTGGCTTTGACGAGAAACCCTGTTTTTGTTTTTGCTATAACGAGCATCTGTACGCTCCTAAACGTCCCTGTACTTAATTTTTGTAAGTTTGCTGTCCTGCGGCAGGTCGGCCATTTCGCGGTCGGCGCAGGCGAGATAAAAGACAGCGCTGTTTGCCTGTTTTCTGCCCATGAGGTATTTGCCGATGACGGCGTCGAAGACCGCCTCGCGGAAACTTTCCGGGAAAAGGATTTCGCTCTGGTGTGGGTGATACCTCCAGAAGCGGACGGTATATGTGTAATCAGAGCCGCCGTTGTCGTCTGATACGGGGTCGAGGTACCATTTCTGTGCGCGTTCGGCTATTTCGGTGGGTGTCGAGTAATTGCCGCTGGTTTCATCTTCGCGGTTTTTAAGCCACTGGTCGAAGCCGCCGTCGAACCTGGTAAGCGGCCTGCTTTCATAGGTTCCGTCGTTGATTGTTATGGCGTCCAGCGCCCTGTAGTCGGTGGGCCAGGCGATATATTGTGTCGCTGATGTCAGTGTGCCTGTTGCCGTGTGGTGCAGGCAGGGCCACAATCCGCCTTCGCTTACATATTTGAGGCCGGCCCTGATATCTTCGGCTATGGTAGTGGTTGTCTCTGTTTTCTGGAGCCTGGCGTTAAGAACGGTTACTATTTCGTCTTTGGTCATTTCTGTTCTCGCAAAAGGGGCGGGCGGTTTGAACCCGCCCCTGTTGGTTTTGTTAGAACTTTTTAGTTGGTGTTCTCGATACCCACGCGATAGGTAATGCGCACGCCCCAGATGTCGAAATCGCTTGTTGCATCGCCGGGTGATATGCTTATAAGCAGCGTATCGCCGGCGTTGATATCTGCGTCGTTGCCGAAACCTGTGGCATTGGTGGTAAGTGTCTTCCAGCTTCTGGCAGCTCCGTTGGTGAGGGTAATGGTGTCGGTGAGTTTGGCTGACGTTGAGCCGTACTCATAGACGAGCACATCAGCGGTACCGCCGGCATCGACTTCCTGAATGTCGAATTCGATTTGCAGGTCTGCCTGTGTGCCGGTATCGATGAACAGCGGCGGCAGTTGGACACTGAACAAAATAAGGTCCGCATCATCTGCGCAGGTGATTTTACCTTCGGTGGAGCCGGCCTCTTCGGTGCCTGCGAGGCCGGTGCAAAGGTAGGCTGCGCCGGGCGAATCGATGCGCATTTCCGTGGCGGCATTACCCAAAGCGACCCGCATGGTGATTACCTTTTTGGTGAGGCTGTTGGTAACGGTGGGCATATAGGCGGCGCCCACGGTGATGGGTACGTAAGTGCCATCGCTTTTGAGTGTCATGTCTGTGCCGCTGCCGACCTCGATTTGCGCGTTGTCGTCGAGGTGTATATCAACATGGCTGAAA
>DATKWV010000138.1:0-3914 GCA_035529405.1 Sedimentisphaerales bacterium | reverse complement strand
GATGCCGCCGTCGGCGGGCACGGGCTGGTGCGGGGACTTTCTCTTCCATTCCGACAGCCGGTTTATGCTGCGCACGTGCGTGATTTGCTTTTTCGTTGCGCCGGTTGCTGCGGCAATCTCTTCATCGCCGAGACCGCTTTCGAGACAATCAAGAATCGTATCGAGAACCGCGTAACTGATACCTATTTGTTGCTCATCGGTGACGCCCTTGAGCATGTCCGGAGACGGCACCTGGCTGCAAATCGGCCCGGGTAAATCCAGATGCTCTGCCAACTGCCGAATCTGGGTTTTGTAAAGACCCATCAGCGGTGAAAAGGGAAGGTCGTCTATACCGTCCTTTACGAACCAGCCGACCATGCATTCGGAGCGGTTGGCTGCGCCCAGCAAAAGAAGATTCTTCTCTCCAGCAATTTTTTCAAGCAGCTGCCGCCGGTAAATATGTCGGGCGTTGAAGGAAGCCGTAATGTACCCCATCCCGAAACTGTAGAAATCTTTCCCAGCCTTTTTGCTGTCACAACTGCCTGCATACAGACTCGAAACAAAAGGCGACTGCCCGCACAAAAGACGATACAGCCTCGCCGTCAAACGGTTCAGGATGCGGGATAGTGAAGCGATTCGCATAATCGCATGTGAATAAACTTTCCTTTCACGCATTGCCGGTTCGATGTCATACAGCCCCAGTTCCATACCAAGCCAATCGGCTGTCAGACTGGCAAGCTGCTGTGAATTTTTCTCGCTGGTCTGGTCGTAAAGGAAACTGGCCTTGACTTTTTCGCTGCCGAGCGCGCCAACGGCAACGGTTGCAAGAACCGCCGAATCTATTCCCCCGCTGAGACCTATGAGCACCCCGTTGGTATGGTTGCTTTCAACGGTTTCTTTTATATATTGTTCGAGCCGCCGGGCTGTGCGCTCTACATCTATTCTTAAGCTGTATTCGGTCTGCTGCGACATCTGTTATCTCACCGCAAAAGCCGTACACCGGCCTGGAAACCCGCATATATATGCAACGGTTGCTATGGTGTCAAACACATTCTCCGATGTTGGGCCCCGTCGCTTATTGAAGCTGTTGACATGTTACGCGGTATAAACCTTCTTTGGGTTCTATGGCAAATTTCACAGGCAGGAATTTTTCTATTATCTCGATGTTCGTACGAAGGTGCAGCGAAATATCGTCTGTTGTGTAACAGCCCGATGCCGTCATTGCCATATAGATTAGAACCTGGTCGGCCAGAAAGCGGTCTATGGCCGCGGCGCTGCTAAGAAAATGTGTCGCTGAATTGACAACCTCGCTGATTACCTTCTCTGACGGTTTGCCCCGCATCCCGAAGGCGGTGAAAATAATTTGCGGCGCATTGTCCGCAAGTAGAAGCATTACGCAGTTTCCGGCCCCGTCGGAGTCGGTGACTTCGATGTGCTCAATATCTTCTATTTCTAATTTGTTTTTTAACAGCAGCCTTTTTTGTCGCTGCGCGATTTGCCCGGCGAGCCTGGCGGTGTATATGCGGGCAAAAATCCTGAACCGTCCCGGCCTGTTACCGTAATTGATTTTCTTGCCGGGCTGCTTTTGCCAGCGATGCACGCCGACGGTTATTTTGCCGCCGCCTGCCGGAAAGAAGCCGTGCTTTATCAACCGGCAGTCAGCTTCGAAACCGGCTGTTGCGATTGCCGGCAAAAAGCTTTCAGAGAAAAAATCAAAGGCCGGTGCAAGCGGATTATGCGTTCCGCCGGTTACTGTCACGATACTGGGTCCTTCGGCCAGGAACAACGGCGGCAGCACTGTTTGTGTTACCAGTGTTGCCGAGCCTGCCGAGCCTATGTCAAAATTGAAATCCCCGCCTTTAGTCCGGCCGGGTCGAAAATCCAGTGTCCCTGAGCCTTCTTTTACACTGTTGAATTGACCGCCGCAAATCTCGGCGGCAGCCTTTATACAGCTTAAATGCTGCTTGCCAAGTCCCGGATTACGACGCGAGGCGCGGATGTTTTCCACGCGCAGGCCCCTGCCCGTAATGCATGACAACGCAAGACTTGTCCGCAGAATCTGCCCGCCCCCTTCGCCTGTGCTGCCGTCAATAAAAACCGTCTCTTTCTTGCCGGTCTCCAATTTTGTGCCCCTTTATAGTTACTGATTGTTTATGTCTATGGGGACATCGCCGATGACCATACAACTGATTTTTTCCATATCAAGCTCAGGCGCCCTGACTGTCACGGTGTTAATGTCCTGCCGGCAGTCAATTATCAGGCCAACAGCTAAATCTACTCCCGCCTTGTTCCTCAGGCCCACGAGACGATTGACCAGACCTGCCGAAGCGAATCTGCCGCTTTTCTGTACCGCTATTTGCGTTAAGCTCATTTCATAAACCCGCGAGTTCATAAAGTACCTGTTGAATTGGTCCTGGCGCCAGCGGTGCCTTTGCTGTGGTGATTTGACCGGTATTTCAGGCGGCGATTGAACCGATTCAATAACAGAATTACCGCCTCTTGAACCGGAAAGCACGTCCGTTAGTTCATCCTCCCGCCGGACGGCAAGAATAACCTGCGGCTGTACCATCTTCTGCACCGTCCACCACAATGCCCATGCAGCAGCTCCGGTGACTAAGCCGGGCGTATCAATGATAATTGACCCGGCGGTTTTCAATGCCTGACCCACACATTCGTTAATTGCTGCTGTCAATTGAAGCAGATGCCCCACCGGTGTTATGTCACCGACAAAACTGATGCCCTGTACGGGTAACCGGGTAAAATCAACCTGCTGGTTCTGGGCCGGTTCGAATGTGCTTTTTGGGGCCTTTGTTTTTTCGACAACGGCCCAGCCGACCGTGGTTGGCGGGCCTATATGAGATTGCCCGATGTCGGCATCGACAATCCCCACTGCCTTATACCGGGCCAGCCTTGCCGCAAGGGCAGCGGTAAGCGTGGTTTTACCGGTGTCGGAGCCGCCGAGCACAAGGCAGGTTCCCTTAGTTAACAAGCCTTTGCTGACGAGTTGCTCAGCGGTATTGTCGGCCCAATCCTGCCACATAATCACCTTTGCCTTTTGCCCTGTGGTTAATCACGCCTATAGCCTACCACGACCATATACACAGGGTCAAGATTTCGCGGCAATGAGAGAACTTTACGCACCGAGGCATCGTCGAATGCACCGACCGCCACCGAGCCCAGGTTCAGTGCCTGCGCCTGGAGCTGGACGTTTTCGGCGGCATGACCTGCTTCCATATAAACGTAGCGGACGCCGCGTTCGCCGTAGCGGGCCGTTGTCCTGGTGAACTGCGCCGCGAATACTAACGTCACTGGTGCCGCCTCGATAAAATTCTGTCCCCACGCCGCGCCGGCAAGGCCGGGGCGCAAATCCTTGTCGTTGACCTTTTCAAGGCTGTGCTCAGCGGGCAGGTAGCGAAACAGGCCGTCACGGTTGACGATAAAAAGCTCCAGCGGATAAGTTGCACCCGCTGAAGGAGCGGTCCGATAGCCTCCGGGCGTCTCCAGCCCCTGTGCTGCCCAGACCAGTTGGCCGACCTGCTCCAGAGTAAGAGCACGCTTCAAAAAGTTCCTGCGCGAGCGCCTTGTACTGATGGTGCTTTCCAGCGGTACCGTGCCTGTACGGTTCGGCTTGGGAAGGGCTATGATTGTAATCATGTTATGACCCCCGATTTTTTTGAACTGCGTTTGTTTTGTATAGTATATCTGCCGCTACTGTTTGCAGAATCTCAGCTACAATTGTTTCCTGATTGCCTCGATTAACATTAAAAAGCCTTGTTTGAGGATAGTTCTTTACCTCGGAAATAAAACCGCCGCCTTTTTGCGCCACTGTTGCCAGAACGCATTTGTCGGAGGCAAAAAGCCTTCGCACCGCGTTAATGAATTTTTCGCTCATACATTCCATTTTGCCGATTTCGTCGATAATAATCAACTGTACG
>DATKWV010000137.1:0-8188 GCA_035529405.1 Sedimentisphaerales bacterium | reverse complement strand
TGCAGCGACAGCGTCCTGGTATTGAATCACAGCGAAAATGTGCGCTCGATCAACAGGCGGCGTTTTGTTCGTGTGCCCGTGTACAGGCCGGCCCTGATTGCCAATTTTCCTTTTACACGGACATTGCCTTCGGCGGCGTTCGACGAAATATACAGGTCCTCTTCGAAGCCGGACGGCGACAATGCCGGTCTGCCGTGTTTTTTCCCCGCTGTAGTTACTGAGCTTGCTGGTCCGGGTCTGCGTCTGGAAACGGAACTTGAGGCCAAAACAGGCCAGCGGGTTTTAATAATATTCGGTCTTTATGAAGAAGCCAAAGCCGGCGGTACAGACACCGCGCAGACTAAAGACGGTAAAGTAAGTATTGTGGAAGACATTGGTCGAATCGTACACAGTCAGCCGACCGGGCATGGTTTTTCGATAGCAGTGGAACTGATAGGGCTTGGCGAGCATGACGTTAACCGGCTTATCCGGATTACCAATCTTGCGGGCATAAAAGGTAAAGGCGACAACATAACCGGCCTGCCGATTAGCGAACAGCTTTTTGCGCAGGCGCAGGTTCCGAGAAAATAGGAGAGCGAAATGTCTGATATTACTGCGCAGGTCAGTTCCAGCGTGGGTGCCTTAACCGAGGCCTTTAATACCATTACGCACAACCTTGCGAATGTAAGTACGGCGGGGTACAAGCGCAGACACAGTTTGTTCTCGCGGGCCCTGGAGGCGCCGCAGTTATCACAGCAGACACAGGAAACGGGCAAGGTTGATTTCAGCAGCAGGCTTGATTTTTCGCAGGGCAGCATAGTCAGTACGGAAAGGACGCTGGATTTTGCGCTGCATGGAAACGGGTTTTTTGTTGTGGAGACGCCGGAGGGGCCGCTG
Organism: Sedimentisphaerales bacterium; assembly: GCA_035529405.1. Classification (GTDB taxonomy): domain Bacteria; phylum Planctomycetota; class Phycisphaerae; order Sedimentisphaerales; family Anaerobacaceae; genus DATKWV01. The sequence continues at coordinate 7,312 of DATKWV010000137.1, read as the reverse complement.
TACACGCGTGACGGCACTTTCCTTCTGAACCAGAACCACCAGATAGTCAACTGCCAGGGCAATACAATTGCCGGGCAAAGCGGGGCCATTACGGTGCCGCCGGACGTGGGACTTTCACAGATATATGTCGGCAGCGACGGCAGCATCAGTGCCGGTGACATAAGCATCGGCAAATTCAGGATAGTGGATTTTAAGCAGGACCAGGAAAAGCTTATTGCCGTAGGCCGGAATTGTTTTAGCGCACCTGCCGGCCTTAACGCACAGGATGCTGAGGATGCGATAGTAAAACAAGGCTACCAGGAGGGGTCCAACGTAAAGCTGGTGGAAGAACTTGTGAACATGATAACAGTTTCGCGGCTGTACGAATCGAACATGAAATTAGTATCGGCAAAAAAGGAGATGACCGGCAGTATTATAAGTCTGGCAATGGGCTGATTTTTGGCCCCGTCAAGCAATAATAAGGAGTAATTATTATGTTGAGAGCATTTTCGACAGCAGCCACAGGCATGGCGGCCCAGCAGAGGATGCTGGACGTAACGGCCAATAACCTTGCCAATATCAACACATCCGGTTTTAAGCGCAGCCAGGTGAACTTTCAGGACCTGCTTTATGTGAGCATGCGCCAGCCCGGCACGGAAATTGGCGGCGGTATAAAATCGCCCACCGGGGTGGAGATAGGCTGCGGCGTGAATCTGGCATCGACGGCAAAGGTTTTCAGCCAGGGTGAGCTCGAGAACACCGGCAACATATTTGATGTGGCCATAAGAGGCGACGGCTTGTTTCAGGTAAGTATGCCCAACGGCGACATAAGGTACACCAGGGATGGTGCTTTAAATGTAAACGCCGACGGGCAGTTAGTAACAGTGACCGGCTATTTCATAGAGCCGGCAATAGCAATTCCGGTGGATTACGCCTCGATAGACATCGGCAAGGACGGCAGTGTCAATATTACCGACGCCAGCGGAACTCTTTCGGTGATAGGTACGCTGGAACTTGTTCGTTTCCCGAACCCTTCGGGTCTTTTAAGCGAGGGCGATAATTTGTTTTCCGAGACCGAGGCAAGCGGAACGCCCACTACGGGAATGCCCGGCGAGAACGGCTTCGGGATTCTGCAGTCGGGTTTTCTGGAGAAGTCCAATGTGGATATGATAGCCGAACTTGTGAACCTTATAACCGCGCAGAGGGCATACGAGACAAATAGCCGGGCCATACGGGCCGGTGACGAGATGCTCCGCGCGGCTACTCAAATAGGTGTATAGGAGAAGTTATGACCGGCAATAAAATTAAAGTATGCCTGTTTATAACCTTTTTGCTTGTGAGCGTCCGGTTTTGCGGTGCAGCTGATGTTGAAATTAAGCTTCTGGATGAAGTCACTGTGGAAAGTGACACGATACGTGTCGGCGACATCGGCTTAATACGCGGCGAACAATCTATTGTTGATGCCGCCCGTGATATTACTCTCAGCAGAATTTTACTGCCGGGCCAGGAGGTAACCATCGACAGGCCGACGGTTTTAAGTCGTCTGGCAAGCAGCGGCATACCGGCATCGAGTGTAACTTTAACCGGAGCCGAACAAGTGACGGTAAAACAGCAGGGCAGGATAATTTCAGGCAAAGAGTTTGTCAACAAGGCGCTGGAATTCCTGAGCGAAAACCGTACCGGCTCACAGACGGACGTATTGCAGCCGGTCGGGACAGTTTTGGATTTGATGGTTGCAGCAGCCGGCGAAGATATAAAACTGACGGCTTGTGCCGATGACGGCAGCGGCACCAATCAGGTCAGGGTGCTTGTGAAGGCATTCAGCGGCGCCACAGAAATCGGCAGGCGTATAGTGAGTTTTCGTTTGATGTACAAATGTCGCAGGGCGGTGGCAATTACTGACATTGCCGCGGGAAACGTAATCAACGCTCAGAATGTCAGCATAGAAACGACTATGGAACAAAACCACGAGAGTTCGGACTGGAGCGGACTGGCAGGTGAACAAGCAGCAGGACAGGTAACAAATCCTCCGTACGGTTTTATGGCCCGGCGGTGGATATCAGCAGGCAGTGTTCTTCGGCCGGGTATGGTCCAGCTTCCCGAAGCGCCTGTAATCGTAGAGCGCAATCAGACGGTTACCATTTGTGTTAAAAGGCCGGGACTTGTTGTTACGGCCCTGGGCAAAGCGATGGAAGACGGGCGGGCGGGAGAATATATAAAGGTACAGAATATCGATTCGCACAGAAAAATTCTGGTTCAGGTCAAAGAGGACGGGACGGTGGAACCTGTTTTTTAACCAAAGTTATTATAAAAACAAGGAGAAAGAATGAGAAACAAAGTAATAACAGCAATTTTGCTGGGCGGATTTGTGCTTTGCATCGCCCAGTGGTGCCCGGCCGGGTCGATTTGGGCTAAGCGCAGCACAAAGATGGAGGATTTATACGCCGACGACGTAGCGCACGGAGTAGGAGACGTTCTGACGATAAAAATTTCCGAAGACAGCAAAGTTGACAACAAGGCCAAGAGGGACCTGAAGAAGGAAACAGACAGGTCAACGTCATTCAACGGCAAGCTCGGTATCGACCACATATTGCCGAGCATTCCCGGCTTTACGATGGAGGCCGAATCTTCCAGCGAGCTGAAGGGCAAGGCTGACTACAAGGACGAGCGCAGCTTCGTGGATTCTATAACCGTTGTGGTTCAGGACGTTATGCCCAACGGCAACCTTGTGGTTATGGGAACCCGCGACCGTAACATAGCCGGTGACATACAGATAATCGAGGTAAGCGGCATAGTGCGTCCCAGAGACATAGAATTCGACAACACGGTCAAGAGCGAGCGGGTGGCCGAGTTCAATATCGTTACCAAGCACAAGGGTATCGCGGCGGCGTACAATAAACCGAACTGGCTGGGCAGGATATTTGACCTATTCAGCCCGTTTTAAGAGGACTTGATAAGTGAAAAGTAACAGGACAATCAAGCTGTTTTCAACAGCAGGTATCGCGTTTTTGCTGGTGATAGTTTTGGGCGTAACCGAAGCCGCAAGAAGCGAGCGCATAAAAGACATAGTTGACATACAGGGGGTGCGCGGCAATACGCTGACCGGCGTTGGGCTTGTAATAGGGCTTGCCGGTACCGGCGACAGCACACTGCCGGCTCAGCGGATTCTTTCGAACATACTGAAGCGCAGCGGCCTTGTTTTTACGCCCGACCAGCTCAAAAGCGGCAATATAGCGATGGTAATGGTCACAGCCCTGCTGGGTCCTTTTGCCCGTGAAGGCTCTCAAATCGATGTGGATGTGTCGTCGATGGGAGACGCAAAGAGCCTTCAGGGCGGCGTACTTCTGCCGACACTGCTGGAAGGTCTTGACGGTCAGATCTATGCGGTAACCCAGGCGGCAGGTGTCTCTATCGGCGGCTGGACGGCATCGGGTGACAACGCTTCTATTACAAAGAACCATCAGGCAGTCGGGCGCATACCCGGCGGAGCTGTCGTGGAGAGGGAGGAGATTGCCGACTTTGTGGTGCAGATGGGAGGTGACAGGTTTATCGTACTGAATCTTCGGAACGTTGATTTTTCTACGTCGCAGCGAATCCGGGCAGCTATAAACGGCCTTTACCCAAATTCGGCCGCAGTTGTTGACCCCGGTACAATCCAGGTCAGAATACCGCCGCAAATAAGCCAGGGCGGTATAGTGGGGTTTGTTGACACAATAACCAGCCCCCAGGTGAAGGTTGATGTGCCTGCGGTGGTAGTAATCAACGAACGCACAGGCACTATCGTTGTCGGGGAGAATGTGGGCATATCACAGGTTGGTATTTCACAGGGCAGCCTGGTGGTGAATATAAAAGAAACAGCGGCTGTGTCACAGCCGACGGCGCCGTTTTCCGACTCGGGCACCACGGCGATTGTTCTGGAGACGATAATAGAAGTCAGAGAAAAGGAAGGCGCTTTGATTCCGGTACCGCGAACGGTGACAGTGGCGGAATTGGCCAAGACGCTCAACGCCATAGGCGCCACGCCGCGAGACCTTATAGCGATATTCAATGCATTAAAGAAGGCGGGGGCCCTGCAGGCCAGGCTTGAGATAATGTAAAGCCGGCATCTGTTACGACAGTTGGCGTACGGCAAAGCTGAGGATGTAGTTAAAGCTGAGGATGTAGTTATGGATACAGGCAAATTAATACTGACCGGCGCGGTGTTACCGCCGAATCTGCTTGCCGATTCGAGCAAAATCGACAAATTCAGCGACGGCAAGAAAGCACAGGCAGCCCAAAACTTCGAGTCGGTGCTGATTGACAAGCTGCTGGACCAGGTCAAAGAAACAGTCGGCCAGATGGGCCTTGATGAAGACGGCAGCAGCAGGGGGGTTCGTGATTTGTTCTGGCTGTATTTAGGCAGACACATTTCAAGCAACGGCGGCTTTGGAATGTGGAAGGACATATACCGGTGGATAAATAATTCACAAACAAATTCGACACAGCAATTGGATAAGAGCGTATGAAAACACAAGTAATCGAAGCAGAAGAAAAGATAGACGAACTTTCCGCGGTTCTGGACAGGGACATCGAGCATCTGGAAACCAGCTTATCACAACTGGACCGGATGCGGGAACTTGTTGTAAGGCGTGATGATACAGGCCTTGGCGCCCTGCTTGAAACGGTGCGGAACCAGGCAGAAAGCTTTGCGCAAAACGAATCCAGACGGCAATTGCTAAGGGCCGAATTGGCGCAAATTCTGGGTGAGCCGGTAGAGCAGATAACCTTAACCTGGCTCGAGCGTATGCTTGCGGGACAAAAGCGAGCGCAATTAGCCGAGAAAAAGCAACGATTGAGGTCGTTGACCGCACGGGTTAAAAAGGAGCATCTCAGTACGAGGCTGCTTCTGGCGGACTGCGTAAGGTTTAACAAAATGCTTCTGGGCAAGATTTTTGAGCTTTGCGGCAAAGGTGCGGTTACATACAGCCCGGGCGGAAACGTAAACAAAGAAGATGCGGCGACGTTTGTCAATGTGAAGTTTTGAAACGAGGATGCCAGGCGGCCGGTGACATACCGGTATTGGATTTTTGGAACGAGGTAAAAAATGGACAGCTGGAGCATAGGATTAAGCGGTCTTCAGGCGGCCAGGACAGGCCTTGATATAGTCGGCAACAACGTAGCCAACGCCGCTACGGAGGGCTATCACCGGCAAAGAGTAGATTTTACCCCGGCGTACTCTATGCAAATAGGCACGCTTATTCTCGGGGGCGGGGTGGAGTTCGGGAATGTAAAAAGGGAACTGGACATTCTGCTGGAGCAGGAAATCATACGTCAGGAATCAGCGTTAGGCGAGGTTTCGCACCAGCTTGCTGCAATGCGCAGCATAGAAAATGCTTTTAACGAGCTTACGACCGAATCGGGGGGCCTGAGTTTTGCCATAGGCAATTTTTTCAGTGCATTGAACGACCTTACCGCTCATACGCACGAGGCAACGTACCAGCAGCAGGCGGTATCGGCGGCGGAATCGATGACCAGTCAATTCAGAACATTAGCGGAATTCCTGACCAGGCTGGACGACCAGCTTATGCTGGACACGCAAAATGTCGTAGAAGAGATTAATGTGCTGACCCTGAAGATAGCCGAACTGAACGATAAGATACAGAATCTAGAGGTAACAGGCGGTCAGGCCAATAACCTGCGCGACCAGAGGGACAAATATGTAACAGAGCTGTCCAGGCTGGTGGATATAGAAACCATAGAGCGCGACTACGGCGTGGTTGACGTTACTGTCGGCGGCATAGCGGTAGTATCGACGACATTTTCCATGAATCTGGACGTAGGGATAAATGACGACGGCAAGCTGGCGCTTAGCGCAGGGGGGTCGACAAATTATGTTGCCACTGCCGAAAGCGGTCGTCTTGGCGCGTTGTTTTCGATAAAAAACACGACACTGCCTGCTATCAAGGATTCTCTGGACCAATTGGCGCAGACGATTATACAGCAGATGAACGAATACCACGTGCAGGGAATAAGTGCCAGCGGTTCCTTCACCGAGCTTACGGGCTGGCGGATGAGCAGTGAGAACCTGTCGGAATTCATACAGCCGGTAACCGACGGAACACTGTACATAAGAGTTACCGACACGGACACCGGCACGATAGAGCGGTACACGATAAACATCGACGCCGCGAACGATACTTTAACAAGTATAGCTGCGGACATTACCGATAACGTTACCGGCCTGAACGCTTATGTGGCGAACTCGACGCTGCATATCGAACAAAGCGCCACAAATTACGTGTTTGACTTTCTGCCGGGGGTATTGCCGGAGCCGACCGAGAACAACCTCACGGGCGGCTCGATTCCGGAAGTAGCGATATCCGGCATTTATACCGGCTCCGAAAATCAGACCTACACGTGCACGGTTTTAGGCGATGGGGAGGTCGGCAATGACGACGACCTGCGCATAGAGATTAAAAACGGCGACGGCGAGGTGGTCAAGACAGTTAACGTAGGTACGGGTTATGCGGCAGGCACATTATTTGACGCCGGTGACGGCATTGTGATTTCATTGGGACAGGGTACCCTCAATGACACCGAGACATTTACCATCCAGGCCCTGGCCAGCTCCGATACGTCAGGTGTGCTGGCAGCGACGGGTATTAACGCGTTTTTTTACGGCACCAGCGCCGATGACATCAGTGTTTGCAGGCGAATAAGCGATGATTCTGCTTTGATAGCCACGGCGCTTGGCAGCGACACAACCGTCAATACAAATATAGAGCGTATGGCGAATTTGAGGAACCAGACCCTGAGTGATTTGGGAGGTCTTACGATTATGAATTATTATCAGGGGCTGGTTGCGGACGTGGGTATGGATATATCGCTGGCGCAGTCGCGCCAGGACAACGTAGAGGTGATGCTGCAGGATTTGCTGGGCCGGCAGGCTACAGTAAGCGGCGTTGACATAAACGACGAGGCTGCAAAGATGCTGATGTTTCAGCAGATGTTCGGGGCGATGGCAAAGTATTTAAGTATGGTTCAGGTGCTGATGTCAACGATGCTGGAGATGTTTTAGGACAGGTTAAAAGCTAATCAAGAGGTTATAAAATGGGCGGAACACTGTCGAGCATTTATAGTAACATCAGTTACGGGTTACATTCGCACATGGATGCGATGATTCGGCTGCAGGAGCAGGCGGCTACGGGTTCGCGGATAAATCGTGTTTCGGATGCCCCGGGCGACGCGTACAGGCTTTTGGGACTGCGCTGCGACCAGCGCAGCCTTCAGGACTATTTGAAAAGGACAGCCGATACAACGCTTGTGCTGCAATTTTGCTCTGAGAGCATAATTA
>DATKWV010000136.1:0-3651 GCA_035529405.1 Sedimentisphaerales bacterium | reverse complement strand
CATACGCCCCGAAAACAAACCCAATCAAACTCGAAGCGAAGCGGAGCTCCCTACGGGTGAGCTTCTTGGAATCCTCAAACCGGGGACCAATTTCACCCCCATCGCATCTACGCCTGCTTCAACTTTTTGCTGTGGGATGTCCTACGGAGAAAATTAGCTAAAAGCGTTGACTGTCCACAGCGCTCGGAGGCTAAAAGATAAAAGCCATAGACTTTTTGAGGTCAGACAATGTCGGCGTGGTAGCTCTGCAGCGACCGCACGGCAGCGGCACCGCCGCGGGCTGCTGCAATACCCTTTGCCGCTGCAGCGGCGGCAGCAACAGTGGTTATGTAAGGCACTCCATAGCGAATCGCAGCCTTGCGGATGTAGGAATCGTCATATTTGCCCATCTTGCCCACCGGAGTATTGATTATAAGGTGAATTTCGCGGTTTTTGACCGCGTCCACGATATTCGGCCTGCCCTCGTGCATCTTCAGAATAGGCTCAGCTTTTATACCTTTGTCGGCAAGCAGGGTACAGGTGCCCTGCGTAGCTTTTATTCTGAAATTGAGCTTTGCGAAAGCCTTAGCTACGTCAATGATTGCAGGCTTATCAACGTCAGCTATGGTTATCAGTACAGTGCCCTCCGAAGGCAGCGTCTGCCTGGCGGCCTGCTGGGCCTTGAAATACGCAAGCCCAAACGAATCGGCAAGACCCAGAACCTCGCCCGTGGAGCGCATTTCCGGCCCGAGTAACGGGTCTACCTCCGGGAACATGTTGAACGGAAAGACAGCTTCTTTAACGCCGAAGTGCGGAAACTTATGATGTTTCAATTTCAGGTCAGATAATTTTTTGCCCAGCATCAACTGGGTAGCCAGCCTTGCCATGGAAAGACCGCAAACCTTGGAAACAATCGGCACGGTTCGCGATGCCCTCGGATTTGCCTCGAGTACATAGACAGTGTCATTGGCTATTGCGTACTGGATATTCATAAGTCCCACGACATTCAACTGCACGGCAATTCGCTTAGTGTATTCACAGATAGTATCAAGATGTTTCTGCGGGATACTTACCGGCGGGATTACGCAGGCAGAGTCGCCGGAATGTATGCCGGCCAACTCAATATGCTCCATAACAGCAGGAACGAAAGCATCGGTGCCGTCGGCGATGGCGTCGGCCTCGGCTTCGATGGCGTTTTCGAGAAACTTGTCAATCAATATGGGTCTTTCCGGCGTAACTTCCACCGCAGCCGCCACATAATCGCACAGCATCTGCCGGTCATGTACCACCTCCATACCGCGGCCGCCCAGCACGTATGACGGCCGTACCATTAGCGGATAACCAATCCGCCCCGCCACTGCAAGGGCCTGGTCAATGTTGCTTGCCATGCCCGCCTCCGGCATTGGTATAGCCAGTTTTTCCATCATCGCCCTGAACCTGTCCCTGTCCTCGGCCAAATCTATCATTTCAGGCGATGTGCCGATTATGTTCACACCGGCGGCAGCCAGTTCGCCGGCGATGTTCAGCGGAGTCTGGCCGCCAAACTGAACAATTACGCCCTGCGGCTTTTCCTTTTCGTATATGCTTAACACGTCCTCAACCGTAAGCGGCTCGAAATACAGCTTATCGGAGGTGTCGTAATCCGTGGATACGGTCTCGGGGTTGCAGTTGACCATGATGGATTCGAATCCTTCGTCCCGCAGGGCAAAGGCCGCGTGGACACAGCAATAGTCAAACTCTATTCCCTGGCCTATACGGTTAGGCCCGCCTCCCAGCACCATTATCTTTGTTTTTTCCGTTACGCTGACACTATCCGGCGCATTATAGGTGGAATAATAATAAGCAGCATTATCGACACCGCTGACCGGCACCGCCTCCCATGCCTCAACTACACCAAGACCGGTTCGATTGCGCCGAACCTGCTCTTCCTTGATGCCGAGTAACTGTGAAAGATATTTGTCAGAGAAACCGTCCTTTTTTGCCCTGGTTAAAAGTTTGTCGCCGAGCGAGCGACCCTTATGCCGGAGGATTTCTTCCTCGAGCGCCACAAGCTCGGCCATCTGCTCAATAAACCACGGCTTAATATATGTCTTTTCGTAAAGTGCCTGCACCGTTGCACCCTTACGAATCGCCTCGTACATAATGAATTGACGTTCGCTGGTAGGCGTTGCCACAAGGGTCATTAACTGCTCGAGAGAAAGCTTATTAAAGTTTTTGGCAAATCCCAGGCCGTAGCGGTCGTTTTCGCGCGACCGTATGGCTTTCTGAAAGGCCTCCTTGTAGGTCTTGCCGATGCTCATAACCTCACCAACGGCCCGCATCTGTGTACCGAGTTTGTCCTCAACGCCCTTGAATTTTTCAAAGGCCCACCTTGCAAACTTTACAACAACATACTCCCCGCTGGGCGTATATTTCTCAAGAGTACCGTCCCGCCAGTATGGAATTTCATCAAGTGTCAGCCCCCCTGCCAGCATCGACGATACCAGCGCAATCGGAAAACCCGTTGCCTTGGAAGCAAGGGCTGACGAGCGCGAGGTTCTCGGGTTGATTTCTATTACAACCACCCGCCCGGTCTTGGGGTCGTGGGCGAACTGTATGTTTGTCCCGCCGATTACCTCGATGGCATCGACAATATCGTACGAGTATTTCTGCAGCTTCTGCTGCAAATCAGCGGCAATCGTCAGCATCGGGGCCGTGCAGTACGAGTCGCCGGTATGTATGCCCATGGCATCGACGTTTTCGATAAAGCAGACGGTTATCTTCTGACCCTTTGAATCGCGCACGACCTCAAGTTCAAGCTCTTCCCAGCCCAGCACTGACTCTTCCACCAGAATCTGGCCCACAAAACTTGCCGCAAGGCCTCTGGCAGCAATAGTCTGTAATTCCTCCAGATTATATACCAGTCCTCCGCCGGTACCGCCCATTGTATAAGCGGGCCTGATAACCACAGGGTAATCAAGCTCGGCTGCGATTTTTTCAGCTTCTTCAACGGTATAGGCGGGTTTACTTTTGGGCATATCGATACCCAGACGAGCCATTGTTTCCTTAAAGGCGATGCGGTCTTCGCCGCGTTTGATGGCATCGATCTGCACACCGATTACCTTCACGGCGTATTTTTCAAGGATACCGGCCTGTGCCAGTTCGGAGGCAAGATTCAGAGCGCTCTGGCCGCCAAGGTTGGGCAGCAGTGCATCGGGCCTTTCCTTTGCGATAATCTCGGCAACAGTCTTCAGCTCCAGCGGCTCGATGTACGTAACATCCGCCATGCCCGGGTCGGTCATAATTGTCGCAGGGTTTGAATTTACCAGCACTATTTCGTAACCGAGCTTGCGCAGGGCCTTGCAGGCCTGTGTTCCGGAGTAGTCGAACTCACACGCCTGGCCAATAATAATAGGCCCTGAACCGATAATCATAACCTTCTTTATGTCGTTGCGCCTGGGCATAATCGTTCCCGTCAAAATTTGCTGATTTGTTCTTCGAATCGAAGCCCGCGCCGGGTCTGTCGCGGCGGATTAAACTACATACACCACGGATTGTCAAATAAGAAAAGTTTATATCCGCCGTAAGAGGCGGTTATTACTGATGAATATACGCCCGCCGGCCGATTTGGTGCTTGGGCTGTACCTGTGTGCGTGTGCGTTCCTGCAGTTAATGAAATGAAACTGCCGGCCG
>DATKWV010000135.1:0-4878 GCA_035529405.1 Sedimentisphaerales bacterium | reverse complement strand
TCAGAGAAGTTACTTTTAGGCAGTCAACTGTGTCATGCGTGACCCACTGTGTGTCATGAATGACACATAAAGATCAATTAAAGTAAATTATTCTATGCCGTATTGTCTTAACTTGCGGTAAAGAGTTTTTCGGCCGATACCGAGAATCTCCGCGGCCTTTTCGCGATTGCCACCCGTTTCAGCAAGGGCCCTATTTATTGCCTCATGTTCGGCTTTGGCTGTGGCCTGTGCAGCTATTTCAGCGAGTGATGTTTCCATTGTTACACCGGACACATCCGGCTGCCTTAAATCGAGGTTAATTCGTTTTGGCAGGTCATCCGGTTCAATTGTCGAGCTGCTCGTAACCGTAATTGCGCTGTAAATAAATCCACAGTCGGCCAAATCAGAGATGATATTTTGATAGTTTTAAAGCCGGTTTAAGTTATCGAATACTATTACTATGTGCGCAAAAAGACAGAAGATTTTTAAGAAATTACTCAAAATTCAAATGGCAATGTGTATCTATCAGTTCCATTGATTCTACGGTACGAAAGCGTTTTGGTAATGTCTAATCTGTGGGGAGCCTTTTTGGCCAAGGACTATTGTAACAACGTCAAAACGAAAAGGCCTGTCGTCGATTTTGTGGGTTGCGAGAAAATAACGGGCGGTCCTGACTAATCTTGCTTTCTTGGGGGCTGTTATGGAAGATTCGACCGAGTTGAAGGTTTCGTCCGCTCTGGTTCTTACTTCGATGAAGACGATGGTCCTGTCGGTATCGACCATAATAAGGTCGATTTCTCCGGTTTTGCAGGAGAAGTTGCGTGTGAGTGTTTTTAGGCCTTTTCTTTTGAGGAATCCGCGGCAGCGTTTTTCGCCCCATCGGCCGAGCAATTTGCGGTCGGCCAGCAGTTTTCGCTTGTTTAATACCATACCCAACATATTAAATAGAAGCCCCAGATAAAATTTTCGACCGTGCTGCCCTCGATAAACTCGGGACAGGCCCTTCGACGGTGCTCAGGACAGGCAGGACAAGTATGGGAGCCACAGTATTATTATTTTGAGACGGTGTGGGTGCTGTGCCGCTGAGCGAGCCTGACTGATTTGCCGGTTCGCTTGCGGAGGTAATATAGTTTTGCCCGTCTTGTTTTGCCGCTTCGGATGGCCCTGACGTCAAGGACGTTGGGCGAATGAAGCGGGAAGATTCTTTCGACACCCTCGTTACCGACCATGCGCCTGACTGTGAAGATTTCGTTAATGCCTCGGCCCTTGCGGGCGATTACGGTCCCGGTAAATATCTGGGTGCGCTCTTTGTCGCCCTCTTTTATACGGCAGTGGACATCTACAATATCGCCTATTTCGAAGTGCGGTATTTTTTTCTTCAAACTTTTGCTTTCGACCGCATCCAATATTTCTGTTTTCACTGGTTTATCTCCTAATTAAAAAGTGCACAAGAGCAAAAGAGCACAAGCGCACATGAACACTCATAGTTAATACAATCGCATTAGTATAGCCATCTTTGGCCTAAAGACAAGCACTTTTTTGAAAAAATGTGGTTTTTAGGCGTTCAGGTGCCAAATTTGAACAGATTCGAGACCGGCAACTGTTCGTCTGGCATCTTTTCTTCCGGCCTGATTAAACAGGCCAGTTTGGCGAATAGGTTCTGGCGGTTTTCAGATAAGCCTCGAATTTGGCGATTACATCGGGATTTTCGGCGGCGATATTGTGCTCTTCGGCGAGGTCTTGACTCAAATCGTACAGCTCCAGCGGTTTGTCCGTGGCCTGGCGGAGGGCCTTGTAATTGCGCCAGCGAACCGCCTGCTGAAAATTGTTCGTAAGAAATTCCCAGTACAAAAAGCGGTCATCTGTTCTCTGTGCTTTGCCGAGCAGGGTTGGCAGAACACTTATGCCGTCGATGCTCGAAGGCGGTCTGATGCCGGCCAGCTCGGCAAGTGTGGGCATAAGGTCTGCAAAGTACCAGACGGCGCTGCTGGTTTGGCCGGCGGGGACTTTGCCGGGCCATCGGGCAATCATAGGTGTGCGGATGCCGCCCTCGAATAAATCGGTTTTGTTACCGCGCAAGGGGCCGGAGCTGTCGAAAATGCCGTCCCAGCGTTTGGCCGCTCCGTTGTCCGAACAGAAGAACACGAGCGTATCGTTGTCAATTGTCAGGTCCTTCAGCAGTGCCATAATGCGGCCTATGTCGCCATCCATTCGTGTAATCATAGCAGCGTGTACCTTTGCGTCGGCAGGCCAGGATTTGTCTGTGTAGGGATCTGTGCTGGGGATTTCGTATTTTGCGTGCGGGATTGTATATGGCAGGTACAGGAAGAAGGGTCCGCGACTGTGGCGCTGAATAAAATCGAGGGCAAAATCCGTGAACATGTCGTGAGAATATTTTTCTCGCCGGCCGTCTGCGTTACCTTCGAAGATTTGCTTTTGTTCGTTGTGCCACAGGTAGGGCGGATAGTAGGTGTGTGCACGCCTTTGGTTCAGATAGCCGAACCATTCATCGAAACCCTGCTTGTTCGGGACGCCGTTGTTGTCCGGTTCGCCAAGACCCCACTTGCCAGTTATACCGGTTGCATAGCCGGCCTGTTTGAGCACTTCGGCGACGGTGATGTCCTGCAGTTCGAGCGGGACGCGTCTTTGTGGTGAGCCGTTGTCCAGAACGAGGGTACCTCCTACCTTGCCCATGTTATTGCGGACGCGGGTATGGCCTGTGTGCTGGCCTGTCATCAGGACACTGCGAGATGGCGCACAGACGGTGGAGCCTGCATAGCAATCGGTAAAGCGCATGCCCTCGGCGGCAAGCCGGTCGATGTTGGGTGTTTTTATTTCCTTCTGGCCGAAACAGCCGAGGTCACCATAGCCCAAATCGTCGGCCATAATGAAAATGATGTTCGGAAGTTTTGTGGTTGAGACTTTTTCGACAGGCATGGTTTCACAACCGGTTAAAGTCATCGCCGCTGCTGCTACGCATCCGGCTGTACGATGTAGGAATTCGCGACGGTTTAGTTGTTCCATTTGCTATTTTCCTTTCTGTTATGTATTAGTCCGGTTTTTTGTCCCATGGCTGAGGCGGTGTCGGGTCGTATTTTGGTCTTGCATCTTCAGCGGGGAAGGAACGTACGACGGCTTCGAGTTTTCTTTTTGCGGCGAGGATCTTCGAGTTAGTGCTGTCGATGAGGTTGTTTGTTTCGGCCGGGTCGGCGAGCAGGTCGAAGAATTTGGCGCTTTTGCCGTCCAATACCCAGAGCTTATATTGTTTATTGCGGACGACGCGGTCGGTGAATTTCATTTTAGGCGTAACGCCTTCGGGGGTGAGTCTGGCGGCGCCATGTCCCATAGCCATAATCCATTTTCGGGGAGAATCGTTTGACTTGCCGAGGATGAGTTTTGCGATGGAATGGCCGTCAATGACGACGTTTTTCGGTAATTTGGCAGAGGCTAATTCGGCGAAGGTGGGCATCATATCGGTAAAATCAGTAAGGGCGTCAGTGACTACCCCGGCGGGTACGAGGCCGGGACAGTTGACGATGAACAGGGCGCCGGGGCCGGGTTCTCCGAGAGATGCCTTGCCGCCTCTGACGAGGCGGCCGTTCATACGCGCGCTGATACCACCGCTTGTGCCGTTGTCGGTTGTGAAGAATACGATTGTGTTGTCGCGAATGTTAAGCTCGTCCAGTGTTTTGATGAGCCGGCCAACGGCAAGGTCGGTGTAGCGAACCATTGCTTTGAACTGCTCCATTTTGCCTTCGGCGTCGGGGTCGTGCGGGGTGGTGGTGAGCGGCCCGTGTGTCAGTGCCATAGGGAAGTACAGCATCATCGTTTCGTTCTTACGGCGTTTGGCGAAGTCAATCAGGAAATCCACGAATACGTCGGTTCCGAATCTTCCTTTATATGTTTTGCTACCCTGCTTTGTGTTTATGTACGGTTCCCAGTAGCGTTCGGCACTGGGCGGATTTTGTGATTCGTAGCCTGTCCACATGCAGTGCTCGTCGAAGCCGTGCTGCTGCATTGCATCGGGCTGGACACGGAAGTCGTTAATCTGCCACTTACCTGCTGCGGCGGTTACGTAGCCGGCCTTTTTTAGCACACGTGCAAAAGATAAGTTATGTTTGGGGTCGAAATGGCAGCCGGCCCCCCAGCGGGGGACATCCCAGTGGTTGCACCAGCCGTGGCGGAATGGGTATTGGCCGGTCAGCAGCGTAGCGCGGGTCGGTGTGCACTGGGGCATCGAATAGGCGTTGGTAAAACGCATTCCTCCTTCGGCGAGCATATCGATGTTGGGGGTCTTCATTTCCTGTCCGCCATAGCAGCTTAACCACTCGGGGCCGAGGTCATCGACCATAATGAATAGTATATTCGGTTTTTTTGCAGTTTTCTTGCTTTCGGCAGGTGCACTTTTGCAGCCGGCCAGATGTAACATTGCTGCGGCAGTGCCGCCGGCTGCTGAACTAAGAAATTGACGTCGATCCATTGTTACCCTTTCCTGTTTTTGCTGATGGGCCAGGGCCCACCATGTTACTCTTTATCGTTTAGTCACTGGCAGGTCGTTTACCAGCATTGAATCCAGCCTGTCTATTGGCTGGCTTTGAAGGTTCGGAATAACGCCTCGGCGTATATCCTGACCAGCCCAATAGGTATATATATTATCATCGTTAACTCCACAGAAAGAGGTTTTGTTAAAGCTAACGTGAGCATCCATGAATAATACGTTTTGCCCATCTCCCTGATGCGTAGAACAATTTCCGGATCTAACTGCTTCTCTGTCACCGTCCGGGTCGAAATAGGCAAATCTTTTGTAATTAGTGGCGGGTGCCTTCATCCATGGATTCGGATCGGCGGCAACCGCCATGCCTGGCAGGTATGAAGTAGTCAGGGCGTACGGGCCGTAGG
>DATKWV010000134.1:0-5045 GCA_035529405.1 Sedimentisphaerales bacterium | reverse complement strand
TCAGGCTCGAAGGCCAGAAGACCATAATGTACAGGATTATTGAGCAGCTCGGCTGGACCGTTCCCGACTGGATTATAGTACCCGGCGGCAACCTCGGCAATTCCAGCGCGTTCGGCAAGGCCTTCTACGAACTCAAACAATTAGGATTAATCCAGCAGATACCGCGCATTGCAATTATCAACGCCGCCGGCGCCGATACCCTTACCGATCTGGTCAACAACAAAAAACTTACCTGGAATAACGGCCACGTCAACCAGTCGATAATCGACGATTATTACGCAGACTTAACAGCCCGAAACTTTTCGCCGCACACCTGCGCATCAGCAATAGAGATTTCCCGGCCGGTCAATCTTAAAAAATGCCTGCGTACAATCGATATATGTAACGGCCTTTGCCGCGCTGTAACCGACGAAGAAATTTGCGATGCAAAAGCGGTGGTGGGCAGGTACGGCCTTGGCTGTGAGCCTGCCTCTGCTGCGACTATTGCGGGTTTGAAGCACCTGCGGCGGGAGGGAATCATTGCCGCTGATGAGCGGGTTGCCTGCGTTCTTACCGGCCATCCTCTAAAAGACCCCAACGTAACGGTCAATTACCACAAGCAAAAACAGGGACAGTTCAGCAACCCGCCTGTGGAAGTGCCGAACGAACTCGACGAAATAATCAAGCTCATAAAATAGAGGTGTATCGCGTATCGCGTTATGCGTATTGCGTATAAGAAAAAAGCCCGTGCGGCGCAGCATCGAGTGATCTACAAAACAGGCAAACGGCCCCTATTTCAGGTGTTAGAAGACATGTTGTTGATTTTCCTGAAACTGAGAAACCGATTTGTCCCGTTATTATGCATACCACTAATAGCTTCGCCCGAGATGGAATGAAATATGCTTTAGAAGATGCTGCATGGACAGTTAAAAGAGTGGTCCCATTTGATGATTTATCCTGGATTAAGGATGAATGGATCGAAACGGTTGCCAAGTTGATAGAAAAATAACTATAGTTCTTAGGCAAGAAACATGAAACAACGTGTCGTATTAATCTTTGCAATTACTATGACAACAGCTTTCGCTGGTGGAATTTCTTTGCTTGCGAAGCTTATGGCCCCAATCAAACAGGGAACATCCCGAGAACTCTGGTATGCTGCTTGTAATATTGCCCTTGATCCCAATGTTAAAAATGGATGGAGAGGGCAGGTTGTATTGCGTGATGGGTGGTTCATTTATGAATTTACACATCTTCACGGAGAAAGTTTATTCAGGGTACGCGAGTCCGAGGCGATGAAGGATTTCCCTCAAGTGATTAAGCAATTTGATTTTGAATGTACAAACTCTGAACCAAACAATTATTTTGTGACTGGGTACATGGAGTGGAAGGCCACCGAAGAATCAGAGCGTAATGGTGTGGAAGGTTTACTCGAAAAAATAGAACAGGCTCGTGCCGGCTTATTTCGTGCCCGCTCCCATGAGCTGGATGGTTATACGTATTTCCAGCGATATGTATTGGAAAAACGCCTTCAGCAAGCGAACTGGTACTGGGCAAATCTTGTGTTTGAGTTCGTTTTCCTATCAGGTTTGGTCTGGTTTGCTGTCTGGCCAATCATCAAGCAGAAGAGCCCGTTTCATTGGGCCTTGCACTTAGGGCTGGTGCCGTTGCTTTTCATGCTGCCATTGTACTTAGGATATGCGACGTATACACGCACTTCGGCAGGACCTAGCGGTGGCATTCTTTATCCTTGGATAGTATTGTTTCTTCCTGGTGGTTCTCCAAACAACTTGGAACAGGTTATCCTTGAACGACTGCCTCAGATTCTCGAACCCTTGTCTCAAGGAATTGGTACTCCTATGGCATTGACAGGCCAAGGAATGCCACGACCAACAGTAGTACTTGTGTGTAGTGCCGTTATTGCGATTATCGCTTTTACGGTTAGTTGGTGGATAAAACACAAAAGCAAAAATCAATTCGCTTCAGGAAAATAGGGGACGTTAGGAAAATAAGGAAAATAGGAAGAAAATAGTGAAAAACAGGGGACGTTTAACAAATTATTTTTTGGCGGCGTTAATTAAACTTGGGGACACCACAACTAAATCTCTGAAATCTGAAAATCTGGGGACAGGGAAACCTGGGGCCGCCATACTAATTTTTGACCGCATAACTCAAACGAAACGAAAACGCGCAGAACCCGGCTAATGACTGCTCTGTGATACCAAATCAAGCTGGGAAACAGCAGGCACCAGGGCTGCCCTGTGCTGTTCGACAACACGCCTGATATCGGCGATTATGTCGGGATTATCGGCTGCAACGTCATACTTTTCAGACGGGTCCTGCTCGAGGTTAAACAGCAGCGGCGGGTCGTGCTCCTGCAGTTGTCTGGCGTCTTCGGTACGTGTGACAAAGTGCGCTTTCCACGGCCCCTCGCGCACAGCCATAAGCCGCGTGCCCTTGTAATAAAACATTGTGCTGCGGCTGCATTTGCCGGTGCCCAAAAGTGTCGAAACCATACTGACGCCGTCAATGACCCTGTCCCGCGGCAGGGGCACAGCAGCAAGGTCAAGACAGGTTGCAAAAATGTCCATAGTGCATGTCAGGTCGGTATTGACCGTACCGGGTTTGATTTTGCCCGGCCACCACGCGATACACGGCTCGCGCATACCGCCTTCCCAGGTAGTGCCCTTGCCGCCCCGCAAAAGCCCCGCCGAACCTCCATCCAGTTTCTTTACAAGCCACGGGCCGTTGTCACTGGTGAAAATCACAAAGGTCTTTTCAGCCAGATTGTACCGCCGAAGCGTTTTCAGGATTTTTCCGACGCTAACATCCAGCTCCTCGACAACGTCGCCGTAAAGACCCCGCAGACTTTTATCTTTAAAGTCGTCCGATGCAAAAAGCGGTACGTGAGGAAAGGTGTGGGCAAAATATAAAAAGAAGGGCCGGTTTTTATTTTGTTCGATGAATCCGACAGCCTGCTGAGTATAGCGTTTGGTCAGCGTGGACTGTTCTGCCGGTTCTTCGATGGTTTTTTCGTTCTGCATAAGCGGCGTGGGCTTCATATCGTTGCTGTAAGGAATTCCGAAATAGTAATCAAAGCCGCGGGCGGTGGGCAGGTATTGCCGCAGATGTCCGAGGTGCCATTTGCCGATGCAGCAGGCGGCGTATCCGCGCCCTTTCAGCGCAGAGGCAATCGTAATTTCACTTTCCGGCAGGCCGCCGACAGAGTCGGGGAACAGAACGCCCCTGCGGCTGCCGCACATTCCCGAGCGTATCGGCAGCCGGCCCGTCAAAAGAGCAGCCCTGCTCGGAGTACACACCGACGCAGCGGCATAGAACTGGGTAAACTTCATACCTTCAGCGGCCATGCGGTCGAGATTGGGCGTTTTGATGGTCGGATGTCCGAAACAGCCAAGGTCGCCGTAGCCGAGGTCGTCGGCAAAGATAATAACAATGTTGGGCGGCGTACCGTCGGCACAGCTTCTGCCGGGGGTGAACGAATTCAGAGTTTCGCAGCCGCAAACAGCGCCTGCTGCGGCCTGTGCGCATATAAACTGCAGAAAACTTCTTCGATTCATGTTACGGGTCTCCGTTTGATTTTTATTCATTTTTACGCCGGCGTTTATCAAGCTGCCTGAAGATGATTTATACTAACAGATTTCGAATTTTTTTGCAGGCGCTTTGCCGGGAAATCCGGCACTAATAAGCAATATTGCCCCATTTTGCCGGCAGTCTGTCTATTTCGAGTATTTCACAACGGCTGATAAGCCACTCTTCGGCGGGGTCTTTTTGCAATTGGATTTTCATTTTCACCAGCATCAGCTGTTTGTAACTTTGATAGACGTAACTTCGCTTGTCAAAAACTATGTTTGCCGTGCACAGGACAGCTGCATCGGGAGGGTGTATGTCGATGGAGAGGAACCTGGTGATGTTCTTGTCAATCAGCGGTTCTGAAAGCACGGCGGTACAATGGGCGATAAGGGCAGCTTTGGTTTTATGATACGAATCGGAATACGCAGGTGCAATCAGAGGCTCTATTGCGCGGGGATTTTCGTTACGGACGGCTTTTGCAGCGGATTGTATGGTGGTTCTGATTTTCTCGGTGTCGGTTCGGACGAGGTAATCAATACCAAACGCGGAAGCTGCCAGAAGACACGGTAAAAGCAGCTGGGGCCATCGGGGAATCCGTGGGAAAAATATGCGTATTACAAGCGCGACAAACAGGACAAAAGCCGCTGCGAACAGCAACAGGTACGGCTGTTCGAAAATGTTAAGTATCCGCATAGCCGGGTTTTCGAACTTTTCAGCAACGTAAGAGCACAGCAGAGAAAAAAAGCCTGTCAACGAAGCGATTTATTAATTTTTTCAGAAACCCCAAAAGGTCCCGCCGGAAGATGGGACCGCTGGTTTTGCCGTTTTTGCAGGTATCAACAGGGCTTGACATCGACAGCTTCGAGTCCCTTGCGGCCCTGTCTTGTTTCAAACTCGACTTTCTGGCCGTCATCGAGGACACGAAAACCTTCGGTTGCGATATTGGAATGATGGACAAACAAGTCCTCACCGCCATCGTCGGGAACGATAAAACCAAATCCCTTTTTCTCGTTAAACCATTTTACAATTCCGGTAGCCAACTGTTCATCTCCTCGGGTCTGCGAACAGACCCGTTAATACACGGCCTCGTATGTTACATTTTTTTACAGGGACAGGACCCACGAGGCATAGGAACCAGCCCGTGTTAATTCCCGAATGAAACCAGAAAACAGCAGATTTGTCAACAATTTTTTGTGGCTTTTCTGCGAAAGGGGGATTTTTGGCGGCAAGATATGCGTTACCGGGGGCAATTGAGCTTTATTGTGCGTGTTGCCGCTGGGCAGAGTACGGAAGACAGAAAACTGAAGACACAAGACCAAAGACACAAGGAAGGACCGTGATGCGGTTGCGGTTGCGCGGCTCGTAACGGATAGAGGATAGCGTACAGCGGGGAGCGGATAGCGGATAGAAAAACGCAAACCGAAAACCTGAAAACCATAACGTAAAATTCAAAAGTAATTGGTTAAATGGTTGAGTGG
>DATKWV010000133.1:0-8860 GCA_035529405.1 Sedimentisphaerales bacterium | reverse complement strand
CGTGCGTAAACGTCAGTTCGAGCATTTTCATTTCCGGGTCGAACGAGTGAAGTGACCAGGGATGCCATATAAGGGAAACAAACGGGTTGTTTTTCTCGCGGGCCTTTTCCAAAAAGACTCTGTTGATTGAAAACTCATCTTCAGGCGTTTTGACAAAGTCATCAGGAATGGCTTCGGGCATAGGTGACGGCCAGAGCGTCAGGCGTTTTGGTCCCCAGTGGTTGTTGTCTTTGAGGAGGTTTTCGTGCCAGCCGTGGGCGGGCAGCTCCCATATATCGGCAAAACCTTCGGCACTATAGTTAAAGGGCTTTCTCAGCAGTGCCGGCATAGAGTAGTCCGGTCCCCAGGCCAGGCTGCTGACGTATCTGTGTCCGGCCTGCTGAAACAACGTCAGAACATCGACGGCGCCTTTTAAGCCATCATCGAAGCCACAGGGCGTACGAAACCCGATACAGGGACGCTCGAAGACCTGCTCAATTAGTTCCTTGGCCTTGAATATCTCGTTTTGCTGCTGCTGATGGGAAACTGCCGGGCCGCAGAATATATGGTCTCGCAGCATTTGATGGGAATAGCTATGTGAGGCAATCTCGAAAAGGGGGTGGTCAAGCAATTGCTTGTATTCTCCGGGATTTGCCTGAAGTGTCCTGCCGACGATGAAAAATGTTGCCGGCATCTCAAATCTCTTGTGAACTTCGACAATCCTGGCGCACGCTTTCAGACAGTGGGCAGTTTCAGTGTCGTAAGCGGCAATGTAACGGGTCTTGACATCTTTGCTTTGGGCGGCTTGTGCCCAATGGGGCAGGACAACCGAGCCAACGCCGCCGGCGATTGTGCCCGTCAAAAAGTTTCTTCTTGATATCCTGTTCATCTTCGTCGCCCTCGCTTGACGCATTTAATATTGTAGTTCGAGCCAGCTTTTTTTGCCGAGAACGCCCGCGCGATTGCGGATGCGCATTTCAATGCGGTTTCGGCCTGGCTGGAGCCTCCAAACCAGTACATCGTCCGAGGACCGCCAACCCTGTCGGTCGATATTGATTAGAAATGTCTCAAAATCGGGAGTGACGGTTCCCATGTGGATATTTACCTTGCCCGGTTCGGCGGCAAAAGAGGCGGTGCAGCAAACCTGGTTTATAGTCCACTCGATATCCGACCTGCGCGAAGTATAGTTGCTGAACCTCCACTGTCGGGGCGTGCGTGCGTCCTGCCATTGCCGATAGCCGCACCAGGCCCAGATGGAGCGGCCTTGTGCAATAGGCTCAGGGAAGCGGTGAGCGTAGAAATTATTTCGCGGCATCCAGCGGACACAGCCCCATTTCAGGTGTATATCAGGCGGCTGGTCAGCAGGTCTGGGTTCGAGGCCTTTCCAGCGGCGCATAACTTTTGACTGACGCTCGGATTCGAACCATGTGCCGTTACAGTCCATCGGGGCGTCGGGGAAATAAGTATTCATCAGGTCTTCGTGCAACTGGAGCATACCCGCAGGAACGGCTGTTCGGGAATCCACGAAAAACTCGTCCTGGTGGGCATCCATCATAATCCATTTGCCATACTCATTTGACCAGAACTCCGTGACCTCATGGCCCGATACGACACCGCCGGCAAGAAAGGTCTGCGGACAGTTGCCGAAGACGAAACGTGTCTGTATGCCCAGGCTAAGCGCAGCCTGCATATAGACAATGGCGTACTGTACACAGAAGCCTTCCCTTCGCTGCAGAATTTCGAGTGCATCCCAGGCAGGATACGGTGCCGGCGGGGGTTCGAACTGCCACTGTTTCGATACCCAGTTGCGCAGCAGTATCATCTTTTCCAATTCAGTTTTGGCGCCTGAGACCACTTGGTCGAGCTTGTACTTTTTGCGAAGCTCAACCAGCTTCGGCTGGTCGAACTTTTCGTACTCGAAGGGTATGCTGGTGTAAAGAATCTGTTCGTTATGACTGTCGAGGACCCTGACCTTGTCTGCCCAGGTCTGCCGAAATATCTCGACCTCGGCGTCAAGTTCAACAGGGCCCAAAGCCGGGGTAAAAGCGGCATTACCGGTACTGAGCAGGGCTGTCCACTGAACAAATCGCTTCAGGGGGCCTTTAACGCGGCCTTGATTGTCGCAGTTTATCCACGCTGACCAGGTCTTAGGGTCATAAACGGCGGTTGTACCGCTACGAACAGCGAAGGTAATCTGGGTGCCAGGGGGACAGTTGGTTTGTGGGGTAAGCTTTAAGGATTTTACGGTGATGGGGCCGGGTGCAATGACAGGCTTTACTGTCGGCTCGGCTGCCAGATCGAGAACCGGGCCTATCAACCGGCCACGGGCTGCATATTGGCTAAGGTTGAGGCGAACAAGGTATTCGCCGTGTCGCTGGGTTTGAGCCCCAAGCCTCGCGGTCCAGGTTGTGCCGTTATCGCAGCTTTTGAAGCTGCGGTTTGGGCGACGGTTTCTGTCGGGGGCGTTTCGCAGGATATCGTCTCGGTCAGCAATACTAATCCACCAGCCCTTAGAGCCTTTGCATGAGAGGATAACCTCATTATCACCGGGCCTTATAAGTTCTCGTGGAACCTCCACCACCTCCCAGTCGCGGTAAGTTGTGCCTAAATCAGTAACGGGATGGGTTATCGCCAGTGAATTAAAATTTAACTGCAAGGCGGCGGTTTCACCTTCAAGGGGTCCTGCGCAAAATACCAGATGCGCGTTTGTGGTCTGAGGGCGGGCTACGTGCAGAATTTTTTTGACCTTCTGGCTGCCGCAAATAGTGTCCCTCGGTGTCTGCCAGTGTTTACCGCCGCTGGAGGCACCCGGGCTGTCGTCCTCGACCAAAGTCAGGTCGTACAGCACCACGGCGTTACCATCCGGCGACATTTGAACATACTCGGCTGCCATACCCTTCTCGAAGGCCTCACGAATAGGCATTTGGTGTTTGACGGACAACGTATGTGACTGGGTGCGGCGTGCGATGCTGTCTTCAAATGCCGCTTCCCGACACCCGGGTACACACAAAGTGACTGTAACCGATGTCAGTATAAGCCCAATAACAAACTTTATACACGCTGTTGACCCCATTACTCTTCTCCTGTTCTGAGCTTTAATTATCTGGTGTTATGGACCGACCTGCATAATTTTGGTTACCTCGCTGGCATGAGAATACCCAAACGCAGGCCAAAACGCAAACGTCTGCGGTAAATTTTGTGGCCCATAGCGGCAATAATTGGGAAAATTACTGTGGAGGCAGACTTTATGGGCAAGAAAATGGATACTACCCGTATATTAGTTTATATGCCCTGAGCAGTTCGGCGACACTCCAGGCCTGGGCAATACAGCCCCTGGGCGTATGAGGCGGGTCGCCATCAAAAATTTCGCTGACCTGCCCGAGACAGCCGTCCTCGAACAAATGCCGCGTCAAAGGCTCAATAAACTGGCAGGCCTGCTTTCTGCTTTCGGGGCTGAAATTATTGATTTTGAGATACGCTTGCACGAACGGGCCGATTAGATAAGGCCATACCGTACCCTGATGATATGCCCGGTCCCTTTGGGCCTGTGGGCCGGTGCAGCGGCCCTGGTATCTGCTGTCTGCCGGACTTAAAGTTCGCAGGCCATAAGGTGTGAGAAGATGTTCCTGTACGTTATCGACCACAGCCTTCTGTTGGGTGGGTGTCAAAGGAGAAAACGGCAGTGAAACAGCAAATATCTGGTTGGGCCTGATAGTACTATCGACCGAGCCGTCAGGCAGAATGCAGTCGTTTAAGTAACCTCGTTCAGCGTTCCAGAATAAGCGGCGGAAACTGTCTTTGACTTTGTCGGCCAGCAACTGGCTGCCGGCGGCAGCAGCGGGAGCGCGTTGAGTCAAAAACTCAGCTGTCAGGCAAAGGGCATTATACCATAAGGCGTTGACCTCGACGGCCTTGCCGTGCCTGGGTGTAAAGCTGCGGTCTTCGAACCTGGCATCCATCCAGGTCAACTGCGTCTGTTCATTGCCGCCTGTTATAAGGCCGTCAGTGTCGGCGTGGATGCCAAAATGTGTACCGTGCCGGTAGGAATCCATAATCGATGTTATAGTCGGCAAAAGCTCTCCGGTGAAACCATCGGTATCGCCGCTGGTGCGCAGGTACTGAAAGGCGGTATTTATGAACCAAAGAGAAGCATCGATACTGTTAAAATGGGCGGTGCCGGTACGGTCGTCGAAGCGATTGGGAATCATGCCCTGTTCAGCAGCATTCGCAAAGCGCAGCAGCACGGCTTTTGCCAAATGAAACCTCCCTGTTTCCAGTAAAAGGCCGGGCAGTGCCACAAAGGTGTCTCTACCCCAGTCGAAAAACCACGGAAAGCCGGCGAGGATAGTGGCACGTGACTCGTGGCTGGTGGCTGGCGGCCCGTCGCTCGTTGCCCGTCGCTCGTGACTCGATTCACGAGTGGCGATAAACGCATCGGCAGCTAAAGCAAGTGTGGTTTCAATGCCGGTAGGCATCGCACGGATTGACGATTGTTTTTTCTTAATCGACAATGATTCGTCGATAATCGATTTTTTTCTGCTGTGCAGTTGGGCAATCGAACGGCGGATATCGAAATTCCGGGGTATCTGTTGGTTATTCTGACCCGGACGGAGAGTCGCCCATAAGACGACCTGGGCCGGTGAATCTATTCTGCACCTGAAGAAACCCGGCGCCCAGAGGTCTTCGGTGAAGTCCTGGCCTCTTTCCCTGTCTTTTCGATAGACAAAATCGAACCACCACTGCGGGTCGTTTTCAAAATCAGCCCGCGGGCAGTTCAAGCGCAGTTCACAACCGACGGGTGCATTATGTCTGACCAGTAAAGTCCCTTTGTCTTCGAGGCGGCAGGCGGACAAGTCTGCAGAGGATTTTTGCAGATAATGAAAATCTCTCAGGCCGATAAACGGCCTTAAGATCAAGTTCACAGGCTCTTTCAGGCTGGTGAATTCGTACACTACGGCCACAGTATCGGCGGCGTGCAGCAAATAAACTGACTTGGTAAGCTGAACATGTTCGAACTGATAATCGAAATGCACGCCGCAGTTGCGTCTGAACTTTTTTATGCAGGGGAAGTTATCGGGAGCGAACCTGTCGGCGAACTCAAAGGCCGAAAGGTTGAATATCCCTTCGCTGCATACGACCATATCCAGGCATGCCGACAGCGCCATTATCCTGTGGGCGGGGGGCCGCAGAGTTCCCACAAGCAGGCCGTGGTATCGCCTGGTATTGCAGGACAGAACGGTTGACGCTGCGTACCCGCCGCGACCGTTGGTCAGTAACCATTCCTTTTGCAGCAGATTATCGACGGATTCGGCGGTGGTCGGCACAGAGATAATTTCGGCTGTAGTGTTGTTTTCGGCTGTTAACACGATTGCGGTCCCGGTAAAAGGAAGCTTCAAGGCGAAAACTACGTTAGCTTAGCTTACCAATTGCGGCTGTAAATTGCACGTATTTTTGTTGTTTAGGCCAGGGGCAAAGACAGGTGTTCGGGTGCAGCGGTTGTGCAGATTGTTCAGGACATTCATAAAGTTGATATATGAATCGTAGGGCGAGCTATACGGGTTGAAGTACTTGTGGACATCACCGTCGGCGAACCACTTTGTGCACATATAGTAAAAATGGTCGGAGGCCTGGAGTTTGCGCCAATCCGTGAGGATTTTTTCATCACCGGCGGCTTTGACCTTTTTTTCGAGCTTGTAGAGCTCACGAATGGCATTCGACTGCATGGCGTTCCCAAGCCAGGCGGAAAGGTCTCTTTCAATATCGGCCCAGCTAATCAAATGCGGCACGTCAACGGTGTCGCAAGCAGGATATGCTTTAACCACCTCCGAGGGTGTCTTGAAATCATTGTCTGGATGCCTGAGGATTTCCTCGGGCAGATGTCTTAAGAAGTTAAAAATTCCCGTATCCTCCCACTGGTGCTCACCAAACGTTTCATAGTCCATAAACAGGTTTACCACATATCCGTTTCCGTTGACATTGTTTATCCAGCGTGCGAATTTGTCGGCGGTCAAAGGCCATTGCGCCCAATTCCGGTTCGAGAACCTGAAAGCGATGTCATCGCTGAGCGAATAGTTTTTCAGCAGCAGTTTCAGTTTTTCACAGCCCCTGGGCCGATAGACAAAATTGGGGCTTCTGTAGCCGAGGATGTGGTCTGCGCCTTCGGTTATTATGGCATCGAACCTGTTCATAGATTCGACCAGTACAGCCAGGTCGTTGTTGTATATCAACTCGGTATTTCTGAAGACCCTTGGCTTTTGTCCGAAGAGGGATTCGATGGTTTCGGAGTGTTTTTCGACCTGCTCAATGAATTCATCTCGGCTGTAGAGGAAACTGAGGCTGTGATAGTAAGTTTCGGCCAAAAACTCCACGCAGCCGGTTTCGGCCAGTGCATCAAAGGTGCTGAGTACCTCGGGTGAAAATGTCCGCAGCTGTTCGAGCAGCACGCCGGTAAGGCTGTAAGCGACCCTGAACCTGCCGTCGTATCTTTTGATTAAATCGAGGATGAGCCTGTTGGCAGGCAGATAACACTTGTTGGCGACCTTTCTGCAAATGGAAGCGTTTTTGTCGTCGTCAAAGTACAAATCGTGATTGTCAAATACCGTATAGTGCCGTAATCGTGACGGCTGATGCACCTGAAAATAAAAACATACCGAGGCCATTTTGTTTAATCCGAAAATAAAAACCGTAAAAAGTGAAATAAACTTCTCAGCCCTGGTTTACCAAGGCTGGAATCTTCGGCTGTCAGCATGGTGCCTGTTTACAGACAGGAGAAAGCACCTGTCTGTAGATTTCGAGACACCTTTTTGCGCTGTTGGTCCATCGCAGCTTTCTGACCTCAAAGTTTCCGTAATTAGCCAGAGTATCCTGCAAGGCCGGGTATTTCAACACAGCTATAATCTTGTTTGCAATTTCATTGACGTCCCAGAAGTCAACCTTCAGGGCGTGCGTAAGGACTTCCGAGACGCCGCTTTGCTTGCTTATAATGACCGGCACGTCGTTGCTCAGGGCCTCCAGCGGTACAATGCCAAAGGGCTCGGAGACCGAGGGCATTACATATAAATCAGCCATTTCGTAAATTTTTTGCAGCTCCTGTCCCCGCAGAAAGCCTGTGAACAGGACCTTGTGGCCGATGCCGAGTTCGGCGGCCATTTCGATGGATTTTCGCATAAGGTCGCCGGAGCCGGCCATAACAAATTTAACATTGTCCATCACTTCAAGGACCTTTTTTGCAGCGGCAAGAAAGTACTCGGGGCCTTTTTGCATGGTAATTCGGCCGAGGAACAAAACGATTTTCTCGTCTTTTTGAATGCCGGTATCAGCCAAAGGCCAGGAGGTACCGCCGTTGCGTTCGACGCCGTTGTGCACGACCTCAACCTTGTCGGCACTTACACCATAGCGGTTGACTATGATGTTACGGGTATAGTGGCTGACAGCGATTATCTTGTCGGCTGCGTGCATGCCGTGGTGCTCGATATCATAAATCATCTGATTGACATGCTCGCCGCTTCGGTCGAATTCGGTGGAATGGATATGCACAACCAGGGGTTTCCGGGTCATAGCGGCAATGGTAATACCTGCAGGAAAGGTCATCCAGTCGTGGGCGTGGATAATATCAAACTGCTCATTTTCAACCAGGTCGGCGGCCATAGCGGCGTAACGATGGATTTCAGAGTACATATCTCCGCTGTAATCACCCGCGGCCCCGAACAGGGCAGGTATGGTGGCGGAGCCCTTGATGCTTCTTTTGAATTTCAGGAATTCCTCGACCCTCTGGCGGTAAAAGTCTGGAGTGGAGTAGGGCAGCAGGGCCGAATCGATGGTGTGAAATTTGACGTTTTTGAGTTTGCCGTATCCGCAAGCACCGGCTGACTTTGCGCAGCCTGGACTGAGCAGTTTTACATGAGTGGTGAAGCTGCTGTCGACGGCCCTGGGCAGGACAAATGTCACCTTTACGTTCATCTGGTCCATGGCCTTGGTCAGGCCGTAGCAGGCGGTTCCCAATCCTCCGCTGATAAAGGGTGGAAACTCCCATCCTAACATCAAGACCCGGATGTCGTTTTCATCGCAGTTGTTGCCGTATCTGTCCATAGAACAAAAAGTTAACCGCCCTTGTTTCAGGAATGTCTGGTCCACATAAAGCACCCATCCGGAAATTGCTGAAAAAACCGCAATTTCCGATGCTGAATTTATCGACAAAAGGCAGCTTTAACTTAATTATTATAAATAAATTAAATGGCCGTTTTCAGGTTAAATTTCCTTATATAAATCGGTTTTTAGGGACACATTAGTTGAGCAAATTTTATAAAAAATTCGGATTTTAAGACTGGTAACAAAGATTTTATAGGCGGGTTCGGGTCTGTTAAGAAAAAAGCGAAGCGGCATTTATTTAGGTAAAACCTGTTTCGTCAGTCAATTTTGGCCCTGACAGTAACCGGCAAGGGTAATTTGGCGAAGCAGTATCCAGGCAGGCAGAGTAAAAGCAGACCTATGCGGTGATTTTTAATCAGGCGGTGGCGCCAGCGTTTTGAACGTCAAGCGAAGCGGTCCCGCACCGGATTCGTACGGAACCGCTTTTTTTGACTACGGTCGCCGCAAAACGTATACTATAATTCTCAGTCGGACTACAGGTCCTGCGGCTTGACTGTGCTGCGGCGGTTGGCTTTGGTTCTTACAGCGGCCTTGTCAAGCAAAGAATACACGACATCGCTGATTGCCTCGACGGCATCCGAGGATGTCATCATTTTTTTGCCCTTGATGTAAGCCTTGATTTTACTTGCGACAACCAAAGACTCTCTTTTCTTCGCGGTTTTTGCCTTAGCCATTACAAAAATCCTCCATGTCAAAAAGTAATATTCCTTAAAAGTCCAGCGACCAAGTCCCT
>DATKWV010000132.1:0-4311 GCA_035529405.1 Sedimentisphaerales bacterium | reverse complement strand
CTCTCCTACTTTTGTCAGCGCGGTAAACTGGAAAGTGTACAACAATGCTATTGTAAATCTCCAGGGACTCGGGGCGGGACTTTCCATCGGCGGCGGCAGTGGAAACGTTACAAAAAACAATATATGGTATAACAACAATGTTAATATTATACAGTTTAACAACACAAGCCACGATTATAACTGGTTTGAGGATAATTACAGGACCGACGGCTGTAGCCTTCCCTGCGACCTGGATCCGACTAACGCCGGCAATGAAACTAATGGAATACACGGCTCAGCCGACCCGATTGTCAACTGGCCCAACGGTGACTTTTATTTAACGTCGGGAACCGATGCCCGCGATAACGGCACTGACCTGGGAACATCTTATGACGAAGATGCTTACGGTAATACCCGCGGCGCGGATGGTTACTGGGACATTGGCGCCTATGAATACGTTACAGGTAACTAACGGTAAGCTCAATAACCGGTTTTAATATTCAACTCAGGGCGGCTTATCCAAGCCGCCCTGAATTTTCCTGCCCCCCCGTGTTTTATCATCGTTTTTCGAAATTGCGCATTGCCGATTCACCTGAAGACGGTTATCATAATGCTCGTCAGTCTTGTTATATGAATTTTAGCCATACCTTTTAAGGAGCTATTCGAATGAGATTCTTTACGCCCGCCTTAATGTTGCTGATAATGTGTGTAATCTCTGTTTCTGCCTTCGCTTCCGCCACAGATAAACCGCTTGCAAGTCCTTATGCCAAATGGAAGAACGGCCCTTCCGCCGACCCGGACTTTTTCCTGCTGGCCGTATGGCTGCAGGAGCCGGCAAAGGCCCCGCGCTACAAACAAGCCGGCTTTAACACCTATATCGGCCTTTGGCAGGGACCTACCGAAAACCAGCTTGCACAATTGAAAAAAGTTGGCATGAACGTCGTCTGCGAGCAGAACGCCGTGGGTCTTGAACATATTGACGACCCCATAATTATCGGCTGGCTGCAAATGGACGAGCCTGATAACGCCCAGAGCCTGCCCGACGGCAAAGGTTACGGCCCCCCGATTACTCCACAGGAAATTGTACGCCGCTACGAAAAAATGCACGCCGCAGACCCGTCCAGACCCATACAGCTTGGTGTTGGCCAGGGGGTCCCCTGGGACAACTGGAGGGGCCGGGGAGTGCGCACCAATCACCCCGAAGATTACCCCGAATATATAAAGGGCGGAGATATTATCTCTTTTGACATTTACCCCGTTGCCCACAATAGCCCCGATGTCGTCGATAAGCTCTGGTACGTGGCCAGGGGAGTTGAACGCCTGGCAACATGGACCGAAGGTAAAAAAATTATATGGAACGCGATGGAGTGCACCCGAATAGGCAGCAAAGAAGGCAAAAAAACCACACCCCATCAGCTTAAGTCCGAAATCTGGATGGCCATCGTGCACGGCTCGATGGGGATAATTTATTTTGTCCACGAGTGGCAGCCGAAGTTCAACGAATCCGCCCTCCTTGACGACCCCGAGCTGCTCGCTGCCGCTGCCCAAATCAATCGTCAGATTACGGCCCTTGCACCGGTGCTGAACAGCCCAACCGTCAACAATGCCCTCAGCGTAGCCGCGCACAACGAAAATGCGGTTATAGCCGCAATGACCAAAAAGTATAAAGGCGACACTTATATTTTTGCCGTTGGTATGCGCAACGAAAAAACAGATGCAACTTTCGCCGCTGCCGCCCTTGAAGGCCGAAAAACCGTCGAGCTTCTCGGTGAACAACGCACCATAACCTCGACAAACGGTGTTTTCACTGACACCTTCGAACCCTGGGCCGTACACCTTTACAAAATTGAGGCCAACCGTTAGTTGCCGCTAAACGCCGCGCTGTTGGCCTGCGATTATAACTTGCGCAAAATTGAAATCACCAGCCGCCGCTGAATAGGCCCCTTTTTATAGGTCTTTACCTGCCCGTAACCAGCGAAGGACCCTTTTCTGCTTAACCCTGCCTTGTTTTTTGCCGAAGAGAGTACCGAATTAAGCTTACGTTTGGATTAAAAAGGAGATTTGGAATGGGCATCGAGAACTTGTCCGAGGATATTATTTTCGTTGACCTGGACCGCGAACCCGAAATGTGCAACCTGTTGAAGGAGGTTATTGAACTGCTGCATCAGCGACGTAACCTCGACGTAATACTTGATTTCGCCAGAATTGATATTATAACATCTCCCAGTCTGTCCAGATTGTTAAAGCTGCGAAGGCAACTCGCTGATGCCGGGCACAGACTCATTTTCTGCGATGTCAACTCCTTCACCAGGGGTGCTTTTAAAGTTACGGGCCTTGATGGAATCTTTGAAATTGTTGAGGACAAGCTGACCGCCACCTCTGTTCTGCATTCTGTAGCCTGACCTTCATAACGCCCGCAGCCGGGAAAACCTCTCTGCCCTGGTCTTGCCTTGCGTACCCCAGCCCGCCGGTTCCCTGTGTTCTTTTGATAATTACCCGCGTCTGAACTGAATATTTTTTAATCTTTGCCCTTGACGGCGGCGCGGTATAATTGATAATTGTTCGCTTGGTAGCGTGTACCGGCTGGAAAGCTACGGACAGCTGTGCGTTTTTTCAATTCAGTTGCCGGTTATTTTCGTCCGAAAAACCTCATTAATGTGCGAAAGGAGGCCGTTATGAGAAGGATAATTTTGACCGCAACCCTGATAGCTATGTTGCACCTGTTTGTCGGCTGTGCTGTCGATAGCGGCAGAAGTCAGCTTGTCGTAACCTCCCAGGCAGACGCAGCCGCTGTAGCTAAACTTGCAAATGCCGGCGAAAGTGACATTGTCGAACATCTCTCCATCAACAGGCAGGCCTACAGACAGGCCCTTGAAGCCCTCATAAGCCATTATACCGCCGCCGGCAATGATATGAAGCTTGCCTGGGCCAAAAGCGAACTGGCCGCTCTGGATTCCATCCAGCAGTATAATTATATATTGCAGGCAAGCCTGGCAGGACCGGACCTGCGGGCCGATACTCCCATCGCAGAGGCCAACGAACTTTACAACCAGGCCTTCCAACTCGAAAAGAGGGCAAAGGCCCTGATAATTATCAATGACGACAACCTCCTCAGACGGGCTTTGGTAAAGTATAATCAACTCATAAAACGCCACCCCGGCAGTGACAAAATCGATGATGCCGCATACAGGGCCGGTACAATTTATGAGTACTTCTGTGACTACTCAATTGCCGCCCTCTACTATCAACGGGCATATCAGTGGAACAACGATATAACTTATCCCGCCGTTTTCAGGGCTGCTTTTATTCTCGATAACAGGCTCTTCCGCCGAACAGAGGCCCTCCAGCTTTATCGCATCGCGGTTAAAAGACAGGCCATGCTCGAAAGTCAAAGGGAATTTGCTGAAAAAAGAATCCAGGAACTTACCCGAAGCGATGAAAGTGGCGAGGAAATTCGGTAGCATTTACTTTTATGCAGAATTAGTTAACGGATTACTTTGCTGATTTTCGGGTCTGACATAAAGTCAGACCCGTTTTTTATGGATATGTTGCTCGAATTTGAAAAAAAAGTGGCCGATTTTATCGATTCGCAGAACATTTTTGCTTCTGCCGATAAAATCCTGCTCGCCGTTTCCGGCGGCGCAGACTCGACCGCCCTTTTGTACCTGATGGCTGCACTGAAAGACCACAGCCTGCTGCACGCGGAGCTTTTTTGTGCCCACATAAATCACCAGCTAAGAGGCGCCGACAGCGATGCCGACCAGAACTTTGTCGCAGCACAGACCCAGCAACTACACGTGCCCTTAACGATAGCAAAGGTCGATGTTCGCGGCTTTGCTCGTGAGAATAATTTGTCCCTCGAAACCGCTGCCCGAAAATTGCGCATCGAGGCCCTTTCGCAAATTGCCGCCGAAAACAACTGCACACATATAGCCCTCGGCCATCAGAAAAACGATAACGCCGAAACTGTTCTGCACAGATTGCTTCGCGGCACCGGCCCCAGGGGTCTTGCAGGTATCTGGCCGGTTCGTTCTTTTGCCCCCGCCGTTAATTTCGCAAGACCGCTGCTGTGCGTAACCAGGCCGCAAATCCTTGACTATCTCAACAGCCGTCACCTCCAGTGGCGCACAGACCGAACCAACCGCAACTGCACATACAAGCGAAACTATATCCGCCATCGTCTCCTGTCTGCCATCCAGCAGCAGCAAAGCAGCTCTGTCATCGACCAGCTGTATATCTTATCGCAGTCCGCCCAGCGCCTCGACAAACTGATTTCGCAAACTGTGCAAAACATCTGGCCGACCGTAGCCGAATCCGGCGGCTCCGAAGTAA
>DATKWV010000131.1:0-2744 GCA_035529405.1 Sedimentisphaerales bacterium | reverse complement strand
GGCTGATGTGTCGGGCCGTCTTCACCGACACCTATACTGTCGTGCGTGAACACAAATATAGTTGGGTACTTCGATAACGCTGCCACCCTGATTGCGCCGCGCATATAATCCGAAAAGACAAGAAACGTCCCGCCGTAAGCCCTGGCAAGACCGCTTACAGAAATACCGTTCATTATCGCGCCCATAGCGTGTTCCCTGATGCCGTAATGAATGTATCTGCCGTTGCGGGTTGTCTTTTGAAAATCGACAGCCCCCTTGAATTTTGTATTATTGGACGGCGTCAAATCCGCTGAGCCGCCTAAAAACATCGGCAGTTTCGGCATTACCGCATCGAGCACCATACCTGAGGCCTTGCGTGTGGCTATCGATGCGCCGGCTTCGAACACCGGCAGAATAGAATCGAGATTAACACCCAATTTGCCGTCTGCTGCGTCAAGGAATTGTTTGGCGGGTTCGGGATATTTGCCGGTGTACTGTTTGAATTGTTCCTGCCATTGTCCCTGCAGGGCCTTTCCTTTTTCCACGCATTTTTGCATGTGGACGCGCACTTCGTCGCCGACATAAAAGCTCTTTGTCTTGTCCCACCCGAACCGCTCTTTTATCAAATCTATCTCGTCCTGGCCCAGCGGCGAACCGTGTGCCTTCGCGGTGTCCTGCTGGTTGGGGCTGCCGTAGGCGATATGTGTGCGAAGCTGTATAATAGAAGGCCTGTTTTTCTCAGCCTTTGCATTTTCAAGGGCCTTCTCGAACGCTTCCATATCGTTACCGTCCCCATCGACAATCTGAACATTCCAGCCGTATGCCTCGAAGCGTTTTGCCCGGTCTTCGGTAAACGCAAGGTCGGTGCTGCCGTCGATGCTTATGTAGTTGTTGTCGTAAATAACGATAAGGTTGTCCAGCCCCTGGTGTCCCGCAAGGCTGGCCGCCTCGGATGCGACCCCTTCCTGCAGGTCCCCGTCGCTGGCAATTACGTAAACATTGTAATCAAGAATGCCGAAACCTTCACGATTGAACACAGTGGCAAGGTACTTTTGCGCTATGGCCATACCCACGGCGTTGGATATGCCCTGTCCCAGCGGCCCGGTTGTTACTTCGATGCCCAGCTTCGGCGCATATTCGGGATGTCCCGGAGTCTTGCTTTGCCACTGCCGGAAGTTTTTTATGTCGTCGAGGCTGATGTCGTACCCTGTCAGGTGCAGCAGGCTGTACAGCAGCATACTGCCGTGTCCGGCGCTGAGTACAAACCGGTCCCTGTTGTGCCATTTCGGGTCAGCCGGGTTGTGCCGCAGGTGTTTTGTCCACAGCGTATAAGCCGCCGCAGCCATACCCATTGGCATACCCGGATGCCCGCTGTTAGCCTTCTGCACCGCCTCCATCGCCAGAAATCTTATTGTCTGTACACACAACTGGTCGAGCTGCGACATCCCCGGATTTTCTGAAGTCACTTTTGTTACCGCCTTTCTGAACATAAATAATTAGCGGGCACGGTTTCGGTGCCCGCCGCCGCTGAACTTCCGCTGCGGCACAGCCGAAATCAACCTGCCGCCTTTTTATTTTTCTCTTTCCACAATTGCCTATAGTTTGTCAATTTTATATCTCTTTTAAGAATTATGGATTTCATTTCTATACTTGTAAGCATCTTCAGCACTTCTGCCCTGTGAAGACCTACGCCTCCGTCAACCTGTATATCCCTGGCGGCGGTATGAATAAGGGCGTTCTGCTCGGGAGAATCTATACCCGGATGACAAACCATTAACCATAATCCCGGCTCGATTTCCTGAAGGACTTTTTCTATGGTTTCTTTCTTCTTGAGGCGCGGCAGCATGGTTTCATCGACTATCCTGTTTTCTCCGGACAAACCTGCTACCGGAACGTTGTAATCCCTGCCGATATTTTTGACAATATTGCCCAGTTTCGGGTCTCCGGGTGACATATAATGCGTATCGACATACTGAACGTTGAGGCCTTTCTTTTTCGCCAGCTCGACCTGCGCCCTGAATTCGGCCTCAATTTCGTCGAGTTTGGGCTTATGGGCCCACAGTTCATCGGGACATCTGTAAAAGTACCCGTCTTCATCGACCAGCGATGATACCTTGTCCCATGGCAGTACCGGCCTCCACCGATACCCTCGCCATTCGGCCACAAGTGTAAGATGAACGCCGGTGCACCACCCCGGATTCTTTTTGCACAACTCAGCCGCCGCCTCGAACCACGGTGCAGCCGGCTGTACCGACGCACACGTTAATATTCCCTCGTTAAAAGCCTTTTCGAAGGCTATAAGGGAACCCTGCGTCATGCCCATATCGTCTCCGCGAATAATCAGCCTTATGTCCTGAGTATTTGCTGTCACCGCCGCCGTAAATATTATGATAAACAAAAAGGCGGCTGCTGTTCGGAATCTCCTTGTTAATTTTTTCATACTGATACCTCCTGTTACGTGTTTACAATAACAGATGTTGATTTAACATCAGAACCCGACGTTATTCTCCACTTTAATTGTGGCTGTTTCACAGCCGTCGCCGAACCCCAGCCCCGCACTGCTGTTAGTGACTTTGTTGCCGCTTACGCGGACATTACGGCTGTTATGTATGAAAATTGCTTCCTTGTTCGAGTTGTCGATAACATTACCGACGATATCGGCCTGGTTTGCGTAACCGATTCTAATGGCGTTTCCGTCGGTGCCCTGTATGATGTTGTTTTCAACGGTAATTCTTCGATGAATGCCCGCGGCTTCCTGACCGGTC
>DATKWV010000130.1:0-6039 GCA_035529405.1 Sedimentisphaerales bacterium | reverse complement strand
AGTGAGCGGCCGGACACCAGCAGGTTGTAAATCAGGACCACATCGTCATTGTACATCCGAACACATCCCTGTGATTTCGCTGCGCCGATTTCAGCGGGGTCGTTGGTGCCGTGAATGGCAAAGCCGGTTCTGCCTTTGGCGCTGCCTTCCAGGCCTTCGAGCCCAATCCATCTCAAGCCTAAGGGATAATCCGGGTCTTCGGCATTGTACAATTTACCCGTGAGAGGATTTCGCCAGGACGGTTTTATCAGTTTACCGCCCGGCTTGACAGCCCAAAGGCCTGTAGGTGTCTCCATACCCGGCTGACCCACGCCTACAGGGAAAGTTCTGACAAATGTCTCCTGCAGGTACAAATCAAGTGTGAACGAAGAACGATGTATCCTGGCATGAAAAGGGCCGTTAATGACTTTTATCGTGTCATCGGCCTGCAGCTGCGTCGGACTTTTAATATTGTTAATTTCCATCAGAATCTCGTATGGAACGTTATATCGCTTGCCGATTGTCGAAAGCATATCGCCCGGTTTCACAAGTACGCTATCACAAAGCCTGTCCTGCGAATAAACGGTTTTGCCGAACAGCCACTTGTCGGCAAGTGCGGATAACTGCTGTTTTATCGCACTTGCCTGTCCGTGTTCCAGCGAGCCGACCTGTAACATCGCATTCAATCTGTCACGGGTTTCTATAATATCATCGGGTTTTACGTTCATAGACTGCCCCGAAGGGTCAACATAAAGGCTGTTTGCCGAATAAGCTGTGTCCGCAACCGCACTGGGTTTGGGTTTATTCTCGTACTGGACCTGCGATGGAGCCGGCAGTGTCTGATTCCGGCCGCCAGTTTCCGCCAGGGCTCCGGCGGGGTCTGCATTTGTCCCGAAAAGATTGTAAATACGGCTAATTACCACTACCGCGATAACAAGTGCAAGAATCATACCGATGCGTCTTCGCCGCCGCGGTTTGGCACTGCCGTAAAATCTGCCTGAATAACCAGCCATCTCTATTCTCCTTGTCCGCAATTTGAATTACTTTTTACCGCCAGGTAATGTCCCTGGGTCCGTGCGCGCAGCCTGTTACGATTGGTTCATTACAATAACATTTACACTTTTCAGCCGGTCTATATCACACACGGGTCTGACCCTTATGTCCCACAGCAGCGGGTTTTCAGCATCACCGGCACAGCTTTCAACCGTACCTATAATCAGTCCCGTTGCAGGAAAACCGGCCTGTTTCAATGCATAAACCGCATCCCCTGCTCCGACAGCGTGTTTTTTTGCAACCATAGGGATTTTCGCGCCGTTGCAGCCGGTACCCTGCATTACCGCCGCTACGTCCGCATTTCCCAGCTTTACCGGCATCCTGAAGGCGGGGTCGGTCACAAGTTTAATCCGTGCGGTGTTCGAGAAGGCGTCCGATACCGTGCCGACGATACCGTCTTCGGCAAGAACAAACTGCCCCTTGTCAAGACCGTCACTTTTGCCGCGGTTGATAACAAGTTCGCAGTGTGTACTCTGCTGTGAAACAGTAATTACATCCGCACAAAGCAGCTTTGCTCCTTCCAGAAACATTCTGTTGCGCAATCCCGAAAGCTCTTCGACTCTCCTGTGTTCGGCATGGAGCTGCTCTGTGATATTGGCAAGATGATTTCTGAGCCTGTTATACCGTTTTAAGCTCACGGATGCTGCGGTGTCCTGGCGTGTAAAAAGCAGGGCCTCTCTGCCGATGTTCAAGGGCCTTTTAAAAATACTGGCAAAAGCAAGCTGCAGCTTATCTGTCAGTTTTCGCGGGGTAAGAAACACAATAAAACCCGCCAGCACGAGCCACGTAAGTAATATTTTCGTTGCAGCTTTAATTTGCTTATCAGCCATGGCTGCTCACACCTGTGCCTGCAGGCCCCTTAGGGGCAGGCAAAAAACGTTTTCAATTGCCGTGTATTCGAGTTTTATTCCCACCCGTTCCGGGAGCTGTCGATTGTGTCCTTCCACAGCTCCAGGTTTTCCATATATATACTGGTACCCCTGGCCACACAGTTGAGAGGGTCATCGAGCCTGATAACTTTCAGGCCCGTTGCGTTGGCCAGTATTGTATCCATACCCCGCAGCAATGAGCCTCCGCCGCAAATGTGTACGCCGTTGTCAATCAGGTCGGCTGCCAGTTCCGGCTTGGCCTTCTCCAGCGTGCCGGTTACCGCATCTATAATTGCCGCAATAGGCTCCTGAAGGGCCTCACGAATCTCCTCACTTGTTATGGTTATTTTCCTCGGCAGTCCCGAGATAGTGTCACGACCGGATATCTCCATTGTCATTTCCTGCTCCAGAGGTACTGCCGAGCCTATCTGTATCTTGACCTTTTCGGCTCTTGCTTCACCGATAAGCAGATTATACGTCTTCTTGAGGTGGTTAATTACAGCCTCGTCCATCGTGTCGCCGCCGACCCGAATTGACACGCAGCAGGCGATATCCGCAAGGCTTATTATCGCTACTTCCGTGGTCCCGCCCCCGATGTCAACAATCATCGACGCCGTAGGCTCAGCTATGGGAAGTCCCGAACCGATACCCGCTGCCATCGGCTCATCAACAAGGTAAACCCTGCGAGCGCCGGCCCTTTCGGCACTTTCGACCACTGCGCGACGTTCGACCTCGGTTATACCGCTTGGAACCGCGATTACCACTCGCGGCCTGGCGATGCCGGCCCTGCCTCTGCCTTGTACCTTCCTGATAAAATAACTGAGCATCGCTTCGGTCATTTCAAAATCGCTTATAACACCGCCCTTCAATGGTCTTATGGCGACGATCGAATTTGGTGTCTTGCCGAGCATCTCATGCGCATATGCGCCGACAGCCTGACCGTCATTCAAAACAGTTTTGGTTGCCTTGTTCACCGCTACCACGGAAGGCTCGCTGAGCACAATACCCTTGTTGTGCGCCGACACAACGGTCGTACAAGTGCCAAGGTCGATGCCCATGTCCATGCTCAGCCAGCCCGTGAACCAGCCTAAAAGTTTTTTCAATTGCATCCTTAGAGTCCTTTCTGCAATTTAATGTCTCATCGCCATAATCCGGCGCTGTGCCGATACCTGTCGCCGGCATATATAAACACATATGCGTTATCGGAATAATAAGATTATAACTTCTTGCGGGATTGGTTTTAGAATGCGTACTTTGGGTGTGATTGTCTGCGGAAAGTTTTTATAGGACCGGCATCGCCCCAAAGTCCCATATTGCGCCAGAGTCGCTGCTGACTGTGCGCAATCGGATTGGGCAGATTCCCGGTTGTCACCGCCATTCGCTTGGGTAGCAAATCTGCTCCTGGCGAATGTTAAAACTCCTCGACAACTTCTGAACTAACTCCGCCAGCCTTTTGAGCTGAAGGTCGGTTGGCGGGCTGGTTTTGTCATCACCTATCAGACATATCCGAATGATTCCCTGTGCACCGGACGCATCGGGGCCTGTAATCACGGACCATTGCCGCTGCCACTTTTCGGTCGGCTGAATCTGGCCGTCATGACCCCCAAGGCCGTTGCAGATAACAAAATGAAAATTAATATTGCTGGCAGGATGCAAGCCGTTAATAGAAGCCAGTTGTTCGATATTCCCGGCCTTAGTGCCGCTGTAGTATATCTCAATACCGTTCCAGCGGTCCTGAAATTGCGCCGCTCGCGAAGCTGTCAGCTCTTCAGCGGGCACAAGACTGTAGTAGTCACTAAGGCAGAACGCACCGGCTGA
The DNA here is from genome assembly GCA_035529405.1 of Sedimentisphaerales bacterium. GTDB lineage: Bacteria > Planctomycetota > Phycisphaerae > Sedimentisphaerales > Anaerobacaceae > DATKWV01. The sequence goes on along the minus strand of DATKWV010000130.1, from coordinate 2,320 downwards.
GGGAGGATTGTTACCTAAGGCCATTAAAATAATCGCCGCGGTGGTCATGGAGGCAAGCAGTGCCACAAAAATCCTGGCCTGTCTTTTCTGAATTGTCATATTTCACCCTCTGTGAATCCGTTCAGCAGCTGTAAACCACTGTCCCGAACCCGTAATAATATCCTGATTGCACTATCGGCGTTATCAAAACCACGCTTAACGCAAATTTCGGTTCCGGACAGACTTTTGTCGCAATTTCATCCCCATCATGCTTACCGGACCTGAGGGTCGGATTAAAATGACCTGTCTGGCGGTATGATTCGCCTAATCGATACAACCAGCCAAAAAGTATGCGCGGTAAATTCGACAAAATCGCGAATACGAAAAAGTTTTTCAGGCAGGCTGCTCTATGTAATCGCCGCGACACATCCTCTCGATGTCCCGGGCGACGATTTCCACTATTATCTGCTGCTGGTCGGCGGTGCTGAGGTAAAGCTGGTCGCGGTTTTGCCGGCCGGTGAATTGCTCTTGCGGGCCGGCTTGCGGCTTTGGCGGTGCCTTTCGTCTAAGCGCCACAAGTTTTCGCTGCTGGGCCATTATATCTTCAGCAAGGTCGAATCTCGGTATTTCAGACGTCTGTTGCTGCTTTTTACCTGCGGGCTCATCAGGCTTTACCGTTAAACCGCCGGGTTTGGCTGTGTCCCGCAAGGCCGGTGTCCGGTCCGAAGAAACAACTTTTGGCCCGCCGGCACCAGCGGTTTTTATTGGAACCGAAGGGCGGTGCTCGATATTGCTCTTTGACGACGCAGCCGACAAAGCAGTGCTTTCGAATGGTAGCGCCTTCCTGGCCAAGCCCCCGCTGTTTGTTAAATCGCCGCCGCTGGAAATATCGCTGTTTTCCCGGGCCTTTTGCTTATTCCCTGTCTTGGGTACCGACCGGCCCTTACCGTCACCTGCGGCATCGGCGCCGCCGGCGCGCAAAATATCCCGCTTACATTCTGCTATATCAGGGTCAATCTGTTCGCTGTTCGGCTCTTTGGCCACGTGATAACCTCCGAAGATGTTTTAATATAACAACAGTGCAACATTTGTTCAAGTATAAATCAGACCCCCTGCAGCGTTATAACCGGTTCGGCTGTTATTTTTAACCTTGCCGGCAAATCGTAACCACGCAAAAAAACCACAAAACACCCGCTTATCGCAAAATAGGCTTCTTTTTTGATGCCCCGGCGTTATAATAGGCACATTCTGCGCCGGTTAAATTCACGTTGTTTAAGAAGGCAAAAATCATGGCTATGACCATAACCGAAAAGATTCTCGCAAAAGCGGCAGGTAAAACCGCCCTGCGGCCGGGTCAGCTTATCGACGCCAAACTCGATATAGTCATGTGCCACGATGTTACTACTCCGCCTGCTATATCGATGCTGGTTGAAAAAGGCATTGACAGGGTTTTTGACCCTGAGAAGATTATTGTTACGCCCGACCATTTTCAGCCCGCCAAGGACATCAAAAGTGCCCAGCTGCACAAACGCCTCGACGCCTGGGCCAAAAGACATAATATAAAGCATTACTACACGCTTGGCAGGGCCGGCGTCTGCCATGCCCTCCTGCCCGAGCAGGGTCATATTGTGCCCGGCCAGGTCATTGTCGGCGGCGACTCACACACATGCACCTATGGCGCCTTCGCCGCCTTCAGTACCGGTGTCGGCTCAACCGACCTTGCGGCGGCTGTTGCAACCGGCCAGCTCTGGTTCAAGGTGCCGGCATCGATAAAATTTGTCCTTAACGGCTCGCTGAAGCCGGGCGTATACAGCAAGGACGTAATCCTGGCCATACTTGCCAAAACCGGTACCGATGGAGCGCTTTACAAGGCGATGGAGTTCACAGGCCCCACCCTTGCCGGTATGTCTATGGAAGCAAGAATGACCGTAACCAATATGGCGATTGAGGCCGGTGCCAAAAGCGGCATAATTGGTTTCGATGATGTCACGAGGAAATATCTCGATGAACACTTAAAACGCAAAACCGATTATACTGTGTACGAATCCGATAACGATGCCGAGTACGAAGCCGTTCACGAGTTCGACTGCGGAAAAATTGAGCCGATGGTTGCGTTGCCGCATCTGCCCAGCAACGGCGTGCCGATAACCGATTGCGCCGGTAAAACGATGGACCAGGCATACATCGGAAGCTGCACAAACGGCCGTATAGAGGACCTCAGAATCGCCGCGAAAATCTTCAAAGGCAGACGTGCAGCCATTCGCACACTGATTGTGCCGGCCACGCCCCAAATCTGGAAGCAGGCTATGGATGAGGGTCTGTTCGATATATTCTACGAGGC
>DATKWV010000129.1:0-3152 GCA_035529405.1 Sedimentisphaerales bacterium | reverse complement strand
CACAGCGATGGCATCGATGCTATCTTTGTCCACCTGTGCTTTTTCGATGGCCTCGGTTATAACAGGATATATATTTTCTATATGGGCGCGGGACGCAATTTCCGGCACAACTCCGCCGTACCTTTCATGCAGTTTGCTCTGCGAAGCCACCACCGATGACTTGATAGTATGACCGTCAGCCACCACCGCCGCAGCGGTCTCGTCACAACTGGTTTCGATACCCAAAATGTTTATCGAATTATTTTTTTCAGGCACGGGAAAATATTAGCCCAGGAACGCAGTCGTGTCAATGTCGAGGTTTTTGATATTGGTCGCAGATGGGCATAAAGGCAAGGTAGCGAATTCTGTTTTCGGGCTTGACCTGGTCAGCTTATAGCGGTAACATCCCATAAGGAGGGGGATATTTCTTGTCGATTGGAGGTTTTTATGAAGCGCTGGTTTCTGTTTTTCTCCTGTTTGATTATGGTGTTTTCTGCAGGCTGTGAGGCTGTGTCAGGCCGGGCATGTCCCGATTTTCAGGCCTCGTGTGTAAAGTCACAGCAGTTTGATGCTGTACGGCTTGACTTTCCTGTTGGTGGGGGCAAGGGTTTCGTAATCCTGCCGACAAAGCCCAAAGCGGACGGCTCGAAGCCCTGGCTATGGCTTGCCCCTACGTTTGTCCATCATCCCCAACCCAGTAAGGAACTTCCCCGCGACCACCACGGCTGGATATGCCGCCGATTGCTGGCCAACGGATTTTACATAGCCGGCATCGACGTGGGTGAGTCCTACGGCAGCCCCGATGGAAGACGCCTGTACAGTAAATTTTACGAGCTGGTTGTGCGGGAATTCGGACTGTTTGACAAGGCCTGTATGCTTGGTCAAAGCCGCGGCGGGTTGATGGTCTATAACTGGGCAGTCGAAAATCCCCGGCGTGTTCAGTGCATCGGCGGTATCTATCCTATGTGCAATCTCGAACACTATCTTGATGCAGCCAGAATCTACAGCGCTTACGGTATGAACCAGGACCAGTTCGGCGTGTGTTTCCACCAGCACAACCCCGTTGACAGGCTCTGGAGTCTGGCCAGGGCTGACATCCCGATTCTCCACGTGCACGGTGACATAGACAAGGCCGTTCCGTTGGAACAAAACAGCGCAGAGCTTGTCCGCCGCTACAAAATCCTCGGCGGCAGGGCGGCCGTGGTTGTGGTTAACGGCAAGGGACACGAAGTGTGCCCCGAATTTATGGAAAACCAGGCACTGGTGGATTTCCTCATTTCCCAGGGCAGAAATATGCCTTCTGAAGGTCAATAGGGCCGGACGATATTGTATCATTTTGGGTAAGGGAGTTTTTATGAAGCGAGGGTTTTTGTTTTTGGCTTGTTTGGTATTGTTATTTTCATCGGGCTGTAAGGTTATGACAGGGCCGGAAGGCTCGGATTTTCAGGCCTCGTGCGTAAAATCGGAACAATTCGGTGCCACCAGGCTTGACTTTCCGGTCGGCCGGCGGAAAGGGTTTGTAATGGTGCCTGCCAGGCCCAGGGCCGACGGCACCAAACCCTGGGTATGGCTTGCGCCGACATTCATAGGTCACGAGAACCCCCGTATAGAAGTGCCGCGCGACGACCATGAATGGATGTGCAGAAAGTTTCTGGAAAACGGTGTTTACGTATGCGGTGTAGATGTTGGTGAATCGTACGGTAATGTCAGGGGCAGGCGGTTTTACAGCAGATTCCACGAGCTTGTAGTGCGGGAATTCGGCCTGTCGGAAAAGGCCTGTCTGCTCGGTGTAAGCCGCGGGGGCCTGATGGTGTTTAACTGGGCCGCTGAAAATCCCCAATGCGTACAGTGCATCGGTGGTATATATCCCCTGGTAAATCTCGAAGATTACCTCGACAAGCCCTGGATGGCGAAGGCTTACGGCAGAAGCGTAGAGCAATTCAAGGTCAGTTTCCACGACCACAATCCCATCGACAGGCTCTGGGCCCTGGCCAAAGCCGATGTCCCGGTGCTGCATTTGAACGGTGACGCTGACGAAGCGGTTGTCCTTGAAAAAAACAGCGGCGAGCTTGTCCGCCGGTACGCCATTCTCGGCGGCAGGGCCGAAGTGATAGTTATAAAGGGAAAGGGCCACGAGGTCTGTCCGGAGTTTTTCCGCAATCAGCAGTTGGTGGATTTCCTTGTCTCCGGCGGCAGGGACATGCCCAGCGGTTCTCATTGAGCCGCCGGATTGAGCAATATTTTATCGCGCGGGCCTGGCCAGCATCAGTATCTGCTTGCATACGCTTTTGCATACGTGCGCAAGCGAAAACCTTATGGGGATTGGTTTTGGCAGCTGAAAGTCCGTACATACGGCCTGGGCGAAGCCGTCGCCGACGATTTTTATATTTTGCAGGTCGCAGCAGCCGAATCCCATCTGCTTTGCCGTTCTGATTATCGGCAGGCTGTCGGGTTCGATGGCCACCAGCCTTGCACAGACGGTTTCACAGGCCACCGGCTCGGTTCCGCCGATTAGAAAGCCCAGCGGCCTGGCTGTGCCTGTGATTGGCCCGGCGCCGTCCATAACCGTCACGGCGTCAATGAGCGTTACAGCCGGTCTGAGAAAATCAAAGATGTCGAGCAGCAGCCTGCAAAACTCAAATTCGTTTTTGCCGTGCGTAAAGTGCAGCAGCGCCTTTCGCTTTCCGCTGACACAGCCGAACATGTTTTTTACCGCAAATGTAGTGACAAGCTGCTGATGCGACTTGAACTTGGGTAAATTTATAATCACATCGGCATCCAGCGCCGCCGAGCTGATACCTATGGTGCTATTGTGGTTTCTTAATCTGCAGCTTCTGGGTTTGTCAAGCTGCCTGACCGGCACGGATAATTTCCGCAAAGGTTCGGATAATTTCAATTTTTCGACACACTTGAACACATTTCCCCACGCCGGCGAATCGGCCACAAAAGGTCTGGCGCCGTGGTCTTTGAGCAGGCGCGCCGTTTCTATTATTACCGCGGGGTCGGTTTGCGTAGCGCAGCGTCGGGACTTCGGCGCGATGAAATTTGGTTTCAAAAGTACCGAGTCGCCGCGGGATACGAATTTTTCCAGCCCGCCAAGCAGCTCGAACTGTGTTTTGATTGCCTGTGCGATTGTTGTTTGGCGATAATCGCTGCATCGGGTCAGTGCTACG
>DATKWV010000128.1:0-2138 GCA_035529405.1 Sedimentisphaerales bacterium | reverse complement strand
CAGTTGTGCAAAAGGAGCGTATTGTGCTGACCTGTGTTCTAATGATTGTCGGCTTTGCGCTGGTTATAAAAAAGCCAAAATACCTCAACCAACAGCACTGCTTGCTTTATACGCCGGATACGTTGCCTTCTTAATAGGCAGGTGTGAACATGAACATACTCGCTGTCAATTGCGGTTCCAGCAGCGTCAAATACAAGCTCTACCGCACGGACAAAAACTTACAGTTGCTTGGTGAGGGTTTAGCTGAAAGAATCGGATTGCGCCGCGGGCAGATATATGTCCGTTTCGCTCGCCGAAAGCCCCGGATTATTTCAAAAACTTTCAAAGACCACGGCACGGCGATTAAATACGTATTTGAAATACTGCAAAACGACAAGGACCCGCACGTGTCGGATTTGGGCCTGATTGGCTGCATCGGCCACAGGGTCGTTCATGGCGGCGCTAAATACAGACAACCGGTTTTAATAGATAAACAGGTTATAAGGGCCATTCGCGCAAACGCCCGATTTGCACCCTTGCATAATCACCTGAACCTGGCCGGCATAGAGATTTGCCGAAAAATGCTGCCGGGCGTACCGAACGTGGCCGTATTCGATACTGGCATTTATCGTACATTACCCGCCAAATCTTATCTTTACGGACTGGCAGAAAAATTTTACCGAAGGTACGGCATCCACAGATACGGCTTCCAGGGCATCAGTCACGGGTATGTGGCTGCCGAAGCCGCGAAAATCATAAACCGGCCCTTTGAAAACCTGAAAATAATCACATGTCATCTCGGCAACGGGTCTTCTGTTTCAGCGTTCGAAAACGGCAGGTGTATCGATACATCGATGGGTATGACGCCTCTGGAGGGCCTTGTTATGGCCACTCGCTGCGGAGACATTGATGCCGGTGTTTTGTTGTATCTGCAGGATACGCTGGGGTTTGATACAAAACAAATGGGTGAATTACTGAACAAAAAAAGCGGGCTGCTGGGGCTGTGCGGCAAAAGCGACATCCGGGACATCCTGGAGCTTGTTAAAAAAGGCAACACCGCTGCGCGAAACGCAATTGAGGTCTTCATATACCGCATACAGAAATACATCGGTTCATACACAGCAGCCATGAACGGTGTGGATATAATTGTGTTCACCGCCGGCATCGGCCAAAACAGCCCGTATCTGCGTGAAAGAATTTTGGAAACTTTCGAGTTTCTGCACCTGCGTATCAATAAAGCACGGAACCTGAAAAACCAAACCGTTTTTTCCGAAAACAATTCCGAAGTTTGCGCAATGCGGATTGCGACAGATGAGGAACTGGCTATCGCACGCAGCTCGCTTGAAATCATCAACAGCCGAAAAGGTACGTGTTGAAAGATGATACGGGTAAGTGAAACGGCTTTAATCCGCAGACTTGCTGTCGGGCGCCGGGGCCGGGCGTACCAGGCCACAACTGGCAGGGGTTCTTCCTATAACAAAAACTGTGTTTTCCCCGATACCTGTCGAACTTTTCCGCTCTAAAATACTTTCGGAGTCAACAACAGCCGCCGGCGTGTTGCGGCATTATTATAGAAGGGTGTATCGTCTGAGTCTTTAATACCCATCAGAAAGGGGGCAGTATTATGACACTTTTACCGGTAAGAAAACGGGAACGAGGTACAGGAGAGCTTGCCAGGCTTCACGAAGAGATGGACGATTTGGTCAGAAGTTTCTTTGAGCCCTGGGAGATGCCTTTATGGCGAGGCGGTCGCTGGCCCGCCATCGACATCGCCGAGAAAGACGACAGGTTTGTGGTAAAGGCCGAGGTGCCTGGATGCAAAGCCGGTGACATCGATATTTCCGTACACGGAAATATGCTGACAATCAGCGGTGAGAAAAAACAGGAAGAAGAAAAGCAGGAAAAAGGCTATTACCACATTGAAAGGTCGTACGGAAGCTTCAGGCGGGACCTTAGTCTGGCAGGCGATGTTGACCCGGACAATATCGAGGCCGTGTGCAGGGATGGTGTGCTTACCTTAACCCTGCCGAAGACCGAAAAAGCCAAACCTGTTAAAGTAAAAATCAAGGGCCAGTAACTACCTGCTTTCGCCGGCAATTGGAAGGCAGTTTCAGGGGCGGGTTTGCGCTGGCCGTGAAGTTTACACGGGCGCATCTTCT
>DATKWV010000127.1:0-33572 GCA_035529405.1 Sedimentisphaerales bacterium | reverse complement strand
TTGTATTGACCCGTATGTGCTTTAAATTGTATTCTCGCGACGAGAAGAATATATCAGGAAATTACCGCCAAAAATGTTGGATAAAGAGTTCAATAACGTACAAATTGATAACTGGAACATTTGCATTCGGAAGGAGCTCTTGAAGTGTAATATCAAGGATTTGCTTCTAATAAGTAACAAAAACACACAGGAACAAAGTGAATTTATTAAGGTTCCGTCATCTGAATATACCAATGTGTTTAAATGTGATGTTTGCATCAACGGCACTATTCATTCTTTTTATCTAAAACAGTACCTTTGTCGGTCAGCAAAGGACTTTTTAAAACGCCTTTTTCGCCCGAGCCCCGCTAATCGCAGCTTTCGTGCTTCCATAATGCTGCAAAACAATGGCCTTGATGCCCCTGTTATCGTCGGGTTGTTGGAGCGACGGTCGGGCCCCTTCCTAACGGACAATGTATTATTGACCAGAGAGGTTGAAAACGCTAAGTCAATAGTGCAATGTTTAGCAGGTATGAGTCAAACTCTCTACAAAAATACATTACTTCGTAAACGAAAATTGATAGAATGTTTCGGTGAAACCGTTGGTCAAATGCATGCCAAAGGCATCTTTCACGGGGATTTGCGTCTGGGAAATGTATTGGTTCAACAAAAAGAGGATGCTTGGCGGTTTTTCTTGCTTGACAATGAACGAACGAAAAAGTTTCAAAGATTGCCTGCTCGGCTGCGCTTAAAAAATCTTGTCCAAATAAACATGTTTCAGGAAAATATCACCGATACGGACCGGATGAGGTTCTTCAGAAAGTACTGTGCCCTGAACACGCAAACTAAAAAGGCGGAGAAAGCTTTGGCTAAACATGTTTTGAAAAAAACCGAACAGCGCCTGAAGAATAAGAAAAAACCAACTAAAAGTATGAAAAAATATCTGCGAACAAATGAAAAATATCTCCGCATTAAGGCGGATAGATGCCTTGCGGTATTTGATAGAAGCTTTTGCCAAGAGCCGGATGCGCTTAGTTTTGTTGAAAATATTGATACCCTAATGGAGCAGGGGGACTACCTCAAAAAGGGCGATACTTCCTCTGTGTCGCATTCTGTGTGGAATAATAAGAATATAGCGACCAAGCAATACATACACAGGGGGTTTTTCCATTCGCTCCGGCATACCATAAAGCGTTCGCGAGCCCTTTGGGGCTGGATAAACGGACATCGCCTCTTGAACATAGGCATACCTACGCCCAAGCCGTTGGCTTATCTTGAGCGGCGTAAAGGGGGGCTTGTCTGGACATCTTATCTAGTAACCGAATATGTTGATGGTCAGAAGCTGTCCGATTTAGAGCGGGATACCAATGTCTCCCAACAGCAGCTTTCCAGAATAATAAGACAGGTTGAAGTACTGCTTGAAAGACTAGCGAAATATCGTATCAGCCATGGTGATTTGAAACATACAAATATTTTGATTACACAGAAGGGCCCAATTCTTACAGACCTTGATGCGATGAGAGTGCACGGGCTAAAAGGCATTTATAAGCTTAAGCGAGCGAAAGATATGGCTCGTTTTAGAAAAAACCAGGCTGTCTTTGCTAAAAAAAACAACCACAAAGTTGTACCAACAACTAAAGGTTGAACTGCGCAGTCTGACTGCTAATGCTTGCTGAAACAATTCAGTTCTTTCATTATCTGTACCAGGCGCTCCTGCCGGGTTTTGTAGAAAATAGAGCTGTCATTTACAACCGCATCGTCCCTTGTGGTAACCTTTTGTTCGCCAAGGCTGTAAAACCTCATCGGATAACGTAAGATATTTTTCACACAATTTTATTGGACGTGCAAAAAAGTCCCCAATCTGGTCGATGTTAGGAAAGTTTAAGAAACGTATTTGTGGCCAGATTGGAGAACTTAAAATTGAACACTAATCTAACAAAAGAATCGACACAAGAGCAAAAAACCTTGAATAAAGTCATTAAAATCAATGAGGCTGGATACCATGGTTCGCAACACCGTCGAGCAGACCCTCAACGATCTGCTGGATAGATGCCAAGTCGTTCAGAATTCAAGAAAACGGCGTTGGCCCACATGATTAGTCCATTGGGATGGTATCTTGGCTTAAATATATCATACAGTGCAAATCCATGTTCACGAAGGAACAAATCAATTTCACTGTAAATTGCACCGCCTTCGTATGGACAGTTAAACCAGATTTCCGTATAGACTAACAGTGTTGAATGTTGAAGTACATAACGTGCCCCGTGAAGAGCCTTCAGCTCACCGCCCTGGATATCCAATTTCATCAGTTGGATTTCAGGGTTTCCATTGCGTTTTGTTCAGTTATCGATTGTAACGAGCTGGACTTTTTCCGACCTTTTCACACATGAGCCCTGAGAGTCTATCTGTTTGAAGACTTCTGTGGGCATCAGAAGGGAGGTGTTTCCTGGAGACAGAGTGATATGAAGGTCAGCTTCGCCTTCGCAATCCGATAGTGCCAGAAAATAAGGATGAAATCTGGAATCTTCCCTCGCGTATTGCTGAAGTGAGTCAAAATATAACAAGTTGGGTTCAAAAGCATAAGCATGTGCCTTGGGAAACTTTCGGAGGAGCCTTCTTGATATTCGGCCATCACTTGCACCGGCGTCGATAATTCCTGTTACCTGCTTGCCTTTTAGAAGACGAGCTACGACGTGGAAAGGTTCGTCAAGCGAAATCAAGTTCTTGTTCTTCCCGAGAAGCTTTTTTTGATGAATGAACTAACTTGATTTGCCATATTTTTCCTTTGGTAAAATATAATTTTTCTGCTTTGTTACTGTTTTGATAATACAGGTTCCTGCAGGCATTTTGTAATCAATTCGGCAAGTTGTTTTCCAATCACGCTCACGTCAAACCTTTCTGCATGTGCTCGGCCTTGCCGTCCCATTTTTTTTCTTAATTGGCCGTCTTCAATCAGTTGAGTAATTCTGTCGGTCCACTCTTGCACCTCTGTTACCAAAAACCCTGTGATGTTATCACGAACGTAAATTGAGTTTGTGCCTATGGGCGAAGCAACCACAGGCAGACCGGCAGCTTGGTATTGTAAAATCTTGAATCCGCATTTGCCGCGCGTAAACCTGTTGTCCGGCAGCGGCGCAAGGCCAATATCACCAGAGGTTAAATCAGCAGCTTGTTTTTCCAGAAACCAGCGGCATTTTTCAACTTCCATCTTCTCAAGTTCAATGAATTCATCGCAGATGATTCTCAAAACGACATTGCTGAAGTGTGACCCGATTTCTTCAAGAGCAGGTTTGATTTCTTTCAAGTAACGCAAAGTGGTCTTACTACCTATCCAGACCAAACGAATTTTTTCGTCATCACTCACACATGGCCCCAACTCGTACTCCTTTGTATCCAAGCCCGTCGGCAAAAGCTGAACATTGTCATTAAATCTTTTAGCATGCTCAGCCAGGTAGAAATTGCCGGCAATAATCATATCAGAAAGCTTAGCGGTTCTCCTGAAAAGTCTCAAGTGCGAACTTCTGTCGCTGGAAGGTCTCTTTGGGCTGTACATTATGGCATCATCGAAATCGTAAATGATTTTTTTGCTGTATTTACGCAAACAGAAAGCATCAAAAAAATTCAGGCATTTTTTTTGAAGGAATACTCCGTCAAAATTCGCAGCCCGTTTAAAAAGACTTCTACGGGCCGGTTCTGATGAGGGTAGTTTTGCAACCTGGCAATATACCCCATTGTTACGCATAGTCTCCAGATGGATTTCTATGCGCTGCCTAAAGCTCGGCCTTGACGGATTATTTGTCAAAATAAGCAGCTTCATCGTCTGTATTGATTCGCTATGAATTCGTTTTGAACACTATCTCGATGCCATGACAAGGAACAATATAGCATAGATTCTCTTCATAATATGCTTGGAGAATGGGATGTAGATTTATAAACCAGCCGAATAATTTTTTAAAAGGACTCAAAAGAAAAAATATGGACCTGAATTTCAACCTCTGTGAAACAATTACTATTCTTGTATTACTATAAAAATTCGGCACATTTCTTTTTAACTGCTGCTTTTTATCAACGAAATAATAAAAGGTATATAAACCAAAAGGCCTTTTATGAGTATAATCTGAGTAGTAATATGGACTGGAAAAGTGAGGGACGAAGATATGGGCTTTACCTTCCTTCTTGAGAACTCTGACGATTTCTCCAATCAAGTCCTCGAAATTTTCAATATGCTCGAGTACGCTTCTGCAGTGAATCTCGTCAACCGAATTGTCCGGTAAAAAAGAGAGGCCTTCTTCCATATCAGCAACTATGTCAACATGTGGTAGATCTAGTTTATCAATGGTGATCCTGTCCTGTTTTTTTCTCTCTCCACAGCCTAATTCAATAATTACGGGATTGTCACCTTTAATCACTTTATCTAAATCAACTCTGATATATGGTTCCATTTGCATCAATCAATTAAATTTAAAATCCCTGGAATCAGCCATAAGATTTCTGGCCAAGGGGCATCATAAGTACCGGTTTCGATTAAATCGAGCAAGTGTCCTTCAATCTTCTTCGTAAGTTTTTCCACACTGTTTTTACTCTTTAGCTGTCAGAAACATAACATCTCTGAATTATACATCAAAAAAACCATCATTCAACTATATTCCCATCACCAATCGCAACCCCCGGCAAAACAATGACACTGGCTCCAAGCCAGTGTAGCCGCCAATTGTGCTGCGCGTATCATCGGCTATGCCTGATGATCTTTGCAATAAGCTTCAAAGTTGCTCTCGTACAATTTTTTAAGTTTCTCCCCAACTATCTTGTGTGAGTAATACTGGCGAACCCTATTTTGAGCGTTCTCGATAAGCGCGTCAAGTTCGGGCTCAGGCAATGTTGCAATTTTAATCATTGCCAGGGCAAGCGATGATGAATCTTTTGATGGAACTAAAAACCCCATGTTCTCATCATTAATGACTTCTGGAATTCCTGAGAGCAACGTCGCGATACACGGAACACCACAGGCCATTGCCTCTAACATTGCTCTCGGCATACCCTCGGCGACAGAAGAAAGCACAAACACATTGAAGCCCCTCAATAGAGCTTCCACGTAGGTCTTGTAGTCGAGAAAATATATCGCGTCCTTGCACCGCATTTTATCAACGAGTTTTTTCTGCGTTCGTTAAGTTGCTATCTTGCCATCATTATACGCAATCAGATTCAAATAATATTTTTCACCCTCGACATTGCCGTCTATAAATTCGACAATCTTTTCTGGCTCACTTTAGACTCTTATTTTTAATATTCCTAAAAAATAGACTAAACTTTTTTTGTTGCCAAAACACAAAGTTCCGGACCCCAACATCTTAACTTTGCTCGCAATTTATACCAATATTTTCGCTTTCTATACCAATATGCTTTTCGCACAATATTGTGCGTAACACGGAGCCCTGCTTGTTCCACCATGTCAGCCAGCTCATTATCTTCTCGAAAAAGATATGAGTGATTGCCTCTGTCCAAAGTGAGACATTTTTCTTCTTTTGGAACGACCGCAAGCAAAGTTCCACCCTTTCTAAGCATTTTTGCTATATTTCGCAGTGCATTAAGGGGCTCATCTATATGCTCCAAACAGTGTCTCGTATAAATAACGTCAAAAAGCTCTCCCTCAAGTATTGATTTTCTTATGTCTAATTCAATAACATTTCGTCTTTTTTTTCTTGCATACTCCACAGTTTCATGAATCAGCTCAATCCCTGTGGTATTGAGATATTTTTTTCGTTTTGTAAATAGGTTTGTTCCCCACTTTGGACAGCCATTATTAACATAATCAAGAGACCAGCCATCTCTGCAGCCTACATCCAAAAAACGAATATCTGTAGCAAAACACGGATTTTCCCTCATAACAGCAGGGTAGGTATGAGGCAACTGTCCGCCGCAAAACAAAAAATGAAGTAATTCCGCATTTCTTCCGGTAACAAGCCTATTTTTATCATGAGGATTAGAGCGATGGGCTTGATGTTGATAAAATTCCATATCAGAATCATAGATAACTCTCTTTTGGTCTATAACTTTCATACTTTTGCGTTCTTCTGTTCTATAACGTCAAACATTTCGAGATAGATATTTTTCAGATTTTCAAAAGCAACTTCATGAGAATATTTCTGTCTAACTCTTTCTATTGAATCAGCAATCAACTTTTTTCTTTGTTCTTCCGAATACTTAGCAATAGTCGTTATAGCTTCCGCCAAAGCATTCGCGTCCTTTGGTTCTACCACAAAACCGTACCTTTTTCCCAACACATCCGGCGTTCCTCCAACACGTGTTCCTACACATGGGACGCCAGCCGCCATAGCTTCCAGCAGCGCTCTTGGCAAGCCCTCTGAATCAGTTGAGGGCAAAACAAAGCAGTCCAAGGCCCGGAAAACATATTCAATGTCCCCCCTCATCCCTAGAAAATGAACTCTATCAGCAATGCCAAATTCGTCGGCAAGGTTTTCAAGATTTTCTCGCACGGGCCCTTCGCCTGCAAAAATAAGATGTGAATTATCGAACTTTTTTCTAAATTTGTAAAAAGCATTGATGAGATAATCCTGTCCCTTAAAAGGGCCAAGCCTTGCCACCGTGCCCACTACATATTCATCGGCTTTGAATCCTAATTTTTGTTTAGCTGTATTTTTATCAATTTCAATTGTTGAAAATCTCTTGAAATCTACCGAATTATCCAATGTGGTAACTTTGCTAGGTGAAAGACGCCAGTTGTTATTCAGAACATCATCTCGTACACTTTCGCAAACCGGCAGTATCCTATTAATCCTTTTGAATAATAGATAATTGAGCATCTTGCGCCGGATAGTACGGCTTCTTCTTAATCCGTGCACATGCGCCAAGACAGTCGGCGTCTTTGCCATAACCGCTGCTATAGCGCCATAAACAGTACATTTGTGTCCGTGGCAATGAAGTATATCGATTTTGTGTTCTTTGAGAATTTTTATCAGCTTGAGCAAAATGGGAAGATTAAAGTACCTGATTTGCTTCGCTCTGGAAAGATAGCAGACCTTATATCCGGCCTCTTCTATTAAATTTTTCTCAACGCCATAACCACTCAGATAGATAAATATTACGTTAAAGCGTTTCTTATCCAATCCCAGAACAAGGTCGTTTACCGAAGTAACGCCGCCACTATATTTTGACCACAATAAAGCTAATTTTATTTTTTTATTTTTCAACGCCCGTTCCTAAAGTCGCTTTCAAATTATTTACCCGGAAATCTATTATTTGATAATACTAACGTAACTCTAAGACTGTACTTTCCAAAAAATGGAACGCTAAGCAACAAGCTTTAGCAATTTATAAAACTGCTTGCTGTCCCATTATAAGGTGAACAATAACTGCCTTAGTGGGAAAGTCAACTAAAATTTTGGCGGGCATCCCCGTTTTCAAAGGGCCAAGTTTGTCGCTTTATGCCGCTGGTATGTTCGTGTATAATATCGGCATTGATAACGTGGTTGCGTCAGCCTGCCTATCAAAACGGCCTGAAAGAAAACACTTACTATCAGCCGAAGGCTGCCTTAGATAGATTAAACGATTATAAACATGTAGGTGGCATTAGAACAAGCCAACCAAAATAAATTATCATCAACACAGATAACCAAACCAACCGAGGAATCACTGATCAAACAAATATCATCTCTGAAAGCGTGTATTATCTCAAATATATTTTTAAATGTAATAGTCATTACTTAACCTGCCAAACAATATCGTCTGGCTGTTCTTGTGTCTGTAAGGTATTGTTCAGCATTTTTGCTTTTGCCAACGGTATCGAATCCGTAAATGTCTGCATCGGTGTTTTGGCCAAAACAATATTTTCCGCTGTGCGGCCATGACAACCTTCCTTTCTGTTACTGGAACTAATCTCCAGTATATCAAAGGTTGTCTTTGTGCTGATGTCGAGCGGCTGATTTGTCAGTTACAAATCAATTTATCTACATTTTATCTACACGCCCACAATAAACAAGAAAAGCAGGCACGCCTAAATAGCCATACCTGCTTAACTTACACAATAGCGGGGGCAGGATTCGAACCTGCGACCTCCGGGTTATGGGCCCGACGAGCTACCAGACTGCTCTACCCCGCGATCGCTCAATTAACTATACCACAAAAGACCCTGCATATCAACACTGCAGTTTTTTGCAAATCCTAGCGGCAATCTGCTCTGCTACGCCCGCAGGATACGTATAACTGGGCCAATGCTCGAAAACTCCATCGCCTGTTCTGCGAGGAACTATATGAAAATGCAGATGCCTGACAACCTGCCCCGCAGCTGCGCCGTTATTGCATAGTACATTATAACCGTCCGAATTCATAGCTTCGGACACGGCTTTGGCAATCTTGCTCAGCCGCAGACTCATCTCTGACAGAAGCTTGGCCGGACAATCATGCAGTTTTTCAAAATGCTGCCTGGGAATTACCAGCGTATGCCCGTCACTGACGGGTGCAATATCCAGAAAAGCCAGGACAAGCTGGTCTTCATAGACCTTTGTGACAGCAATCTGGCCGGTTGCCATCTTGCAGAATATACAGTCCTTTACACCCATGCCGCTGCCAACCTAAGCTAAGTTACTGTTCCTTGTTGGCCTGCGCCGACCGGCCTTTTGTTGCCGCGGGCTTTGTGCTCTTTTTCTTACCAGCCCGCCTGGTTGCCTTTTGCCGTTGCTGCTTAACAGCCTTCTCCTGGCCTACAAGCTGCAGCAGCACAAGCTGGCCGTTGTCTCCCAATCTCCTCAATGACAAACGGATAATTCTTGTATAACCACCCTGCCTGTCTAAATAGCGAGGTCCGATTTCGCTGAAAAGCTTGCCGATTACCGTACCTTTTTTTACCCGCTCGCCGTCTTCATAAGTTATCAGGTCACAGTTACCCAAAAGTGAGATAGCCTGCCGCCGTGCCGCCAATGTGCCTTTCTTGCCCAGCGTTATCAGCTTCTCGGCAAAGGCCTTTACCTCCTTGGCCTTTTCAACTGTGGTTGAAATTGTCTCATGCTGGAAAAGCGAAATAACCAGGTTCCGGCGCAAAGCCGTCCGGTGCTGGCTTGTCCGACTTAATTTACGACCTGCCACTCTATGACGCATACCATTAAATCCTTCCTCTTCGAACCTCAGTTTTTTCTGTCATCGGATGCTGTTTGCTTGCCGGGTGCATCTTTCAGACGGTCAATAGTTTATGTCCGTCATTCCCAAAGACAAACCCATATCGGCAAGTTTTCTTTTTATCTCTCGTAAACTGGTCTTGCCAAAGCTGCGAATCTTCAGCAAATCCGCTTCCGTCATCTTAACAAGCTGGCCGACAGTTTCGGCCTTTATCGACTCAAGACAATTGCCGCTCCTTACCGAAAGCCCCAGCTCTGCGACGGGAGTATTTAGTTTACTCATCAACTCTTCGTCAATCGTCTCCTTCTGGGGTATTTCCTGAGTGAACTGCTCAGCCACGGTTTCTTCCCCAAGCTCGAAATACTGTACGAACGGATTTATGTGCTTGCGCAATATCTTGGCTGCCTCTACAATCGCCATCTCGGGGGTAATTGTTCCGTCTGTCCAAATCTCCAGAATCAACCTGTCATAATTCGTTCGTCGTCCCACTCGAGTATCTTCGGTCTTGTACCGGACTCTCGTAACCGGTGAATACGCCGCATCCAGTATGACCCGTCCGATTTCCTGGTCAAACCTGTCCGTACCGGCGATTTTCTCAGCACTCGGCACATAACCGCGACCTTTTTCAACAACCATTTCCATCTCAAAATCCACGTCTTCGGTCAGCGTCGCCAGCACCAAATCCTTGCCTATTATCTCGATAGCCGGGTCTGCAACTATATCGGCCGCCGTTACAACACCTGCTTTATTTGCGGAAACGGTCATCGTTTTGGGGCCGCCGTCACGAAGACAAACTACAAGACTTTTGACATTCAAAACAATATCGGTAACGTCCTCCATAACACCTTTTATGGAGGTAAACTCATGATTTACACCTGCTATTTTAATCGAAGTTACGGTACTGCCTTCCAGACAGCTAAGCAGCACACGTCGCAGACTGTTACCAATAGTGGTTCCGAAGCCACGCTCGAAAGGCTCGACGTAGAAACGACCGTATTTATCACTTGATACCGTAGTGTCGCGCTCAACACGTGTCGGCAGCTCCAAACCACGCCATGTAACTCGCATACGCGCCTCCCATGACTAATAAGCTATGGTCAAAAATTAGGGGTCATCTGCTCTTTATAATAACAAGGTAAAAACACCGGCTCAAAACCTACCTTGAACAGAATTCTACAACAAGTTCCTCTTGAACAGGAATCTGAATATCTTCCCGGCTTGGCAGTGCCACCACCGTAGCCTGCGGCTTGGCAGGGTCCAGCTGTAACCAGCCTTGTGTGGTAAAGTTCGGATTACCTTCAAGCTGCTGCTTTATTCTCTTGAGACTTTTAGCGCTGTTCTTTACCGTTATCTTGTCACCAACCTTCATGCTGTAATCGCTGATATCGACCTTGCGGCCGTTTACGCAAATATGACCGTGCGTTATCAATTGTCTTGCAGCCTTCCGAGAAGATGCAAAATTCAGCTTATAAACCACGTTATCAAGCCGCCTCTCGAGCAGCTGCAGCAACACCTTGCCGGTATCAGCCTTAATGCGGTCGGCCTCGTGAAAATATCTCATGAACTGCCGGTCCAAAAGTCCGTAATACCTTTTTACCTTCTGCTTCTCGCGCAATCTTACGGCATATTCTCCCTGCCTGCCCCTGCGCCATCCATGCATACCGGGCGCAACATTACGCTGTTTTTTCTCAATCGGACATTTAGCCGTCTCGCATCTGATACCTTTGAGCATCAGTTTTATTCCTTCACGACGGCAATATTTACAGGAGGAACCTAAATAACGTCCCATGTTTTTTTATTCTTCTCCAACAAAAAATTTATGTGCCTTAAACTCGTCTTCGCTTTGGCGGCCTGCAGCCGTTGTGGGGCAAAGGCGTTACATCCTCTATGGAACTGATACGCAGCCCTGCCTGCTCCAGGGCCGATATCGCCGATTCACGGCCCGGCCCGGGCCCCTTAACTCTTATTTCCAATTCACGAACGCCATTGCGCACAGCCGCTGTAGCACTGCGCCGTGCAGCCTGCTGGGCTGCAAAAGCGGTACTTTTTCGCGAACCCTTGAAACCCACACAACCTGCCGAACTCGAACAGATTGTATCGCCGTCCAAATCGGTTATTGTTATCAGCGTATTGTTGAACGTCGCCTTGATATGCGCTATGGCTTTTACAACATTTCTCCTTATCTTCTTTTTTCCGCCCTTAGCCATTATTAAGTAAATCCTTTAACAGAATCTTCGCCAATATCAAAATATGTAATTGATTAACGTGCACCCTTTACGCTCTTTTTACCTGCAACGGTCTTGCGCGGCCCTTTACGAGTGCGCGCGTTACTTTGTGTACACTGGCCCCTGACGGGCAAACCTTTCTTGTGCCGAACGCCCCTGTAACAGTTTATGTCCTTCAAACGGGCGATATTCTGTGTAATCTGCCTGCGCAGCTGACCTCCGGTGATATAATTGCGCTCGATAACCTGATTTATCCGGCTTAGCTCATCCTCGCCAAGCTTGTCGGCTCTTGTGAGCTTGTCTATCTTGGCTTCCTTGAGAATCTGCTCGGACGTCCACTGGCCTACGCCGTAAATGTACGTTAATGCAATCCATATGGATTTATTATTCGGGATATCAACACCAACTATACGCGGCATAAAAAAACCTCTTCTTAACCAAATTCCTGACCTTTGAAATCTAACCTTGTCGCTGTTTGTGCCGTGCGTTGGTGCAAATCACGCGCACAACGCCTCTGCGACGCACAATTTTACAGTTCTCACATATACGTTTTACTGAGCTTCTTACTTTCATTCTTATATCCGGCTCAAACTGTTAAAATAAGTACACGCAATCCTGCACGGTATTAATGCCTTAAAACTATCCTGCCTCTGTTCAGGTCGTATGGAGACATCTCCACTGTAACCGTATCGCCCCGCAATATACGGATAAAGTGCATGCGCATCTTGCCTGATACATGCGCAAGAATCCTGTGGCCGTTCTCTAATTCCACTCTGAACATCGCGTTCGGCAAAACCTCTACAACCTTTGCCCTTAACTTTATTGCATCTTTTTTAACCATAGCAAACTATCTGCGGGTCAACACCTCACAGCCGTCTTCAACTATCGCTATCGTATGCTCAAAATGTGCCGAGCATTTGCCGTCCTCTGTTACGACTGTCCATCCGTCTTCCAGGGTTCGAATACCGCTGCCGCCGGCGTTAATCATCGGCTCCACCGCAATAACCATACCTTCCGTTAGAAAAACGTCATTACTAAGCAGCTCTTCACTGACAAAATTCGGCACCTTCGGCTCTTCATGCATCCTCGTGCCGATTCCATGCCCGACAAAATCTCTTACCACAGAAAAGCCCGCCGACTCGGCGTGTTCCTGCATCTTTGCTGCTATGCTGCTCCATTTAACGCCGGGACCGGACATCGCCACAGCTATCTGCAGAACCTCTTGTGCAACCGCAAGAAGTTTTTGCCGGTCCTGCGATATTCGCCCGATACCGACTGTAACAGCCGCATCGCCGCAATAGCCGTCAAGGCCGATGCCGAAGTCGATACCCAGAATATCGCCTTCCTTAAGTCTTACCTTTTCGGAAGGAATCCCGTGAACGACCTGGTCGTTCAGTGACGCACAGATGGCACCGGGAAAAGCTTTTTGCCTGTTGGAAAACCGCACTCCCTTAAACAGCGCCCTGGCACCTGCATCCGCGGTCATCTCCAGCGCAATTTGGTCCAACTGTCCCGTCGTCACGCCCGGCTTTGCATTCTCTTGTAATTTTGAAAGAACGTCCGCTACAACACCGCCGGCCCGGCGCATCAACCCGATTTCTCTTCGGCTTTTGAGCCTTATAGCCATTTATCCGTTCAAGTATCGCAGCCTAACTTTTCGCCACAGTATCCAGCTTCTCGAATACCTCGACACTTACCTGGTCTGCGTCTTTGTCGGCATCCAACTCATAAAATGCACCGGCACTGGAATTCGTTTTATAATAGTCAACCACTGGCTCCGTTTGCCGGTGGTAATTCTTCATCCGGTTAGCCACAACTTCAAAACTGTCGTCAGGACGCTGAATCAGTTCCGCGCCGTCGTTATCACATATGCCGTCGGTCCTCGGCCTGAGGTTCTCAATATGATATACTGCGCCGCACTGAGGACAGCTTCTCCTGCCGGTTATTCTTTCTGTTACTAACCGGTCCTGGACCTTAAGGTTCAACACCGCGTCTATCTTTTGCCCTATAATCGCCAGCGATTTGTCAAGCTGCCTCGCCTGGTTGACCGTCCTGGGAAAACCGTCAAGCACAAATCCCGTTGACGGCGCCTTGCTGATTGCTCCGGCCATCATCTCCACTATTAATTCATCCGGCACAAGGGCACCGGAATTCATATAACTTTCTGCCTTTTTGCCCAATTCGGTGCCTTCCGCCCGTTCTTTGCGGAGTATGTCGCCGCTGGACAGATGCACCAGACCGTATTTGTCAATAATACGTTTACACTGAGTTCCTTTGCCGGCACCGGGAGCGCCCAGTAAAACTATTCTCATCCGTACGCTCCTTTAATCCTGCCCGAACTGCTGAATCCGTCGTAGCTGCGCATCAGCAGACTTGCTTCGATTTTCTGCACCAGGTCCAGCGAAACACTGACAACTATCAGCAGGCCCGTGCCGCCTAAAAACGTCGCCACCAGCCAATTAATCCCTAATAATATCGAAACAAGCTGCGGTACAATTGCAATTATTGCCAGGAACGCAGCGCCAAAATAAGTTATTCTAATCATTACGGTTTCCAAATACTCGGCTGTTCTTCGCCCCGGCCGAAGCCCCGGTATAAAACTGCCGCTGTCACGCAGGTTCTTGGCCACCTCCTTGGGCTGAAACTGCACCGTCGTCCAGAAATAGGCAAACAGGAATATCAACAACATATACAAAACGTTATACGTGTAGGCCGTCGAACCCAGCGCACGCAGTATATTGTCAAGTACCGCCGAATTCTTGAACCTGTCAATATTCGCTAACTGTGCAATTATCACGGAAGGAAAAATCATGAAGCTCGACGCGAAAATTATCGGCATTACCCCGCCGTGATTGACCCGCAACGGCAAATAACTTCTCTGGCCGCCGTACATCCTTCGGCCGCGCATCTGTTTGGCCTGCTGAATCGGTATCCGCCGCTGTCCCTGGGTTATCAGTATCGCACCGGCAACAACAGATACAAAAGCAGCTATCAGGAAAAGTATCTTCGCCGGCCCTATTGTCCCCGGAGCCGCACCGACACGCAAATCCACATTCTCAGCCAGCATCCGTACCGCCCACGGCAGCCTGGCAATAATGCCGGCCATTATTATCAGGCTAATCCCGTTACCTATGCCGTATTCGTCTATCTGCTCACCGAGCCACATTAAAAACACCGTACCCGCTGTCATACCCACAATACCCATTATCAGGGCCTGCGCGTACATGCCCGCGTATGTATAAACACCCAGCATCTTCATATACAACATAGCCTGGATTATACATATAAACACCGTCAAATACCGGGTGTATTCCTGTATCTTCTTGTAGCCGGTCTGACCCTCCTGACGCAGTTTCTTCAGTGCCGGAACAACCTCGCCCAACAGCATCAGTATAATCGAGGCCGTAATGTACGGCATAATCCCCAGACCGAACAGGCTGGTCCTATCAAGCGTTCCCCCGGTAAACATCTGCATATACTCTGCCGCTCTGCCGAAGGGACTCTCTGTGTCCCTGGTACCCATAACGGCTTCTATCTTTGCCTGGTCGAAACAGGGAATTGGTATGTGAAAACCCACCCTGTATATTATCAACAACCCTACGGTAAAAAGAATTTTATTGCGCAGGTCGCTGATTCTGAATATGTTGATTACAGTTCCGAGCATTTTTTTTATCTTGTATTATTACGTCTCAAAAACCGGATTCTCCGTCATAACCGATAACGCACCTTTCCGCAGAAACCACTGCGGCATTTTCATATGCGTTATCAGTAACGCACTTTATTTGCCTGTACATTATGTCAGTTGCTGCCTGCGGCACTTCTTACCGAACCTCCGCAACCCGTAATCTTCTGCTCGGCGGATTTGCTGAACTTGTGAGCCGTTACCTGCAGTTTCTTTGTCAGCTCGCCGTCTCCGAGCACTTTGACCTTGCTGTTGATGCCGCTTACCATGCCCGCCTGCGACAATTGTTCGACACCTACCGCGGCCCCGTCTTCGAATCTTTCCAGCTGCGATACATTGACTATTTCGTATTGCCTGGCGAAGTTATAATTGTTAAAGCCCCGCTTGGGCAGCCGCCTGAATAACGGCATTTGACCGCCTTCGGAAAGCAACCGCACCTTGTAGCCGCTTCTGCTTTTGCATCCCTTATGGCCTCGCCCACTTGTCTTGCCGAAACCGCTGCCGCTGCCTCTGCCGACCCGCTTGCGAGCCTTTACGCCGGCCCTGCGGCTTCCGAGACTTAACACCTTATTCTTGAAGTCCCTACCTGCAACAATACCTGTTCCGCCGCTGTTCATCTAAATCACCACCAAAAAATCTTCCCGAGTTAACACACCAAAAAGTTATACATTCCTGCACTTCTTACATCAATCTGACCTTGCGGTTACTACTGCTGCTTGGCCCGTACTGCTACCTGAACGCCGCGAAGTGATTCAACCATCTCCTTGTTACGGACCCTTAACAATCCGTTTAACGTGGCTTTGACAACGTTTTTTGCCGATGCGCCTCCATATACCTTGGTCAGCACGTCCTGTACGCCTGCATATTCGAGCACTGCTCGGGCGCTGCTGCCGGCGATTACCCCGGTACCGGCACAGGCCGGAACCAGCGTTATCTTCGTAGCCCCGTATTTACCTGTAACCTGGTGCGGCAGGGTCTTGCCCACCA
Organism: Sedimentisphaerales bacterium; assembly: GCA_035529405.1. Taxonomy (GTDB): domain Bacteria; phylum Planctomycetota; class Phycisphaerae; order Sedimentisphaerales; family Anaerobacaceae; genus DATKWV01. The sequence goes on along the minus strand of DATKWV010000127.1, from coordinate 17,570 downwards.
GCGCTATCTTATGTAGCGACTTCTTGGCGTCCTTTACACCCTTCTCGACCGCCAGCGGTACTTCGTTGGCCTTGCCGTAGCCGATCCCGACAGTGCCGGAACGGTCCCCGACCACCACCAACGCAGCAAAGCTGAAACGTCGACCGCCCTTGACAACCTTCGCACAGCGAAACACCTTTACCACCGTATCTTCCAGCGGCTTGTCTTCCTGCTGAGCCGGTAATTGAAATAATTCTGCTGTCAAAGTTTTCTCCACATTAAATATCAGTCATTAAAAAACCAGTCCGCCTTTTCTGGCAGCATCTGCAAGTGCCTTGATTCTGCCGTGATATTTATAGCGGTTCCTGTCGAAGCAAACGCATTTAATCCCGACGCCGAGGGCCTGTTTGGCAACCGCCTCGCCCACCGCCTGGCTGGCCTGCTTATTACAACGACCACGGAACTTTTCACGCAACCCTTTGGTTGCTGTGTTAGCCGAAACTAATGTCGCCCCGGCCGTATCGTCTATAATCTGTGCGTAAATATTCCTGTTCGAACGAAATATACTCAGCCGGGGCCTGTCCGCCGTGCCGAAAACCTTCTTCCGCACGTGATACTTGCGTCTCGTCGCTGCTTTTTTTATCCTGTCGATTCTCATTAAACCCGCAATCCAAACTGCCTTTTAACTTCCAGGGTCGTTCCTGCCGTAATCTGCCGTTCTTATGCTGTTCCGGATGTAAATGCTTTACCGGCCTTGCGTCGTATGTGTTCGTCGGCATAGCGAATACCTTTGCCTTTGTAAGGTTCGGGCGGTTTTATCTTCCGAATCTCTGCCGCAAATTGTCCCAGGGCTCCTTTATCAACACTCGACAGAGTAAACTTCGCAGGAACATCATCGCCTCGTGTTGCGGCAGCAACTATCTTCACCTTCACGATTTCGGGAATCTTTAATTCCACAGGGTGGCACAGGCCGATCTGAAAAACCACTTTGCCGCCCTGCTCCTTGACATTGTAGCCTGTACCGTATATTTCCATATTCTTTGCGAAACCTTTGCTGACACCTGCGACCATGTTGGCAATCAAAGCTCGCATCGTCCCGTGCAGCTGCTTATGACGCCTGTCGTCGGGATATTCATTCTCGACCACTATCTTCCGTCCGGATTCGTCAACTTTAACCTTTATCAGGGCGTGACAGTTCATCTCCAGATTGCCCAGTGGTCCTGAAACCTTTATCAGGCCGCTCTTGTGCTCGACCTTGACCGTTTCAGGAATACTAACCGGTTTTTTACCAATGCGACTCATCAGCTCACCGTACAAAGTATCTCGCCGCCGACCTCGTCTTTGCGGCAGTTCTGGTCGCTCATTATGCCTTTACTGGTCGAAACTATTGCTATGCCCATGCCGCCAAGCACGTGAGGCAGTTTATCTGCTGCCGAGTAGATTCTCCTGCCGGGCTTGCTGGTCCGCGTTATCTCCGTAATAACCGCTCTGCCGTCAGGCGCATACTTGAGACTGATTCTTAGTATCCCCTGTTTGCTGTCGTCGACTCGGTCGAAATCCTCGATGTAACCTTCCTGTTTAAGCACCGCTGCTATACCTTCACATATCCTTGATGCTCTGATGTTGACCTGCTTTGCGCCGATTCTGTTGGCGTTGCGTATTCTCGTAAGCATGTCTGCAATTGGGTCGCTTAAACTCATTTCTATATCTCGATTCCCTGGGTTATTTTTGTTTCTACCAGCTTGCCTTGCGCACGCCCGGAATTTTACCTTCGTTAGCCAATGTCCTGAAGCATATCCGGCAAATCTTGAACTTGCGATAAACGGCCTTGGACCTTCCGCAAAGCTGGCAACGTGTATACTGTCTTACTCGAAACTTCTGCTTCTTCCTTGCCTTATTCTCCAGTGCTTTGGTTGACATATCTGACTTTCGTACTCCAAACTCTTGCTACTGACTTGTCTTAAAAGGCATACCGAAACCCGCCAGCATCTTCTGGGCCTGGCTGTCGGTTTTGGCGGTAGTTACAAACGTTATATTCATACCCTGCTGAAATTCTACTTTGCCAATATCTATTTCCGGAAAAACCGTCTGCTCGCTCAATCCCATCGAATAGTTGCCGTGACCGTCGAAACTATCCGGGGCAAGACCCCGGAAATCCCGCACACGTGGAATCGCAAGGCTTATGAGTCTGTCCATGAATTCAAACATCCGTCGTCCTCGCAGAGTAACCTTCAGCCCGGTTTTGTCGCCTTCCCGCACGTTGAAATTGGAAACGCTCTTTTTGGCCATACACACAACCGGAATCTGCCCTGTTATCATGGCAAGGTCTTTTCTGGCCTGCTCAAGATACTTTGGCTCACGTGATGCCTTGCCGAGACCCATCGAAACAATTATCTTTTCCATACGCGGAACCGCCATGGGATTGCTGTAACCGAATTCCTTGGTCAGCTCACTGAGTATACTGGACTTGTATAAATCTCTCAAACGCGCCATTTACACTTCTCACATCATGCTTTAATGCCGACAACTGCACCTTTATTTTTCCAAAGCCTTTTTGACAATGCCGATTTCCGTGCCATCGGTCGCAACCCGTCTTTTGCTGCCGTCCTTGCTTTTTTCATAGCGGACTCTGGCCCCTTTGGAACTTTTCGGATTTACCGGCAGCACGTTGCTGATATGTATCGGCTGTTCAACGTTCAGCCGGCCTCCATGCGGGTTCTTCCGTGAGGGCCTGATGTGCTTTTTGCATATATTGTGTCCCTGAACCACCACCTTCTGCTTTTTCGGATAAACGTGCAGAACCCTGCCGGTGGCGCCTTTATCCGCGCCGGCTATAATTTCCACCATATCATCTTTTTTTATATGAAGTGCCATCTTTTAATAATCAATAATCATTAATCAATAATTACTTGTTCAGACCACTTCGCCTGCAAGCGAAATAATCTTCATATAATTCTTTTCACGCAGCTCACGGGCAACCGCGCCGAAAATCCTTGTTCCTATGGGATTGCCCTCATTATCAATCATAACCGCCGCGTTGCTGTCGAACCGCACATAACTGCCGTCCGCGCGCTTGACCGGGCTTTTGGTACGGATAATGACACACTTATGCACCTTCTTGTCGTCCAGCTGGCAGGTGGCGAGCGATTTTTTTATGGCAACGCATACGACATCACCGATGGTCGCAACCGGCCGCCTGAATTTGCCCCGAGAGCCGCCTTTGCCCAGGACTTTTATACAAAGCGCCGACTTGACTCCCGAGTTGTCGGCAACCACCAACATTGTTTCCTGCTGAATCATATCCGTCGTTCCATACCGGTTTTTACACTTCTTCCCGGACCGCTTTTTTTAACACCCTTACAAGACGGTGACTCTTGGTCTTGCTGTACGGCCTGCACTGGCAAACATCAACAACATCGCCCACGTTTGCCTGGTTATGTTCGTCATGAACAATCAGTTTTGTCCTGCGCTTCATATATTTGCCGTACTTCGGATGCCGAACTTTGAAATCTGCGGCGACCTTGATGCTTTTGGCACCGCTTTTGCCTATTACCGTAACAGTCAAAATCCTTAATCTCCTGTCCTGCATCTTTAATTCCTGATTACCAAAGGTCAAAATCACAATGCAAAAAACAAAACTAATTCCCGGCCTTCTCCGGCTGCCCTGTGCCGCTTAACTGCCTTTGCCGCATTATTGTCTTAATCCTCGCCACGTCCCGCCTGGTATTAGCCACCGACCTGCAGTTTTCCAGCTTTTCTGTGGCCGCCTGGGCGCGCAAATCAAACAAGTGCCTCTGCAGTTCTTCAAGAGTGCTCTGCAGCTCGTCAGTGCTCATCTCGCGATATTGCTGCGCTTTCATAACCGAACTTTCCTGTTTGCTGCTATAATGAATGTCTGCGTTTAACAAACCTGCAGCCGATTGGCATCTTATAAGCCACTCTCGACAGGGCCTGCTTTGCCACTTCTTCGGTGACCCCGCCGATTTCAAAACAAATCTGTCCAGCCCTTACTCTGGCCACCCAGAACGCCGGCTCGCCCTTGCCTTTGCCCATCCGTGTTTCCAGCGGCTTGGCACTAACCGGCTTATCCGGGAAAATCCGTATATAGACCTTGCCTTCACGATGCAGAAAATGAGTAGCCGCAACTCGCCCAGCCTCTATTTGCTTAGCCGATATCCAGCTGTTCTCCAGGGCCTGAAGACCGTACTCGCCGAAAGCAACAAAGTTGCTTCGCGAAGCAACACCCTTGAGCTTGCCTCGCTGGCTTTTACGGTACTTTACTCTTTTGGGCATCATTGCCATTTCTTAAATACCCTTCAGGAAAACCGCCTCGCCGGAATAATACTTCACTATTCCTTAATTAATGTTTTCTGCTGACTGCTACTTCTGCACCTCGTTGCTGTGCTGCTGCGGCTGTGAACCGTCTGCCCGCGCAGCTGGACCTTCTCTGGCCGGCCTTTCCCGACGCGAAGTTCCGCCGCTTCGTCCGCCCGGACGATAGCGCCGCGGTCGAGCGACCTCGACTTCTTCGCCGAACTTACCCTTGTATATCCACACCTTGACCCCGATTGCACCGTACGTGGTCCTGGCTGTGGCACAGGCGTAATCTACATTGGCATCAAGCGTATGAAGCGGAATACTGCCCAGCTTTTGTGTCTCCTTGCGTGCCATTTCCGAGCCTGCCAGCCGCCCGCTGCAGATTATTTTAACTCCCTTGGCGCCGGAATTCATTGTTGATTCGCAGTGCTGCTTCATAGCCCTTCTGAATGATGCCCTTTTACCTAACTGCTCGGCAATCGATTCGCCTACAAGAAAAGCGCTAAGCTCCGGGTTCTTTATCTCGATAACATTTACGCTGACCTTTTGACCCGTCATATCCTCCAGCTCTTGACGCAGACTATCAACTGCATCACCTCTTGGACCTATTACCACACCGCAGCGGCCGCTGTGCAGTGTTACCTTTATCTCGTTACGGGCCCTGACTATTTCGGTTTTGGCAACGGCCCCCTTGGGCATCTGACGGTTATACTTGTTGTCAACAAGCTCACGAATCCTCTGGTCCTCGACAAGAAAATTCCCGTAATTAGCCTTGGTGGCATACCATCTACTCTGCCACCCAATCGTTACGCCTGTTCTGAACCCGATTGGCGATACTTTTTGACCCATTTTTTCGTCCCGCTAAACGGCTCCCTTTAAGACCCTTAGCCCTGCGATTCAGTGACCGTCACATATATATGACAGGCCTTTTTGCGAATAGGATACGCCTTTCCTCTGTCCTTCGGAATCCATCGTTTCGTACCCAGTCGAACTCCCGCGTCATCGACAACTGCCGAGCTGATGTAAAGATTATCCACATCCGCCTCCTGCTCATCGGCGTCGGCAACAGCCGTCCTGAGAACCTTGTCAACTACACTTGCTGCACGCTTGCGTGTGAATTTCAGAATATCCATAGCCTCCTGCGCGCTTCGACCCGCTATCAATTCCGTAACAAGTCTGGCTTTACTGGCTGAAAACGGCGCATAGCGACAGCATGAACGCCATTGAGCCAGGTCGTTTACTTCAGCAGACAACGCCGACGCCATCCGACGAATATCATCGCGCCGCGGTTTGGGCTTAAAAAGCCCTCTTTGCCAGTTTTTCACGGCTGCAACAGCCTGCTTTTTGTCATACCCTGCTCCGACAAGCTCGCCGGCCAGCGTTTCTATCGATACCCGTCGCTGCCGGCAAATCTGTTTTAACTTATCAGCGCTTAACATACGAAAAACCTTAATACGCTCTATTGCTTCTCCGTCGTCAGCTTCCTGCTCGAATGAGACCTGAACATCCGCGTCTGCGAAAACTCGCCCAGCTTGTGCCCCACCATGTCCTCGGTAACAAAGACCTTGTGAAACATCTTGCCGTTATGCACCATAAACGTAAATCCGACAAACTCCGGGGTTATCGTGCACCTTCTTGCCCAGGTCTTTATCGGTTCGCGAGAACCCAACTGATTCTGCCTGCTGACCTTTGCAAACAGCTTTTCGTCAACATACGGCCCTTTTTTAAGAGACCTGCCCACTATTCTTCCTCAAAATTAATATCCAGTTCAGTTTTAAGCTTTGCAGCTATAACGTTTCATTTTATAGAACCAACTGTCCCTGCCTTTTATTCTTGCGCCTTCGGATAATCCTCTTGTTACTCCTGTTGCGAGGACTTCTGGTCTTGCCGCCTTTTGCCAGCACACCTGTCGGAGAACAGGGGTGGCGCCCGCCGTTGGACCTGCCTTCTCCGCCGCCCATCGGATGCGCAACAGGGTTCATCGCTTTGCCGCGAACATGCGGCCGACGACCCATGTGACGCTTGCGACCTGCCTTGCCAATCCTTATATTCTGATAGTCTGAATTACCCACTTGCCCTATAGTCGCCCGGCATTCTTTACGAATCATACGCATTTCACCGCTGGGCAATATGATGGTCACCCAGTTGCCTTCCTTGGCAACAATCTTCGCAGATGCCCCGGCGCCCCTGACCAGTCTGCCGCCTTCACCCGATGTTACCTCGATATTATGTATCTCCAGACCAGCAGGAATGGAGCCCAGCGGTGCTGCATTACCGATTCGCGGCTCACACACCGGCCCGCTTTCCAGCATGTCACCGACCCTTAGCCCCTGAGGTGCCAATATGTATCTTTTCTCACCGTCGGCATAGTTCAAAAGCGATATAAAACAGTTCCTGTTGGGGTCATATTCAATCGTTGCCACCCTGGCGGCTATACCGTCTTTATTACGCTTAAAATCGACCACGCGATAAAGCCTTCTGGCGCCGCCGCCCCTGAACCGGACCGTAGTAAATCCCTGGTTATTTCTGCCGCCGTTCTTGTTTATCCGTTTGCAAAGCGACTTCTGGGGCCGAGCGCCTGTCAGCTCAGCCCAGTCATTGACCGAACTGTTTCTGCGCCCCGCACTGGTCGGCTTGTATATCAAAACACCCATAACCTAAAACCCAAAAACCATGTGCAAAACCAATAACTTCAATTCATTTTCCACACTGTTGACCGCCGCTTCCCGTTCTTACAGCCGGGCAGCGTCTAAAACAGGTCTATATGATACTCGCTTTCCAGGTACACAACTGCCTTCTTCCATGAAGATGTCTTGCCCACGCTTCTGCCTCTGCGACGGGGTTTGCCCTTATGGTTGGCGGTTCGTACCTTGCGGACCTTAACACCATACACCCGCTCGACAGCGTTTTTTATCTCAATCTTATTGGCCTTTTTGTCTACCTCGAAAGGGTACGCACCTTTTGTATTGGCAAAGTGTATCCCCTGTTCTGTAATCAAAGGCCTGATTATTACATTATGGTGACTCACGGTTTTCGTCTCTGCCCGTAGCTTCAGCTACGCATTTTAATTATCCTTATCGCTCAAAACCTGCTGTCTGCCTGCCATCAAAATTTCCAATTACTGCAAACGGCTGTTTACAACCGTTAATTCTCTGAGATTTTGTCTTGCCTGCTGTGCAGAAAAGACATAAAAGCCTCTTTGGTAAACACCATTTTGCTATAATTACATACGTCACCTGCGTTTAGTTCGTCCACAGCCATAACAGCTATCCTCGGGATATTTCTTGCCGACTTATACACATTTGCATCTATGTCGTTAATCGCTACCAGACAGCTGTCCTTGCCCGGAATCTGCAGATTCCCGAGAATTTTCACAAAATCTTTCGTTTTTGGTCTTTCCAATCCAAGCTCATCAACTACCACCACGCTGTTGTCCAAAAGCTTTGCCAGAACCGCGGAATCCGTCGCCAGCCTTCTTTGCTTTCTGGGCATACGCTTGCCGAAGTCTCTGGAAACCTTGCCAAAAGTTACCCCGCCGCCGACACGCTTGCCGGTACGTATGTTGCCTACACGCGCATTGCCTGTGCCTTTCTGCCTGAATAACTTCCTGCGCGAGCCGGCCACCATACCCCTGCTTTTAGTCGCCGCGGTACCGACGCGTTTATTGGCGTCATACATAACGATAGCCTGTTTCAGCAGGGCATATCTGACCTTGCCGCCCAGAATTGACTCATCCACTTCCAGGCTGCCCACCTCCTGGCCGTCTCTGTTGTAAACTGACAAACTTATCATCTCTTCAATCTCATCTTATCCATATCAGCCGGCGAAACGCTATCCCATGCGCCCGCCCCGTACTATTACATATCCGCCCGCCGGGCCCGGAACAGAACCCTTCACCACCAGCAGATTTTTATCCGCGTCTATAGCAACCAGCCGGTGGTTCTTTATCGTGACCTGCGCGTTACCCATATGCCCTGCCATTCTTTTGCCTTTTTTAAGCTTGGCGCCGTGCCCGCGGTTGCTCGCATAAGCACATATAGAACCAGGCGCCCGGTGTCTTCGTTCCGTACCGTGAGAAGCCGGAAAACCGCCAAAGCCATGCCGCTTCATCACACCCGCAAAACCTTTGCCTTTGCTGGTGCCGACAACATCGACATATTTAGTCTCGGAAAAACCCGCGACCGTCAAAAGGTCTCCGACTTTACATCCTTCCTCGGACCCTGATATACGCATTTCCCGGACAAATCTCTTAGGCACAGTATTCGCCTTGCTTGCGTGCCCAATTTCAGGTTTTTTCCTTCGCGATTCTTTCACGTCATCAAAGCCCATCTGCACCGCCGCATAACCTTCTTTGTCTGCGCTTTTCACCGAAAGCACGCAGCACGGCCCGGCCTGTATGACTGTAACCGGCTGTAAACCGCCGTTCGAATCATACACCTGCGTCATACCAACCTTTTTACCCAATAACATTACCATTGCTGCCAACCCGCATTGCGCCATCGACACATACGACCGTTACGCCTTTATTTGTACAAAAACGCTTGCCGGAACCACCAACTGGCTGAGCACTTCCACGGTTCGCGCATTGGCCTCGTGAATGTCAATCAGCCGCTTGTGAGTCCTTAATTCGAACTGCTCGCGTGATTTCTTATCTACGTGAGGACTTCGCAGAACAGTATATCTTTCGATGCGCGTAGGCAGCGGTACAGGACCGCTGACCCGTGCATTTGTCCGTCGCGCATGTTCCACTATCTCTTTAGCCGATGCGTCCAGTGCCCTGTGGTCATATGCCTCCATCCGAATCCTTATTTTCTGGCCTTCAACAGCCATAGCTTGTCCTCTAAACCGTTTCTTTTGTTATTTCAGACCACTTTTGTTATTTCAGACCACCAATGCCCGTACCAAACCGTCGTACTCAACCACGTCTGACTGCCGGTTTTCTCGGCAAATACGGTGCAAAAAGTTCCCTGAATTTATATACTTTTTTTGCTCTCTACCGGTTTCGTCTTGCTTTTTTCTGGCAGGAAAGGCCTTTTCAAAAGCAAACTCGCCAGTAAAACACGCCTCTTTTGCTTTCTACTTCGCCTTCCTTAAATAAGGGCCAGGGCTTCAGGGCCTGTCCGCAGCCCATCTGCAGCCATCGCTAACCGCAGTCCAGCCCTTGAGTTATAAACAAAGGCTCTTTGACTGTCTGTCCACAGATATGTCACAGCCCAACTGGTAATCGCAATGTCGTCTTCTGACAATGCTCGCTACGACCGAAAAACCTATAACATAACAGCAAAATAAAAAACTGTCAATGCAATAAAACTAAAAAATTCCGGCAAAAACACACCTAAAGAATAATTTGCCTGGTAAGTTGTTCCGGCACCTTTTCGTAGCTGAAAGGCTCTAAGGTAAACGTGCCCCTGCCGCCCGTAATGCTTCTGATTTCGCTGGAGTAGCCGAACATCTCAACCAAAGGCACCTTGGCATCAATTATCCGCATATTTGCGTGGCTTCGCGTATCCCTGATTACTCCCCTTTTGGCCAAAAGACTGCCCTGAATAGCGCCAAAATAGGCCTCCGGAACCGCCGCCTGAAGCCACATTACCGGCTCAAGCAAAACCGGCCCCGCACCTTCCAGCGCTTTTTCCAAAGCTATGGCCCCTGCATGCTCGAAAGCCAGGTCCGAACTATCCACCGTATGATACGAGCCGTCTATCAGCGTGACCTTCACACCCACCACCGGATACCCTGCCAGAACTCCGCTGCCAAGCGCGTCACGCACCCCCCTTTCCACACCGCCTATATACTGTCTGGGAATTTTATCCCCACCAGCTTTATTCTCGAATTCAATTTCTCTCCTGTGCAGTCCTTCTTCAGTCAGTAGCGGCTCTATAACCACTACAACGTGACCATATTGCCCGTGGCCGCCAAGCTGACGGATAAACTTGCCTTCGCCCTGTGACGCACCCGTAATCGCTTCTTTGTACGCCACTTTCGGCCTGCCGACCCTGATTTCAAGCCCCTTTTCCTTGACCAGTTTGTGCTGCAGCACCTCCAGGTGCAGCTCGCCCATACCGCTGATGAGCGTCTGGCCTGTCTCACTATCCACTTTGCAGTCAAATGTCGGGTCCTCACGCCTTAAATCAGCTAAGGCCTCCGACAGCTTCGACTTCTCTGCTGCTGTGGCCGGCTCTATCGACATACTGATTACCGTATCCGGAAACCCGATATTCGGCAGGCAAACTGCCTTCCTGGTGTCACAAATCGTGTCCCCCGTCAGAGCGTGCTTCATACCCACCACTGCAACAATGTCACCGGCCCCTGCCGAGGTCACAAGCTTGCGCTCTTTTGCGTGCATCTCGAATATTCTGGTAATATTCTCCCGTTTGTTCCGAGTAACATCCAGGACCCTGCTGCCGGGTTTCAGCGTCCCCTGGTAAATACGAACAAAACTCAAATCCCCGTGTACATCGGTGCTTATCTTGAATACAAGACCCACCAGACTGCCGCTGCGGTCACACTTGACCGCAATTTTTTCGTTTTCATCGTCCGGCTTATGTCCCATTATTGCCGGCTTATCCAGCGGCGAAGGCAGGTAAGCCACCACACCGTCCAGTAAACGCTGTACCCCGATATACTTCAGCGCCGAGCCTACAAATAAAGGATGAAGCTGGCTCTCTAACGTACCCTTTCTCACCGCCCTGCGAATCATATCCGCTTCAATGCCCTTATCGTGCACATATCGGTCCATAAGTTCCTCATCGTGCTCGGCAGCCAGCTCAACCATCCTGTGACGATGCTGTTGCGCCGCTTTTTCCAGGCCGGCCGGGATTTCTGTCTCTTCAAAAGCTGCCCCCAGTTGCTCGACCTTGTAAAAAACCGCTTTCATTTCCACAAGGTCTATTATGCCCCTGAACGAGCTTTCAGAGCCTATGGGCAGTTGTAAAAGAATGGGGTTGGCAATAAGCCTTTCGCGGATACTGGCAACAGCCATCTCAAAATCCGCCCCGACTTTGTCCATCTTGTTGATAAAGCACAGGCACGGCAGGTTGTATTTCTGACCCTGTCTCCACACCGTCTCACTCTGGGCCTGCACTCCCTCGCTGCCGTCAAAAACGGCCACCGCACCGTCAAGGACCCGCAGGCATCGTTCGACTTCCGCGGTAAAATCGATGTGCCCCGGTGTATCTATGAGGTTGATTTCAAAACCCTTCCACGGACACTTCGTAGCCGCTAACGTTATGGTAATACCCCTTTTCTGTTCTTCTTCCATATAATCCATCACCGCCGTACCTTCGTGTACTTCGCCCATCTTGTACGTCTTGCCCGCATAGTAAAGTATCCGCTCGGTGACGGTCGTTTTGCCGGCATCTATGTGCGCGATAATGCCTATATTCCGCAGTTTTGCCAGGACACTGGACATTACACAAACCTTGTATCGAATAAAACCGGCGATTGAGCCTCAAAAAAACATGTATATAAAAAAATGGCCACGGTCTAGCTCGCCTAACATACCGTGGCTCTTGTCAAAACTCGTATTACCAGGCAAACCGCGCAAACGCCTTGTTTGCATCAGCCATTCTGTGGACGTTTTCGCGTGTGGTCATCGCTTCGCCACGCTCGTTAAACGCATCAACCAGCTCGGCTGCAAGTCGCTCACACATAGGTTTACCCTTCTTGCCCCTGGCGGACTGGATTATCCACCGAAAAGCCAATGCCTGCTGACGTTTCGGATTCACCTGCATCGGCACCTGATAACTGGCTCCCCCAATACGCTTGCTCCGAACCTCAAGCAGAGGTTTTACGTTGTTCACCGCCTTTTCGAATATTTCCAGCGGCTCGGCGTCCTTGACCTTTTTCGATACTATATCCATAGCCGAGTAGAATACGTGCTCGCCCACACTTTTCTTTCCCTCAAACATCAGGCAGTTAATGAACTTTGAAACCAGCTTGCTGCCGTATCTGGCATCGGCTTTCAGTTGCCGACCCGAGAAGGTAAATTTCTTGGCCATTATTTCGTTCCTCGTCGCTTTTGGCCCGCCGTTCGTTCACTGCGCCGCGCACACGGGCACTGCTGATTATTTTGCCCTTTTTGCACCGTATTTACTTCTGCCCTGTTTGCGACCGCCCACACCCGCACAATCAAGAACACCGCGGATAATATGGTACCGCACACCAGGCAAATCTCTGACTCGTCCCCCGCGAATCATCACCGTACTGTGCTCCTGCAGATTGTGGTCGATACCGGGTATATAAGCCACAACCTCTTTGCCGTTGGTCATCCTCACACGCGCGATTTTCCGCAGAGCCGAGTTGGGCTTTTTCGGAGGCTGAGTCCTGACCACTAAGCACACCGCTCTTTTCTGAGGACAACCGCTTATGTCCGATACGCGTTTGCGACCTTTCGATTTCTTCCTCGGCCGCTTTACCAGCTGATTTATTGTAGCCATGATTCTCCGACTGTTTATTGTTTTCGCTGATTACTCTATCCCAAGCGCTTCTCTGACCGCCGCATCCGCCCTGACCTGCGTTTCCTTGGCTTCTTTAGCCTCGGCAAATTCCTTCGGCAACGGTGGTTGAGCAAGATGCTTTACCTTCATTTCCAGGTACGGCTTGAATGCCGTGCCTGCCGGTATTAAATGACCGAGTATCACGTTTTCCTTCAAACCGCAAAGATTATCTATTCTACCAGCCAACGACGCTTCCGTCAAGACCTTAGTGGTCTGCTGGAAACTGGCCGCGGCAATGAAGCTGTCCGACTGAAGTGAAGCCTTCGTTATTCCCAAAAGCAGGGTATTGGCAGTTGCAGACTTGGGCTTTTTGCCCTTTGCCGCCGCGCCGCCCAGTTTCTCTATCTTTTCGTTAATATCGCCAAGCTGTTCTTTGCTTATAATCTGACCTTTTTCCAGCTCGGTCGCATCGCCGCTGCCGGCAATTCTCACACTTTTGGATAACCTGTCGTTCTCTCTGCGAAACCCGAATTTATCGATTACCTCACCCGGCAAAAACGAACTGTCGCCGACCGACTCAATCTCAACCTTGCGCATCATCTGGGTACAGATAATCTCGATATGCTTGTCGTCTATGTTGACGTTTTGTGAACGATACACACTCTGAATTTCCTCGGTCAAATACTTCTGCAGCGCTTCCTCACCCTTGATACGCAGAATATCGTGCGGAACCAGCGGCCCGTCCGTAAGCGAATCGCCGGCTTTTACATAATCGTTGGCGTGCACGTTCAGGTGCCTGTCTCTGGGAACGTGGTGTTCTTTCTCCATACCGCTTTCGCTGCGGACTACTATTGTCATCTTACCCTTGCGCCTGTCGCTTCTAAGCTCGACGCGTCCGCTTATCTCTGCCATCACGGCGGGGTCTTTCGGTTTACGGGCCTCGAAAACCTCCGTCACTCTCGGCAGTCCGCCCGTAATATCCTGGGTACCGCCGGTGGCCCTGGGGCGGTGAGCCAGAAGCTGGCCCGCCTGAACCTCTTGTCCCTCATTGACCTCAATTCTGGCACCGGCAGGAAGATAATGCACGTCAAGAATCTTCCCGTTGGAATCTTCTATGATAATTTGTGGATGCTTGTCGCCCTTATGCTCGATTACGACCGGTTTACCCAACTGTCCCTTTCGTTCTTCCTCGAGGCGAATCGTCTCGCCATCTACAATATCCACAAAACTGATTATACCGGAAACCTCCGCCAATATCGGCGTGCGGTGCGGGTCCCACGAGAACATCCTCTGACCACTATCGACCCGGTCCCCATCGTTAACCTGGACAATTGCACCGTAAGGCACTTTGTATTTCTCAATCTCGCGATCTTTATCGTCGAGAAGTGCCATCTCTCCGCTGCGCTTCAGCACTATCCCTCTTGACCTGACAGGCCTCTTTCTCTTCGGGTCCTTTTCTTGTTCAAGGACATCACCCCGGAATTTCTCGCCTTCAGACTCAAAGTCCATGGAACCCGCCACAGGGTCCGGAACAACACCCAGATCTCTAAAGCGAACTTTACCGTCAGCGTCTGCCTTCTGGTCGCTCTCGAGAATGGCTCGAGAGGCAATTCCGCCGGTATGAAACGTCCGCAGTGTCAGCTGTGTGCCCGGCTCTCCAATCGACTGTGCGGCCACTATGCCCACGGCCATACCCTCTTCGACAAGTGTACCCGTGCTCAAATCGTTGCCGTAACACTTGGCACATATGCCGAACGAACTGTCACAGGTCAGCGGGCTTCTGACCCTGACCGCGTCCAGACCAAGTGCTTCGATTTTCGCCGCCGCATCAGCTGTTATAACATCGTTCTCATGAACAATCATTTCGTCGGTTATCGGGTTACGAATATTATCCCTGGCTGTTCTGCCTGTAATAAGCTTGTTCAGCGGCATGTCCTCCTGGTCGCCTTTACTGATTGTGTTTTTGGTAATGCCCTGCAGTGTCCCGCAGTCGTACTCGGTGACAATCACGTTTTGTGCCACATCGATAAGTTTTCTCGTCAGATAACCGCTGTTGGCCGTCTTCAAGGCCGTATCAGCCAGACCTTTGCGCGCACCGTGCGTTGAACTGAAGTACTCCAGAACACTCAAACCCTCACGGAAGTTCGATTTGATGGGTGTTTCGATAATTTCGCCGCTGGGCTTGGCCATCAATGCACGCATGCCCGCAAGCTGTTGAATCTGGTCCACGCTGCCTCGTGCGCCCGAATCGGTCATCAGAAATATGGGATTTATTTCAGCACCGACACGCCCCGAACTTTCGGCATCTGCCTGCACAGGTGATTCCTTCAGACTCTTCATCATTTCGTTGGTCACTGCCACCCTTGCGTGCGTCCAGGCATCGATAACCTGGTTATACCTTTCCCTCTCTGTAAGAACACCGGATTGATAATTCTTGTGGATTTGTGTGACCTTGCGTTCGGTTTCTTTGATAATCCTTCCTTTTTGAGCAGGTATCTTCAAATCCGTTAATCCGAAGCTCAGGCCCCCCAGCGTGGCGTACTTGAATCCCAGGTCCTTTATCCTGTCAAGCAGGTCCACCGTCTCGGCATTGCCGGCAATCTCAAAACACTTACTGATAACAGCCCCCATCTTCTTTTGCGACGCAGTCACATTGTAGAACGGTATTTCCTCGCGCCCCTTTGATCCAACCACCATATCGTTGAATATACATCTGCCCGCTGTGGTGACAATAATTTGCGTTCCAGACTCGTTCGATGGCAGATTCCGCTGCATTGCCGTTGCGCCCGAAGCAGCCTCCGAAACCACAGCCTTGTTTATTCGCACCTTTATTCTCTGGTGCAGATTAATCCTGCCCATCTCATAGCCTGTAAGAGCAGCCAGCGGGTTGGCAAAAGTCGGCAGCGCATCGCTTTTTTGGACGCCGCCTTCAATGTCCCCACCGGCCATACTCGTGAGGTAATAGTTGCCCATAACCATATCCTGAGACGGACCGACCATCGGCGTGCCGTCAGCAGGTGAAAATATATTGTTCGTGGCCATCATCAGCACATTGGCCTCAGCCTGGGCTTGTATACTCAAAGGAAGATGAACCGCCATCTGGTCGCCGTCAAAGTCCGCATTAAATCCCCTGCACGCCAAAGGGTGAAGCATTATCGCATTGCCTTCCACAAGAACTGGCTCGAACGCCTGAATGCCCATTCGGTGAAGCGTCGGGGCGCGGTTCAGCAGTACAGGATGCTGGTATATTACTTCTTCGAGAATATCCCAGACCTGCTCGTCCCGTCGTTCAATCATTCTTTTGGCGCTTTTTATCGTGTCAGCCAGGCCGTGTTCCTTAAGCTTTCTGATAATAAAAGGCTGATAAAGCTCAAGGGCTATTTTCTTGGGCAAACCGCACTGATGCAGCTTCAGATTAGGCCCCACTACAATCACCGACCTTCCTGAATAATCCACTCTCTTGCCCAGCAGGTTTTCACGGAACCGCCCTTGTTTTCCTTTTATCATATCCGCCAGCCCCTTCAGCGGCCGGTTGTTACTGCCCAGAACCGGCCTTCTGCAGCGGCTGTTGTCCATCAGCGAATCCACAGCCTGCTGAAGCATCCTTTTCTCGTTACGTATAATTACCTCGGGGGCATTGAGGTCTATGAGTCTTTTTAATCTGCTGTTGCGGTTAATAATCCGCCTGTACAGGTCGTTCAAATCGCTGGTTGCGAAGTTGCCGCTTTCCAGAAGAACCAGCGGCCGCAGGTCCGGCGGAATGACCGGCAGCACTTCAAGAACCATCCACTCGGGTTTATTACCACTGGTTTTTATCGAATCAATGATCTTAAGACGCCGCGTTAGGTCCTTGATCTTCTGAATACTGTCGGTCTTGCTTATCGCCTCCCGCAACTCTACGCTCAAGGCATCCAAATCAAGCCTCATTAACAGGGTTTTGATGGCTTCGGCGCCCATTAATGCCTTGAATGATACCCCGTACTTGCTTATGGCCTCACGATATTCCTCTTCGGTCAGAAGCTGACCTGCCTTCAGCGGGCTTTGACCGACATCGGTCACAACATAGTCCTGAAAGTATATTATCTTCTCAAGGTCCGATGTCTTCATCGCCAGAACGTTACCCAGATGATTTGGTATCGATTTGAAAAACCATATATGTATAACCGGCGCTGCCAGGTTTATATGCCCCATACGTTTTCGCCGAACCCTGCTGTGGGTGACCTTGACTCCGCACCGGTCGCATATTATGCCTTTGAACTTCGTGCCTTTGTATTTGCCGCAGGCGCATTCCCAGTCCCGTTCGGGCCCGAAAATCCGTTCGCAGAACAAACCGTCTTTCTCCGGCCTGTAGGTTCGATAATTAATCGTCTCCGGCTTACGGACCTCTCCGAAAGACCAACTGCGTATATCATTCGGACTGGCCAGCGATATCTTTACAGAACCGTAATCATTAATTCGGTCGTAAATATTGCCCAGCATTTATCGCTCGCTCCTTAAAACCATTGCCATATTCTTGTCCCGTACAATTCGTTACAAAGCTGCGCCGCCAAGACGCCTTTTCTCTAACTGGATATTCAAACCCAATCCGCGTATCTCATTGCAAAGCACGTCAAAGCTTAACGGAGTGCCTGCTTCCAGCGTATTCGTGCCTTTGACCATCGATTCGTATATCTTGGTTCTGCCTTCAACATCGTCGCTTTTGACCGTGAGCATTTCCTGCAGCGCGTAACTGCTGCCGTAACCCTCCAGTGCCCACACCTCCATCTCTCCGAACCTTTGTCCGCCCGTCCTGGCCTTGCCCCCCAAAGGCTGCTGCGTTATCAGGCTGTAAGGCCC
>DATKWV010000126.1:0-7369 GCA_035529405.1 Sedimentisphaerales bacterium | reverse complement strand
GTTAGTGCCATTGAGATGGAGGTCAGTGAGGACTGGATTGCCAGCAAAAGATATTTGGATATGAATGTGGAAATGGAGAACGAAAGCGAATCTGCTGATTCAAAAGAAAAAAGAATTTACAGAAAAAATGTTGCTTAATCTGCCCAATATATTACTGCTGATACTTTTTGCCATAACTTCCCTATAAACAACCAGTTATAAGCAATGTACTATCTTCCCTCAATCTAACTACTTGCTTGTTAAATATAACTCTGCCCAATATATTACTGCTGATACTTAAGACATTCCATTTTTTTCAAACTGACCCCCTACCTCTTTGTCCTATCCGGCCAGGTGTCCAAACCTGCCGGCAGGCCCCTTATCAGTACTAAAACGGCTCTTTTATCGACCGGTTTGACTTTCCCGAAAATCGCCGTATATAACAATGAGCGACTAAACCAGCGGCACTGCTGGAACTTTTCGACCGTTCTATTAATTCCGGAAATCAGGTTGTTTATGCAGGGTACGTTTGACAGAAGCTTTGTGAATCAGGTTCAGCAGGCCAACGATATCGTCGAGGTCGCCGGTGAGCACCTGAAGCTGACGCCCAAAGGCACCGAGCTGGTCGGCCTATGTCCTTTTCACAACGACCACAAACCCAGTCTCTACGTCAGCCCGTCAAAGCAGATATTCAAGTGTTTTGCCTGCGGGGCCGGCGGTGACGTGCTGAAATTCATTCAAATGCGCGAAAATCTCAGTTTCCCCCAGGCTATAGAGCGATTGGCCCAGCGGGCCGGCATTAAATTACCGCAAAAACGCGAAAAATCACCGTCCGCCGCTCAGCAATCCGTTGACCCCAACAGCCTGGCGAAAGTCAATCAGTGGGCTGCCAGCCATTTCGAGAATAACCTCGCGGACGTGCAAAAGGGCAAGGCCGCCCGCGATTACCTTGCACAAAGACATATCAGCCTCGATACCGCCGCAAAATGGCGTCTCGGCCTGGCTGTGGATAATCCGAGGGATTTAATTGACGCCGCCGCAAAAAAAACAATTCCCTTGAATCTGCTTGAGCAGGCGGGCCTGGTTTCTGCCAGGGGTGCCGCCGACAGATTTGTAAACCGCCTCATTTTTCCTATTATCGATGTAACCGAAAGGGTAGTCGCATTTGGCGGAAGAACCCTGGATGGAAACGGCGCAAAGTATATAAACTCGCCCGCTACCGCCCTGTTTGACAAGAGCAATTGCCTTTATGGTCTCCGGCATGCAAGGCACGAAATCGTATCCGCCCAGACAGCGGTTGTGGTCGAAGGTTATACCGACTGTATAATGGCCCACAGCAAAGGCTGCTGTAATGTCGTGGCGACATTGGGTACGAGTTTCACCCCCGGCCACGCACGCATACTGAAACGCTATGCAAACAAGGCGGTGCTGGTTTTCGACAGCGACGCCGCCGGCATTGAAGCCGCGAACAGGGCGCTGCAGATTTGTATCGCCCAGCAGATAGACATCAAGCTGGCCACGGTGCCGCAGGGCAAGGACCCGTGCGACTTTCTCTTAAGTGCCGGCAAGGACAGCTTTACCCGGCTGGTCAACGACGCTGCGGATGTGTTTGAGTTCAAGTGGCTGCGGCTGAAAAACGCATTCGACCGCGACAATACGCTTGCCGGCCGAAAGTCAGCGGTGGACCAGTTCCTGCAGACCGTAGCGGCAGCTTTGCGAGCCGGTAATCTGCCGGCCATTGACCGGGGCCTGATTGTCAACCGGCTGTCGAGAATTCTCGGCCTGGACATTAAGGACATAAATGCCGAACTTGCCGGCAGGTTGACCTCTGCGGCAAAGACCGCGGCTTACCGCGCCGAAAACGAATATGTCGTCGCCGGCGACCTTGGCAACAGCTTGTCTGCAACGGCCCAGCGCGAAATCCTCGAGATTGTGCTTAACGAACCAAATCTTTTTGATATCGTAAAAAAACACGTTACAGTTACCGATTTCGACGTGCCGATACTGGCGGCGATAGCGGCTGTGCTGTTTGACAGCTTGAAAACACAACAGCGACCGTCTCTTGCCGAGCTTTTGGCAAAAACAGAATCTGTTGACATAGCTGCCCGGCTGGTGCAATTGGCGCAGGCCGGCGAAGAAAAAGCTAACTTCCGTGCTCGTCTGGCCGGCGCATTGAATGCTATGCGACATGTTCGAACACGCAAAACCAGCAGCATTAAGCCGACCTGCGACCAGGCAAAGTTTCTCAGGAACGTGGCTGAAACCGTAGGGAAAGGCAATCGTCGCAATATCGGATTGGTTTAATTGGTAGTTAACTCATTTATAAAGGGGCAACGCCGTTGGCAAAGAACAGGATTAAAACACGAAAAATGGGCGAGGTAACCAAGGACACCGCATCTGCAAACCAGCCCTCGGCAAAGGGCCTCGAGCACCAGATACAGAAGCTCATTGAAAAAGGCCGCAAAAAGGGCTTCCTCACTTACGAGCAGTTGAATGAGGAATTGCCGGACGACGCTATTACTGCCACTCGCCTGGACAGTATGCTGGCGACCCTGGACGAAATGGGAGTGAAAATTCTCGATGAAGCAGATGTCGAGAAGGAAACCGAAGAGGACCTTGACCTGCCTGTTGAGGATTTTGATGATGAGGAAAGCGTCAGAAAGACCCACATCAAGGACGACCAGCGTCTCGAAAAAGAGCTTGTCACCCCCGAGGTCGAGCGCCGCATCGATGACCCTATTAGGATGTATCTGACCCAGATGGGCGAGATTGCGCTGCTGAACAGGAAAGATGAAATCGAGCTTGCGAGCAGGATTGAACTGGCACGTGAGGCGTTCAGGAAAGAATTGCTCGGTAACGATTACTGCGCGAGGAGCGCAATAAGCATACTTCAGCAGGTGGAGGAGGGGACACTGAGTTTCGACAGGACAATGAGAATCAGCACCGCCGAAAACTTCATAAGGCCGGTAATCAAGAAAAGACACCCGGGCAATATAGTGACAGCCAACAAGCTGCTGGACATGAATCAGGGCCTGTTCAAGAAATTTCCCGAGAAAAACGGCTCTGCAGAAAAAGCAGATACCGACAGCGCCGAGCTTAAGAGAATGTGCCGCAACAGAGAAAAAATTGCAAGACTGCTGGAGGAACTGCCGCTGCGAACCAGCAGGATCCAGCCGCTGAAAAGCAAATTACACGGCATCCTGCAGAAGATGCAGCAGCTGGAGCACGGCATCGCGGACGGTTCACAGCGGCGAACAAACCGCGAGGATACAGAGACGATGAAGCAGGAGCTGTTCGGCCTGCAGGAACTGGCGATGGAAACGCCGGCCCAGTTGGAAAAGAGACTGCAGAAAATTGACGAATTATTTGCCCAATACGAGGAGGCCAAGCAGAGCCTGTCCAGCGCAAATCTGCGGCTGGTGGTTTCAATCGCGAAAAAATACAGAAACCGTGGTCTGAGCTTTCTGGATTTGATTCAGGAAGGCAATTCGGGGCTGATGCGTGCGGTGGGCAAGTACGAGTATCGCAGGGGCTATAAATTCAGCACGTATGCCACGTGGTGGATTCGGCAGGCCATCACGCGTGCGATCGCCGACCACGCACGGACCATCCGTATTCCGGTACACATGATTGAAACCATGAACCGTCTTCGCAACGCCGGAAAAACCCTTCTTCAGCAGTTCGGCAGAGAGCCCACGGTGGAGGAAATCGCCGAAGAGGCCAATATGAGTATCGAGGAGACCCGGAGGGTCATGAAAATATCGAAGTATCCTATCAGCCTTGACAGGCCCATAGGCGAAAGCGAAGACAGCTACTTCGGCGACTTCATAGAGGACAACCAGGTCGATTCGCCGATAGCCTCAGCGGCCCAGGAGATGCTCAAGGAAAGACTCGATATGGTGCTGAAGACCCTTTCGTATCGCGAGCGTGAAATTATCAAGCTGCGATACGGTATCGGCGACGGCTATACCTACACTCTCGAGGAGGTGGGGAGAATCTTCAAGGTCACGCGCGAGCGCGTCCGCCAGGTCGAAGCAAAAGCCATAAGAAAGCTGCAGCACCCGGTAAGGGCGCGCAAGCTCGAAGGCTTCCTCGACCAAAGGACGATATAAGGTCGTGACTGGTCGCTCGGGCTCGTGACTGGTCGCTCGTGGCTCGTGAACGAAATCAGAAGACCCTTCGGCTCGGCTGCGCCTCGCTCAGGGCAGGCGGAAATCCGAAATCCTAAGCACTAAACACTAAGTAAACCACGCATTCGGAGGGACTTAGTATACGCTAAAGGCGGTATGCTATGTGTTTTTCCGCGGTGACGGGTGACAAATTTCTAAAGAAATTTTGTGGACATATAGAGATAAATCGAGTAAAATAACCTGCAAAGTGGCTATGCGGCACAGGTGCATAAAATATTAAGAACTCACAGACCGGGAGGATAGGTAAAGTCATGAAACTAAACAGGCATAAGGGACGAAAACCGACAATTGTAACCAAGAGAGCGATGTTTTTGGTATGGGTGATGGTCGCTGCGTTTACAAGTGCCGCTTTGGCAGGCACTTACAGCGGGGGAAACGGCACAGCACAGTACCCGTACCTGATTTCCACAGCAGAAGACATGCAGGCCATCGGCGCCAATCCGGCGGATTGGGGCAAGCATTTCCTGCTGACAGCAGATATTGACCTGTCAGCCTACACAGGCAGGGAATTTAATATCATCGGAAACTTCGTTACAAGGTTCTCAGGTGTATTTGACGGCAATGGTCATAGGATCTCCAATTTCACTTGGGCTGCCACCAACACCGACGATATTGGTCTTTTTGGTAATGCAAACGAGGGTGTCGTTATTAAAGACTTAACTTTAGTTGACCCCAACGTTAACGCAGGGGGTGAATTGTATCACGCGGCTTGTCTTGTTGGGTTCCTGGGGTACGGAAGTATTGTCGGCTGCGGTGTTGAGGGCGGCAGTATTTCAGGATACGGCACCACGGGCGGCCTGGTGGGTGGTAACGGCGGCACGATTTCAAATTGTTATGCAACAGCCAGCGTTACTGGAAGCGGTTACGACACTGGCGGACTGGTGGGAGACAATAATCGCACGATTTCAAATTGCTATGCATCAGGCGGTGTTTCAGGAGGTGATCGCACCGGCGGCCTGGTGGGGGATAATGATGGTACGATTTCAAATTCTTATGCAGGTGGTAGCGTAACGGCAACCGGTTCGCGCACCGGCGGACTGGTGGGGGATAATGATGGTACGATTTCAAATTCTTATGCAGCTGGTAGCGTAACGGCAATCGGTTCGCGCACCGGCGGACTGGTGGGGGATACATACGGCGGTAGGGTCAGTAGTTCTTTCTGGGATACTGAAACTTCCGGCCAGTTAACCAGTGCAGGTGGACGAGGCAGAAGCACCGCAGAGATGAAAACCGCCTCTAACTTTTTAGGTTGGGGCGCATGCGAGAATGCAGGGGTCTGGAGCATCGATAATGGTCAGGATTATCCGCGACTTGCGTGGGAGGGTAGGCCTGGCCAGCCGCTGCAACAGCAGCTTTCGGATCTTCTAACAGGGACTGGCACCGCAGGCGACCCATACCTGATTTATACTGCTGAGCAGCTTGATATGATAGGATTATTTACGTGTGAATGGGACAAGCATTTTCTGCTTGCGAACAATATTGACCTTTCCGGGTTCAGCGGCACAGAATTTAACACCATCGGAAGTGAACCTATGCGTTTTACTGGCATTTTCGACGGTAACGGGCATACAATTTCCAACTTCACATATACTGCAGCTGGGACCAATTATATCGGGCTTTTTGGTTATGTTGATGATGTAAATGCCCTGATAAAAGATTTCACTTTAGTGGGCCCCGATGTTGAGGCAACAGGTGATTCAGATTATGTCGGGTGCCTTGTTGGGTTTGTGCGTTACGGAACCATTATAGGCTGTGGTGTCGATGGTGGCAGTGTTTCAGGAGAAAATTACTACACGGGTGGCCTTGTGGGATATAATCATTGGGGGACGATTTCAGATTGTTATGCCACAGGCAGCGTTACCGGATATGATGACTACACCGGTGGAGTAGGAGGGTACAACGATTCTGGGGCAATTTCAAATTCCTATGTAACAGGGACCGTTACAGGAGAATACCGCACCGGTGGTCTGGTGGGACTTAATTCTGGCAGCGTCTCATACTGCCATGCCATAGCCGATGTTGGAGGGTCTGACTTTGAATACTTCGTCGGGGGCCTGGTGGGAAGCAATAGCGGTCCCATTTCAAACTGCTATGCGCTGGTTGGGGTAGAAGGATATGATCACATCGGAGGGTTGGTGGGAATCAATAGCGGTCCCATTTCGAACTGCTATGCCATAGTTGGTATTGAAGGATCTACCAATATCGGGGGGCTGGTGGGAAGAAATGGGAGCACGATTTTAAATTGCTACGCCACAGGAAACGTTTCCGGATACGGCTACACCGGTGGCCTAGTGGCGTTTAATGCCGGTGAGATTTTAAATTGCTATGCCAAAGCAAGCGTTTTGGGCTATGGCTACACCGGCGGCCTGGTGGGGTGTAATCACGGTGTGACTTTAAATTCCTATGCCACAGGAAGCGTTTCAGGGACAAACCACGTCGGTGGCCTTGTGGGAAGTAACACTTATTATCCCTTCCCGAAGATTGCTAATTGCTATGCAGTGGGAGCAGTTAGCGGAGTGGAACTCGTAGGCGGATTGGTGGGAGGTAATGAATATGGCTCAATTTCCGATTCTTTCTGGGATGTAAACACCAGCGGACAATCCAGCAGTTCCGGCGGTGAGGGCAAAACTACCGCAGAAATG
The DNA here is from genome assembly GCA_035529405.1 of Sedimentisphaerales bacterium. GTDB lineage: Bacteria > Planctomycetota > Phycisphaerae > Sedimentisphaerales > Anaerobacaceae > DATKWV01. Next base: position 558 of record DATKWV010000126.1, on the reverse strand, counting down.
CAAACAATGAGCACCTTTATAAATCCCGGGTGGGACTTTATCGATGAGACGGCCAACGGCTCACAGGATATATGGAGACTGTGCCAGGACGGCACAGATTATCCGAAACTGGCGTGGCAATTTATAACGCGGGGTGATTTTGTGTGTCCGGACGGGGTGGAAATAGAAGACCTCGATGTTTTTACTCAGCAGTGGCTGATGGAGAAACTTTCGGCTGACACAGCAGCAGGAGGCGGGGACGGAATAGTCGATTTTCTGGACTGGGCGGTCTTTGCAAATACCTGGCAAAACACAGCCGGCCTGGCCGAGGTGCTGGAGTTCGCGCAGCAGTGGCTGCAGACGGGCGCATACTGCGCCGATATTGCGCCGGGTGCCGGTGACGGGTGGGTCAATATGCTGGATTTTGCGGTATTGGCGGAGAACTGGCTTTCGGGTGTCGGGCAATAAGGGCAATACGGCCGTAAGAAAAGCCGCCGAGTAAATCGGCGGGCTAAATAAAAGAAGGCAGCTGCGGCGGCGGATAAAAAGATAACCCCCTGCGGTGCAGGAAAGAGAAAA
>DATKWV010000125.1:0-8218 GCA_035529405.1 Sedimentisphaerales bacterium | reverse complement strand
GCATCGAGCATAATCTCCACGATGTCACTTAGTGTCACCTGCATCGAGCTGACCACGTCCGACCACTCGCTTTCCAGAACGCAGTTCTGCCGGGCCTTCACCGCGTAAAAGTATGTTTTTCCGGTTTCAAGGCCGGCGAATGTATATTCATTGACATCGACCCAGCCGCTTTCGGCAACGACATTTTCCAGATTATCATCACTGCAGCAGATTGCGTAATACTCGATTGCCTCATCGACTTCTTGCCAGCTTATGGTATTGCTTGTGCCTGTTGTCATATCCGGCTCTTGTTTGATTATCGGCCAATCTATCATCTCCCACTCCAGCCGTGGATAATCCACGCCCTCACATATTTTCCAGATCGGGGTATCAAAGTCCCACCCAGCATTGGTAAAGGTGCTTTGTGTCTGCATCTGCTCGGTTGTTTTGCCTTCTCCACCTGCACTGCCAGCCTGGCCGGTGGTTTCGATGTCCCAGAAACAAGCGTTAGTCCAATACTGATTACGTCCCACCAGCCCGCCAGTGTAAGAATCTCCTGTAACACTGCCTGTTGCATAACAATTCATGATGCCCCCATGATTCCATCCTACCAGGCCACCTGTGTAGTACATTCCCGTGACGCTTCCCGTCGCATAGCAATCCGACACCATGCCGGAATCATTCAATCCCACCAAGCCGCCGGTGTACCAATCTCCTCCTGAAACACTGCCTTCTGTATAGCAGTTTGAAATCGTACCACTATTGCCTCCCGCCAGGCCGCCGGTGTATGACTCATTTCCCGAAACGCTGCCTACAGCACAGCAACTTGAAATCGCGCCGGAATTCGCGCCCACCAGTCCCCCGACATGCTGCCATCTTCCGTTGACATCGCAGGCAGAATAGCAGCCCGACACACTGCTGCCATTGTCCCCTACCAGGCCCCCCACTTTGTGACTGCCGGTCACTTTACCAGCCGAATAGCAGTTTGACACACTGTTTTCATTTCGGCCCACCAAGCCTCCGACACCCGCCGAGGTTCCGTTGACATCGCTGGCGGAATAGCAGTCTGAGACACTGCCACCATTGTGCCCTACAAGGCCCCCGACAAAGTAATCACCATTGACCTCGCTAATCGAATAGCAGTTCGACATATCTCCCCCATTATACGCCGCCAGCCCACCGACAGTATGCCAGGTTCCCGTGACATCCCCCCTGGAATAGCAATCCAATACACTGCCAAGATTGGACCCCACCAGACCGCCCGCAAAATCACGTCCTGAGACGCTCGCTACGGCATAGCAGTTAGAAATTGTCCCCGATTCGTTGCATCCCGCCAGGGCACCCGTGCAACCATCTCCCCTAACACACCCGCCCTCAATACCACAGCCCATAATGGTTCCGGATTGCAGCCTGCCAACAAGACAACCCGTGAAATACGAATAACCGCCTACATTAACATCAGGCGCAACTAAAACCAAATCTTTGATCACCGCGTTTACATCATCGACATAACCAAACACCCCGATATAGTCGGTCTCAGTTGCAGTGTATGTGAAGTTGGAAATTGTCCGGCCGGCGCCATCGAAGACGCCGGTAAACGGCTCATCCGGCCTTCCGATGATGTTAAATTCGGTGCCCCTAAATCCGGAAAGGTCAATATCGTTTACAAGCAGAAAACACTTGTCCCATTCACAGCTAAATAACCCGACTAAGTTAAACTGGTCGGCGGTATAAATCAAGTAAGGGTCAGCTCTTGTCCCGCCGCCTGTCAGAAAGTCGGAAAGCTGCTCCAATGGCAGCGGCTGACCGGGTTTCCCCTCCCATAAAAGTCTTGGATAATCCTGGCCTTCATCAATCGTCCAGATCTGTTCGCATCTCCCCCAGCCGGCATCGGTAAAAGTGCTCATTGTCTGCATTTGTGCTGTGGTTTTGGGCTCTCCTCCCGCACTTATATCCACACCACTGCTGTTTACGTCCCAGAAAGAAGCGGAAATCGACACTTTGTAGTTGTCCCCCACCAGCCCGCCGGTAGTTGACTTCCAATAACCGGCTGCTAAATCATCTTCAAACGAACTGCTTGATGTATGATTTTCCAAACAGTAATAACCCATCCCATTTACAACTACTACAATATATGTTCTATAGTAGTAGTTGCTCTGCCAGCTTGTTCCACTTGCAGAAACTCCTCCTGTGGCATAGCAGTTTAAAATTGACCCGGCATTGCTGCCCGCCAGTCCGCCGGTGTCCAAAATCCCTGAAACGGCGCCGCTGGCATAACAATTCGAAATCACACATTCCCAATTGTCTCCCACAAGCCCACCGATGCACCAACCTCCCGTAACACTGCCTGCTGCATAGCAATTTGAAATCGTCCCAGATTCATTATTCCCCACGAGCCCTCCGACAAAGGCCTCCCCGGTAACCGACGCCGTTGAATAGGAGTCTTCAATATTGCCATAGGAGTATTCGATATTGCCCTGCCCGTTATTTCCCACCAGCCCACCGGTGAAATACTTTCCAGTAACGCTGCCGCCCTCGACACCACAACCGCTAACGGTTCCATCTCGCAGCATGCCAACAAGACACCCGATGTAAAGCGATTCCCCTCCCACGTTCACATTTGCGTTGACTAAAGTCAAGTCTTTAATCACAGCATTTGGCCCGTTGATATAACAAAACAGTCCAGCGCCCACGTGATCGTTGTCGGTTTCGTAGGTAAAATTTGAAATTGCATAACCATTCCCGTCAAAGATGCCGGTAAACGCTTTGTCATCCGGCTCATTGTAGGGGTCAATATATCCAATCAGATTAAACTCCGTTCCCGTATACCCGCTTAGGTCGATATCCGCCATCAGCTTAAAGTGCTTGTCCCATTCGCAGCTTAATGACCCGATTAGATTAAGCTGTTCTGCAGTACGAACCAGGTACGGCTGGTCTTCGATCCCTGTTCCATCCAACAAATCACATAAAACCGAGCCCAGCGGCTCTCCGGGAAGATTTTGCCATGCAAGTCTCGGATAATCATTGCCGTCATCGATTGTCCAGTTGCCGCTGCATGTCCAAACAAGGAAGGTGGCACCTGTTCGCATTTCCGCCGTGGTCTTGCCCTCGCCGGCGGCACTGCTGGACTGCCCTGTAGTCTCGATATCCCAGAAACAATTATTGACAGTGCCGGGCTCATAACGGTCTCCCACCAGCCCTCCGGCATACCAATCTCCCGTAACAGCGCCGCTGGCATAAGAATTCGAAATCACACCTCTGAAACTTTCTCCCACCAGCCCGCCGATGCCCCAAATTCCTGAAGCAGCCCCGCTGGCATAAGAATTCGAAATCACGCCTTCCTCACCGTATCCCACCAGCCCACCGATGGAATTATCTCCCGTAATGCTGCCTGCAGCACAGCAATTTGAAATCGTGCCATAAAGATTGCATCCCACCAGCCCACCGACTCTCTCATATCCTGTAACGTTGCCTGTTGCATAGCAATTTGAAATTGTACCACACCAATTCAATCCCACCAGGCCGCCGGTTGCGAACGCGTCTCCCAATTCTGTCCCGTATTTTGTAACGCTGCCTGTCGCATAGCAGTTTGAAATCGTACCGGAATTGTTTGCCACCAGCCCCCCCGTTGTAACAACCCCCGTCACGTTTGCTGTCGCATAGGAATTTGAAATTGTACCTTTATTATTTCCCACCAGTCCCCCGCTGGTCCAATTTCCCGAAACACTGCCTGCTGCATAGCAATCTGAAATCGTGCCTTGGCTATTATATCCCACGAGTCCGCCGGTCTTTACTGTCTTTCCTACAACATTCACTGTTGCATAGCAATCTGAAATCGCGCCGGCATTATATCCCACCAGGCCGCCGGTTGCGAACGCGTCTTCGAATCCTGTCCCGTATTTTGTAACGCTGCCTGTCGCATAGCAGTTTGAAATCGTGCCGGAATTGCTTGCCACCAGCCCGCCGGTGGTATGGTCTCCCGTAACGTTCCCCGCTGCATAGCAATCTGTAATTGTCCCCAAATTATTCCCCACCAACCCACCGGTATAGCCACGTTCTCCCGTAATCCTGCCGCTCTCAATCCCACAGCCGCTAATGGTTCCATCTTGTAGCCTCCCAACAAGACACCCCACACCCTGTGAAGCATCTGCTGCATTAACATTAGGGTCGATTAAAGTCACGTCTTTAATTACGGCCCCGGTGCTGGCATAACCAAAAAGCCCGAAAGAGCTGTACTCAGTGGTAATGTATGTGAAGTTGGAGATTGTATGGTCGTTGCCGTCAAAAATGCCGGTGAACGGTTTATTACTAAAATAATTATAGTATCCGATCATGTTAAATTCCGTTCCCGTATACACGGACAGGTCAATGTCTGCTGTCAGCAGAAAATGCTTGCCCCAATCGGCGAAATTGCCGCCGATGGCGTTCATATCCTGTGCTGTGGAAATCAGGTAGGGGTCCTCAGCCGTGCCGCTTCCGCCGCTGTAAGTGCCCGCCCATGCGGCACTTGTAAACGCAGCAATCGTCAGCCATACTAAAATTATCGCCCCTTTGGTTATAATTGTTCTTTTTCCTGCGGTATTGCTGTTAACTTTCATGATTTCACCCATCCTCCTGAGTTTATACGTTGTAAGTATGTACAATTTGTTACTTTAGCACCAACATAGACCTTCTTTATAAGCGATTTACGTCCTTGAGTCAACCAAAATTTTGTTTTTTCCTTGTCCCCCTTGCCGCAGGCCATAAATAGCGTATAGCGTACAGAAAATAGCGTATAGTCAATAAATCCGCGTTACCTGTCCTGCCTGCCCTCCGAAGGCTTGGCGAAGTAGGGATCGCGGCCGAAGGAATCCGTGCTTTGTTTTTGCCGTCAGGCATCCTGCGGAGTATTTGGTGCTTTGGTAATTCGTATTTGTTTCGAATTTCGATATTCGTATTTCGTATTTTCCCCTACGGGTCACGAGTCACCAGCGACCAGCCCCGATTTCGCCCTCTGCTTTCTGTCCCGGCGCCATAGTATCTGTCTATCGCAGTATTTTCCTCAAAACGCCCATCAGCGTTCCCTGCTGGAAATAATTCTTTTCAAGCCGCAGATATACCGTCCGGGCGTCCGGAATTTTCACCGTGCCGGCCACCTTTGAAAACAAAGGTGTGCTCTTGTTGGGGTGTTTTTCGAAGAATGAGAATATCAGGTTTTGCCCTGATGTCACTATCGATTTTATGCCTGCCTTGTACGCCCTGATTCGCAAATCAGCCGCATCCAGCATCGATTCCACTTCCTGCGGCACCGGCCCGTACAAATCACCCAGTTCGTCGTTTATTTGCTTGATGTCCTCTGCGTTTTTTGCCGCCGCAATTTTGCGGTAAACCTCCATACGCTCTCTGTCGCTGGGCACGTAATTTTTCGGTATGTATGTTGTAAATCCCATCTCGATTACCGTTGTCGGTATCGGCTCAACAGGCTGTTTTTTTAATCTCCTGACCGCATCCGCCAGCAACCCGCAGTACATCTGGTATCCGACCGCCTGGATATGTCCCGATTGTTCGGCCCCGAGTATATTGCCCGCCCCGCGTATCTCCAAATCCCGCAGTGCTATCCTGAACCCTGCACCAAGCTGTGAATACTCCTCGATTGCCTTTAATCGCCGCGCTGCAACAGGAGTAATCGTTTTGGTTTTCGGCAGCAGCATATACGCGTAGGCCCGGTGTTTATACCTGCCCACCCTGCCTCGAAGCTGATGCAGCTCGGCCAGCCCGAACCGGTTCGCGTGGTCTATGAAAATCGTATTTGCGTTCGGAATATCCAGGCCGGATTCGATAATCGTCGTGCACACAAGAACATCGATTTGCCCCAGCACAAAATCTATCATCACTTTTTCAAGCTGATGCTTGGCCATTCGTCCGTGTGCCACGCCGATTCTTATATTGCCGTCACCGACGAGTTTGCGAATCTCCCACGCCTTTTTATCGATTGTCTTGACGCGATTATGCACAAAGAAAACCTGTCCCTGACGGTTCAGTTCCTGAAAGATCCCCTCCCTGATTAGCTGCTGATTATATGCGCTTACGGCCGTAACGATACTGCGCCTGTCTAAAGGCGGCGTCTGCAGGCTGCTTATATCGCGCAGCCCAAGCAGCGATATATGAAGCGTCCTCGGAATCGGTGTTGCTGTCATTGTAAGAACGTCCACGTTCACCCGCATCTTCTTGAGCTTTTCCTTGTCCCTGACCCCGAACCGCTGTTCCTCATCGATTATCAAAAGCCCCAGGTCCTTAAACCCCACGTCCCCGCTTAAAAGCCGGTGCGTGCCGATAAGAATATCGACCCTGCCTTCTTTTGTTCTGTTGATTATGTCCTTTGCCTGCCCGCTGCTTTTGAACCGGTTCAACACCTCTATACAAACAGGAAAATCCGCGAACCTTTCCGTGAACGTCCTGCCGTGCTGAACGCTCAGCACCGTGGTGGGAACAAGCACCACCGCCTGCCTGCCCTTTTCCACCGCCTTGAACGCCGCCCGCATTGCAAGTTCGGTCTTGCCGTACCCAACGTCCCCGCACAGCAGCCTGTCCATCGCAACCGCCGTTTTCATATCCGACTTTATCTGCTCGCCAGCCGTTATCTGGTCCGGCGTTTCCTGGTAGGGGAAGGACTCTTCGAATTCCGATTGCCACGTCGTATCCTCTCCGAACGATATACCCCCCATCGCGTAGCGCCTCGCCTGTATGTCTAAAAGTTCCGCCGCTGTGCTCTCGACGGACCGGGCTGCTTTTTCTTTTTGTTTCTGCCACCTCTTGCCCCCCACCTTGCTTAATTTGGGCCGTTTCGGGCTGGTTCCTATATACTTCTGAACCAGCCCTATGTTGCGTACCGAAACCTGCATCTTCACCCCGCCGGCATATTCGATTGTCAGGTACTCGTTCTTGCCGTTCTTTTCCTCTATCGTCTTTATCCCCGCAAACTTACCGATGCCGTATCCGGTATGCACGACGTAGTCGCCCTCGTGAAGGTCGCTGAGCGTCTCCACCGCCGCACTTGCCGGAATCCGCCGCTGTCGTCTTCTTATCGCCGATTGACCGAACAGCTCGTGATGACTTATAACAATCGTATCCAGTGAATCTATAATAAAACCCTGGTGGACAAATCCTTCCACCAGCCGCAGATTTGACGGCACCGTCTTGTTTATATCCTTTATTATCTCTTCCAGCCGTCTTATCTCCGCCTGCCGTTCGCAGTAAAGATATACTTTTGTCCCAGCCGTTGCCCTTGCCGCAAGTTCCTCCAAAGCCGCCTTATGCCCGCTCCAGACCTCAATGCTTTTGTGCTCGAACTGCTGTACGCTCTTTACGGCGACTTTAAGATATTCTTGCGGCTGCTCCTGCGCGAATCTGGAGATTCTAAGCTGCGCAAACCTTTCCGCCGCCTTGTATATCTGTGACCACCCGTAAAGACCGCCACGCTGTTGGGTACGTTCGGCAAATATGTTCGCAACTTCTTCAATGTCCCCGATTTCCTCGAATATTATTATCGTCTCCGGCGAAAGCATGTTTATAAAAAGCTCGCGTGTGCCTTCACCCCTCCCGCACACAACCGAAACTATATTGATATTCTTTATCTGGCCTGCCGACCTGTGAGTATCGAGGTCTATCGCACGGATACTTTCTATAGTGTCACCGAAAAACTCCACCCTCACCGCCTGGCTGTCTTTTGACAAGGCCGGTACCTCCGGCTGCCCGCCCCATACCACTGCCGTAACCAGCGGAGCGTATATATCGACAATCCCGCCTCTTCGCGCGAACTGTCCCGGCAGGTCTATCTGCTCGACCCGCTCGAAACCGTTATCGACAAGCCACCCCGCTATTTGCTCGGGGCTGACCCTGCCCTCAACACCCAGTCGCAAAAGACTGTCCTGTATTGACTGTGCTTTCGGTACGCCCTGACAAAGCGCCTGAACAGACGCCGGTATTATGATTTGCCTGCCCCTTAGGGGCCTGCCTTCTTTTTCCTCGCTGCCGCAGGGACAAATGCCCGACACCACCCTCAGCCTTTCTGCCCGAATTTCATCTGTGGCATCCGCCGCCTCTTCAGGGCCTTCCCACGCAGGCAGGGCCTCGATTCGTTCAGCCCCGAACGTCTGCAGGTCGTCGCAGGCCTTATCCGCATCGTCGATATGCGCACAGACGTAAAGAATCGGCCTTTTGAGTGTTTTTGATATGTATGCCGCCAGAAGACGCGCGAACG
>DATKWV010000124.1:0-13561 GCA_035529405.1 Sedimentisphaerales bacterium | reverse complement strand
TTTGTACGTTTGGGGGGCATTGTCGAGATATTTTTTGTCGTAGATTTTCGTTCTAATGGCGGCGTGGGGACAGACTAATGAGCATCTTCCGCATTGAATGCAAAGCTGCGGTTCCCAGGCGGGGATGTTTACCGCGATGTTGCGTTTTTCGTATTTTGTAGTACCGGTGGGGAATTTCCCGTCCGCGGGCATTTTGCTTACCGGCAATTTGTCGCCGCGAAGCGCCATCATCTCTGCGGTTACGCCCTTAACAAAATCGGGGACATCATCGGGGACAACAGGCGGCATTTTTATACTGCTTGTAACCTTGTTGGGCACGGGCACTTCATAAAGCCTTTCCAGAGCACCATCAACAGCTGCATTGTTCATATCCACCACCTTGCGGCCCTTTTTGCCGTAGGTTTTCTGTATCGCGTCCTTGATGGCTTTTACAGCGGTATCGAGGTCGATGATGCTGCTTATTTTGAAAAAGGCCGTCTGCATAATGACATTGATTCGGGCGCCAAGGCCCAGTTCCTGCGCAAGAGCGATGGCGTCTATGACGTAGAACTTCAGCTTTTTTTCAATTATCTGTTTTTGTACTTCCTGCGGCAGGGTGTCCCAGACGTGGTCTTTGTCGGCGGAGGTGGTCAGCAGGAAAGTTGCGCCTTCGCGGGCGCATGAGAGCAGATCGTATTTTTCGAGAAAACTGGTATTGTGGCACGCGATGAAGTCGGCCTTGCTTACCAAATAAGGTCTTCGAATAGGTTTTTTTCCGAATCTCAGGTGCGAGACGGTGACAGCACCGGCTTTTTTGGAATCGTACACGAAATAGGCCTGGGCGTAATTATCGGTAAGCTCGCCTATGATTTTAATGGAGTTCCTGTTTGCGCCCACAGTGCCGTCCGAGCCAAGGCCGTAAAACATCGCAGAAAACAGCCCTTCGTCTGAAATCTCAAAGGACTCGTCCGTGTCCAGACTTGTATGTGTAACGTCATCAACTATTCCGACGGTAAAATTGCTCTTTGTTTTTTTTGCATCGAGGTTGTCAAAGACCGCCTTTACCATTGCGGGGGTAAACTCCTTCGAGCCCAGTCCGTACCTGCCGCCGACAATCACGGGGTAGGCGTCAAAGGCGGTTTGTTTTGCAGCCATTGCCTCCCCGACAGCAGTGCGAATATCGAGATATAACGGCTCGCCGAGAGAGCCGGGTTCCTTTGTTCTGTCGAGTACGGCGATTTTCCTTGTGGTCTTCGGCAGACAATCGACGAACTGTTTTATCAGGAACGGCCGATACAGTCTGACCTTTACAAGACCGACTTTCTGACCCTGGGAGGTGAGGAACTCGACTGTTTCGTGGACGGTGTCGGCGGCACTGCCCATAATAACAATGACCTTGTCGGCGTCCGGGGCTCCGACATAATCGAACAGGTGATAACTTCTGCCGATTAGCTTTGCGAACTTGTCCATAGTATCCTGTACAATCTGCGGAACAGCCAGGTAGTACTTGTTGACGGTTTCCCTGCCCTGGAAATAGACATCCGGGTTCTGGGCGGTTCCGCTTATCATGGGCCGGTCGGGTGTCAGGGCGGCTTTTTTGGCTGCGGCGACTAACTTCTCGTCAATCATTGCCCTGATGTCATCGAAAGTTATTTCCTCGACTTTCTGGAGCTCGTGGCTTGTTCTGAAACCGTCGAAGAAATGCAAAAACGGCAGCCGGCAAGCCAGCGTTGCCTGCTGGGCAATAAGCGCAAAGTCCCCGACCTCCTGTACGTTGCTCGAACACAGCATTGCAAAGCCGGTCTGCCGACAGGCCATTACGTCCGAATGGTCTCCAAATATAGAAAGCGCCTGACAGGCCAGGGCACGGGCGGAGATGTGAAAGACGGTCGGCAGCAGCTCGCCTGCAATCTTATACATACTCGGAATCATCAGCAAAAGGCCCTGCGAGGCGGTAAAGGTAGTGGTCAATGCGCCTGTTGCCAATGCGCCGTGAACAGCGGCAGCGGCGCCGGCTTCAGACTGCATTTCGGTTACCGACGGGACCGTACCCCAGATATTAGTCTGTCCGGCGGCGGATTTGGCGTCGGCGATTTCACCCATCGCCGAACTGGGAGTAATCGGGTAAATAGCGATAACTTCGTTGGTGGCATGTGCCACGGTTGCCGCAGCAGTGTTGCCGTCAATGGTGAGCATTTTGCGAGTCATTTTTCAGCCTTTCTTCAGGAAAAAACAAAAGAACTTATCAATAACTGCACATTGCAGACAATATGTTTTATTACGAGATTTAACGTCGTACGGACACGTTTTGAAAAAACGACATCATAATTTTTTTCACCAGAAACACCAGCATAGGCGAAAATCTTCTTATACAGCTTTTGAGCAGGTAAGGCAAGGCAAATTTGAGGGCTGTTTTTTTTGCAACCACAAGGTGCATCAGCCAGGGTTAAGCGGCGATTAATGAATGACTTACACAGCCGGGAAAGCGGCGGGTGTGTTTTTTATCCCGGATTTGTCTTTTATTATATAAGTTATTATCGTAAAATGACATAAGTCGGGCAAAAACGGTATTGTCCGATTGGGGCGATGTGGAGAAGGGTATATGCTTTTCAGGTGCACAGCACGGCTGGTGATATTTATTTCTACCGGCGCAGCGGCGGTTTTGAGCGGCGGCTGCGGTACCGAGCATTTTAAGGCCGAAGCCGACCGGGAGGTATATAAAATTATAGATAACAAATGGCACCCCGATTTCGGCCAAAAAACCAACTACGTGATAAGCGATGTGCAGGCGGCAGGAGCTGATGTACAGATTGCCCCGTCTGCTCCGGAGTCGGGTGTTATAAGCCTTGCGCAGGCTGTGGCGCTCGCCACAGCAGACAACCGTAATTACAGCAAGCAGAAAGAAGAGCTTTATCAGGCGGCATTGGGCTTAAGTTCAGAGCGTCATAACTACGCGAGGCAGTGGTTCGGGTTTATCGGCGGCAAATATGCCAGGACCGGCGAAAACGAAGATGTGAGCCTGTACACGGGCGAAAAAGGCCCCGGCAATACCCAAGATAAGGACCTGGGCTTTGACCACAGGCAGCTGCTTGCAGGCGGGCTGGAAATCAGCACGGCCCTGGCGGTTGACTGGTTCAGGTTTCTTACCGGCGACCCGCGTACGTCCCTGGGTTCGGTGCTGACGGCCAGTGTTGCCGTTCCGCTGCTGGGCGCCAGCAGGGGAAAGGTTGATTTGGAAAATCTAACGCAGGCAGAACGCGAGGTTCTGTACCGGATACGCTCTTTCAACCGCTACAGGAAGGAATTTGTAGTTTCAATAGTGGCAGAATATTACGGCGTTCTGCAGAAAAGGGACGCAGTGACAAACGCAGAAAACAACTATAAAATGGTCGCGGAATCCAAGGAGCGGCTCGAATGGGAGGCCAAAGCCGGGCGCAAAACGCTTTTTGAGGTTGACCAGGCCCAGCAGAGGGTACTTACTGCAAGGGACAATTACGTATCTGCCGTTCAAAGTTACCAGCAGCAGCTCGATGCCTTCAAGCTGCAGCTTGCTTTACCGACAGATGCGGATATAGAACTGGACCAGAATGAGCTTGGGGCGCTGGAAAAGACTGGTGTAAGCGAACCGGACTATACGGTTGTCGAGGCGATTGAGACGGCTCTTCTCGAACGGCTGGACCTGGCCAACACCGCTGACAGGATCGATGACGTGGTACGAAAGGTCATATTGGCCCAGGAGGGACTTGGGCCGCAACTTGACCTCACAGGCGATTTGAACGTAGATTCAACACCTGAAACGGATTTCAGCAGGCTGCGGTTTCACCAGGGCAGATACGGGGCGGCCCTTGAGGCGGATTTGCCGCTGGACCGCAAACTGCAGCGGAACGCCTATAGAGGGAAGTTGATAGAATTACAGCAGCAGCAGCGGCAGTACGAAGAACAACTGGATATTATAAAACTGCAGGTGCGCGATGCGTACCGGCAATTAAAGGAAAGCGCCCAGCTTTACCAGATACAACAAAACAGCGTAAAGCTGGCCCAGGACCGGGTCGAGAGCACAACAATGCTGCTGGACGCAGGGCGTACCTGGGCCCGTGACCTGCTGGAGGCTCAGGACGACCTTTTAGCGGCGCAGAATAGCTTAACGGCGGCACTTATAAAACATGCCACTGCCAAATTGACCTTTTTCCGGGATGTTGGTATTCTGCAGGTAAGGCCTGACGGGATGTGGCTGGTAAAATAGAGGCAGGATGAAAAAAACAATTTTACAAAATAGCGGCGCAGACGACAAGAAAAGCCTGGGCAAATGGGGTGTTGGGATACTGGTTCTGGTGTTGATGGCTGGGGGTGTGGCCGGTTTTGTATTTTTCGGCAACAAGGACGTAAAGTCAGGGTCTTCGGGCGGCGGGACGGGTCTGTTTGCGGTACGAAGAGGCGACCTGACTATAAGCGTTACCGAAAACGGCAGTATCGAAGCCCTAAATGCACAGGACATCAAGTCCGAGGTCGAAGGCCGAACCACCATAATCACTCTGGTCGATGAGGGAACAATGATTACGCCGGAAGATGTTAACAACGGCAAGGTGCTGGTGGAGCTGGATTCCTCAGAAATACAGGAAAGACTGACCCAGCAGGAAATTAGTTTTCTGAACGAAAAGGCCGCTTATACCGAAGCCGAAGAGGCACTTGATATACAGAAAAAGCAGAACGACAGCGACATCAAGGCGGGTGTGCTGAAGGTCAGATTCTCGCTGATGGATTTGCAGAAATACCTCGGCCAGACAGAGACGGAGAAAATTCTGGCTATGGAACCGGACACCGAAAGCACGGAGGGTAAAATTGCGGAAATGGTGGAAAGTCCCGAGCTGGGCGGACAGGCACTGCAGAGACTGAGGGAACTCGACGGGGATATTTCCCTGCGGAAACAGGAGATTGAGCTGGCAAAAAGCAAGCTGGAATGGACGGAGAGGCTTGCAGCCAAGAACTATGTTTCAAAGAACGACCTTGAGGCCGACAAGCTGGATAAAGAGCGAAAGGACATCGCCTGGCAGAAGGCCGAAACGGCCAAGGATTTGTTTGTAAGATACGAATTTCCCAAAGAGGCGCAAAAACTGCTCAGCGACTACCAGGAAGCCGAACGAGAACTGGAACGTATAGAGGCCCGTGCGCGTTCGAAACTGGCGCAGGCACAGGCCAAGCTCGACAGCACCAAGGCCAGATACCTGCTGCAGGTCGAGCGGGTGAGCAAACTTCGCAAGCAGGTCGAGGCCTGTGTGATAAAGGCGCCTTCGCCGGGCCAGGTGGTGTATTCATCAAGCACGGACGAGTGGGCCAGACGAAACAGGCCGATTGAGATAGGGGCCGAGGTTCGGGAACGCCAGAAGATTATATCCATACCCGACACTTCGCAGATGAAAGTGAAGATAAAGATTCATGAGACGTGGGTGGATAAGATTAAAATTGGGCAGAAAACCAAAATTGTCATAGCTGCGTTTCCGGATAAGGTTTTTACCGGTGAGGTGCTGAAGAAATCACCCCTGGCTGACCCGCAGGATTTTTTCAGTCTCGGCTCGGGCTCAAAGGTTTATTCGACCGATGTCAGTATCGAAGGCACTCATGAGTTTATTAAAACGGGAATGACCGCCAAGGTCGAGGTGATTATCGAGCAGCTTAAGGATGTTTTGAGCGTTCCGATACAATCGGTTGTCACTCAGGATGCAGCCAAGGTCTGTTATGTGGATACCGGCAGCGGGCCGCAGATGCGCGAGGTTGAGACGGGATTGTTCAACGACGACTTCGTCGAGATAAAAAGCGGTCTTGAAGGGGCCGAAAACGTGCTGCTTAGTCCGCCGCGTGCAGTCAAATCAGAGCCGGGACAATCATAAACCGAGGTCCTCTGCGATGGATGTAGTCAGCATCGAGAAATTGAGCAAGATATATCAGCTGGGTGCGGTTGGGGTGCACGCCTTAAGGGATGTTGACTTTGCGATAGAAGAAGGTCAGTACATAGCGATTATGGGCCCCAGCGGCTCCGGCAAATCAACGCTTCTTAACCTGCTGGGCTGTTTAGACAGACCCACAAGCGGGCGATACCTGCTGCACGATACGGATGTATCAAAGCTCAACGATGGCGAACTGTCGGCGATACGGGGCAGACAGATAGGATTTATTTTTCAATCGTACAATCTTATAGACCAGCTTAATGTTGCAGAAAACATCGAGCTTCCGATGTTCTACCAGGGTCTTTCGCAGCACAGAAGCGCACAGCGCGCGATGGAGCTGGCTGAGCTTGTGGGGCTTGGTGACAGGCTCAGGCATCGTCCCTTCCAGTTAAGCGGAGGCCAGCAGCAGAGGGTGGCGATTGCCAGGGCACTTGCGAACGACCCTGTCATAGTGCTCGGTGATGAACCAACCGGCAACCTTGACAGTGCCAGCGGTGCCGAGATACTGCAGATTTTAGAGCGTTTACACCAGGCGGGCAAAACCATTATTGTCGTTACCCACGATACGGCCATAGCGGCCAAGGCCCAGCGGGTCATACACCTGTTGGACGGGCGAATCGAACGGGATATTAATAATTAGGTGACAGTGCTTATGTTGTTGTTTCGAGCAGAAAGGATAATGAAGCTCGGGCTAAAGAGCCTGTGGATGCACCGGCTGAGGTCTGTTCTTACGATTCTGGGAATAGTTTTCGGCGTGTGTTCTGTAATAGCAATGCTGGCCATAGGCGAGGGAGCCAGCAGGGACGCCCAGCGTGCCATCGCCCGGCTGGGCAGTACGAATCTGATTATCGAGACGGTCAAGCCGCCCGAGGAGGCGGCCGACCGCGGTGAGGTTCAAAGAATAGATAAGTACGGTCTGACATACTCGGATGCCGAATCCATCCACAATACCCTGACAAATACGGACGTGACGGTACCTGTGCGGATAATCGACCAGCAGTGCCGGTATCAGCGGCGCAACGTGGCCGTAAAGGTCATAGGTACAATCCCGTGGTACACGCAGACCTCGCCGATTAAGGTTATACAGGGCCGTTTTTTAAGCAGTATGGACCTGCAATACCAGCTTGCGGTTTGTGTTATTGACGAGGATGTTGCAAAAAAGCTTTTTGCATTCGAAGAGCCGATGGGCCGGCATGTGCAAATTCGGGGTGATTATTATCGTGTGGTCGGCATAGCCGCACAAAGGGACATCGAGGAAAGCACGGGACGTTTTGCCGGCAAAGACAGGGCGTCCACGACCGGCGGCGGGGTGGCGGGAAATGTTTATATCCCGGTTACGACGGCGCAGCGACGTTTCACTGAAATCAGTTTTCAGATGAGCGGCGGCAGCGGAAGCGCCGCAAAAGTCGAACTGCAGAAGATTATTGTCAAGGTCGGCGACAATGAGCAGGTCCTTGCCGCCGAGAAGGTTCTGCAGGATTTGCTGGACCGGCGCCACCAGAAGAAAGACTACCAGATAACAATCCCGCTTGCTCTTTTGCGCGAGGCCGCCAGGACCCGGCGGATTTTCAGCATTGTTTTAGGCTCGATTGCAGCTATATCGCTTCTGGTCGGCGGTATAGGGATAATGAATATTATGCTGGCCACGGTCAGCGAGCGCACGCGGGAAATCGGGATTCGCCGGGCCGTCGGGGCCCAAAAAAAGGACATCATTATTCAATTTCTTTCCGAAACGCTGCTTCTTACACTTACAGGCGGTGTGATGGGAATCGTGGTCGGCTCGATAATACCGATGCTGGTAGAGTATTTCGGCAATATGCCTACGGTTATTACAGGCAGTTCCCTGGTACTGGCGTTCGGTATAAGTGCGGGGGTGGGGGTAATCTTCGGCCTGTACCCGGCTTATCGCGCAGCCAATATGGACCCGATTGAATCACTAAGACACGAATAAACACATGGCGCGGGGTAAATTCTGCCGGGAGTGTTGACTTTTGGAACGAATGTTTGGAAAATAACGAACGGCTGAACGTATTGGGGAAAAATTGAAGACATCGCAAAATGACTTGCTGCTTTAAGACAATAATCGCGCAAGAGTACGAGACAAAGCACAGTTACAGGTTAACAGATTTTCAAAGGGGGCAGTATTATGAGTATTACCTTTAACGCCGCGGAAATTTTCCAGATGGCTGAACAAATCGAAAGAAACGGAGCCAAATTCTACAACAGGGCAGGGGCAATCGTTTCCGACCGCGAGGCAAGGGAAATGCTTCACGAACTGGCTGATATGGAAAAGGAACACGAACAAATTTTTGCCGAGATGAGAAAACAGCTTGCAGACCAGCAGCGGCAGCTTATGGTATTCGACCCTGAAAACGAGGCGACCCTTTACCTTCAGGCGATGGCCGGCGGGCACGTGTTCGATATACGAAGGGACGTCAGCGAACAGCTCACAGGCGCCGAGAGCACTGCTGATATTGTGGCAATGGCGCTTCAGGCTGAGAAAGATTCGATTGTTTTCTACCTCGGCATCAAAAAGTTTGTCCCCCAGAAGGCAGGTAAAGAGAAAATCGATTCGATAATCGATGAGGAGATGGGGCATATAACGGTCCTGAACCGCATCGGCGGCTTTTTGCCGGCATAACAGACGCCGGATTTTGGCGGCAAATGATACGATTGCTGCGGCGCATATATGCTCGAAAAAGAATCACTTTTTAATTTGAGCTACGGTATGTATATAGTCGGCTCGAAGCGGGCCGACAGGCTCAACGGATGTATATTAAATACCGTTTTCCAGGTTACACCCGAGCCGGTAAGCGTTGCTGTAAGTATCAACAGGGGGTGTTTGACGCATGAATACGTAAGCCAAAGCGGGGTATTCAGTGTCTGTGTTTTATCACAGCAGACACCGATGTCGTTTATAGGCAGGTTCGGGTTTCGCTCCGGCAGGGACATTGACAAGTTTGAAGGTGTCAATTACCGTACCGGCCAGACAGGTGCACCGATAATTACGGACAACACGGTCGCTTTCCTTGAGGCTGAGGTTGTCGACAGAATCGACGTGGTAAAACATACCGTATTTATAGGCAGAATTCTGGCCTGCGCAACGCTTGCGGCCGACAAAGAGCCTATGACCTACGCCTATTACCGCCAGGTCAAGCGCGGCTGGACGCCGGAAACGGCAGCCACGTACCAGAAAACAGAAGTAAAAGCAGGCGACAGCACAGCAGGAGAAGAAAAATGAAGAAATACAAATGCAGTGTGTGCGGTTATATTTATGACCCGGCTGTGGGCGATGCCAAGGCAGCGGTGCGACCGGGTACACCATTTGAAAAGCTGCCCGAAGACTGGGTCTGTCCCAACTGCGGCAGTGAAAAGACAAAGTTCCAACCGCTCGAACAGTAACATTGCTGCAGAAATGTGCCCGGTCGGGCCGAAGTAACAAAAGAGGTAAAATGGTTATGCAGCAGATTCTGCCATCGGTAAGCAAGGCTGAGATGCTTTGCGCGGAAATAAGACCCGGGCCGTGCGGGTTTGTTGTTTTCGGGGCATCGGGCGATTTGACCCGCAGAAAACTGCTTGTCAGTATTTTCGAATTGTTCAGGCGGGATTTGCTCAGCGAACAGTTCTTTCTGCTCGGTGCCGGCAGGAAAGAGTTCTCCGACGCGCAGTTTCGGCAAATTGCCCGGGAGGCGATACGCAGCCAATGCCCGGATGCGACAGGGGCCCAAATAAACACTTTCAGTGATATGCTCTATTACATAAGCGGAGACTATAACCAAATAAAATTATACGAGAATATCAAAAGCCGGGTGGGGCAATTAAGCAAAAAACACGAAGTCAGCGAATGCGTGATTTTTTACCTTGCTGTACCGCCGGTACTTTACGGCACCATAGCGGCAAAACTCGGCGCTGCAAAGTTAAGCTGCAAAGACGAAATGGATTTGACCGGGCAGGTCAGGCTGGTGGTGGAAAAGCCCTTCGGCTGCGATACCGAAAGCGCAAGGCGATTGAACGATAATATCAGCCTGTGTTTCGATGAGTCCCAGGTGTACCGCATCGACCATTATCTGGGCAAAGAGACGGTTCAGAACATATTGATGTTCCGTTTCGCCAACACGATTTTCGAGCCTGTATGGAATCGCAGCTATATCGACAGTGTGCAGATTACCATAGCTGAAAAGCTCGGTGTCGAGCACAGGGGCAGCTACTACGACGGCACCGGCGCACTGCGGGACATGTTTCAGAATCATGTGCTGCAGATGCTTTCTCTTGCGGCGATGGAGGCCCCGACGTCTTTCCAAGCCGACAGTATTCGCGATGAAAAGGTCAAGGTATTAAGGTCGGTTCGCCCGTTCACCCTGCAGGCGTGGTCAAAAGACCTTGTCAGGGGACAATATACGCAGGGTGTTATTGATTCCGAAAAAGTGCCGCCCTATCTGCAGGAGCAGGGTGTAAAGGCCGATTCAAAAACAGAGACGTTTGTGGCAGCCAGGTTATTTATAGATAACTGGCGATGGAAGGACGTACCTTTTTATCTGCGAAGCGGCAAGAGGCTTAGCTGTAAGGATACCGAGGTTGCGATTACGTTCAAGAAGGTGCCCCATTCGATGTTCGAATCGGTGGGGCTTGGGGATATGCCCGCCAATACGCTTGTGCTGCAGATACAGCCCGAGGAGGGGATTTCACTGAGCTTCCAGGCCAAAAGGCCGGGCTCCAAGATTTGTATGAGCACGCTGCACATGAATTTTGATTATAAGCGTGTTTTCGGTGTTGCTATGCCCGAGGCCTACCAGCGGCTGCTTCTGGATTGCATGGTGGGTGACCAGACGCTTTTTGCCAGGTTCGACGCGGTGGACACCGCCTGGCAATTACTGGCCCCCGTACTACAGGCCTGGGACAAGCAGCCGTCCCGGCCTTATGAGTACCCAGCCGGCAACGACAGTTTCCCACAGGCCGACGCCCTTATAGAGTCAGACGGCAGGAAGTGGCGGCCTTTAGGTGGTACGTAAAGCGGGCATAAAAAAGAAAACATCGGGCAACGTTCGGCTGCTCGATGTTTTCCGGAGGGGAGAAAAACGATTTTTCTGCTTCTTCGTGATTATCGGCACCAATCGGCTGGGCACTTTAATCAAAAAGTAAAATTTTTGGCTGTTTTTTTGCACGATTGCAGTACAGGCGGCTCAGCGGGGGGTGCAATTGTAAGTTATTGCTGCCAAAGGGCTTAGTCAAGGCTCATCGGCTCATCTGGTCGGCTGTGGCGGCGATAAATTGTAATGCCCTTGCAGCCCAGCTGGTAGGCCAGCTTGTAGGCCTTGTCCACATCGGCAACCGTGGCGTTTTCGGGAAAGTTTATGGTCTTGCTGACGGCGGCATCACAGTGCTGCTGGAACCCAGCCTGCATACGGATGTGCCATTTGGGGTCAATATCGTAGGCACACTTGAAGATTCTGCGGATTTTAGGCGGTATCAGGAAAATATCCCGGATAGAGCCGGTTTTGGAGATTTGTTTTTCGAGCTTTTTACTGTAAAAACCTGCCGTTTCAGCAGCCTGCCTGAACACAGGATTGACCTGCAGCATTTTTGAGCCGTTCAGTATATTACGGACAAATACCAGGCAGTACAGCGGCTCAATTCCACACGAGCAGTCGGCAATAATACTGATAGTGCCGGTTGGCGCTACGCAGGTAATAGCGGCGTTGCGCACTTTACCGCGTTTCTGGGTACGCCAGGTACTCTGGTTCCAGTTTGGGAACGGGCCTCGCAGGTTTGCAAGCTCGGCACTGGCTTTTCTTGCGTGGTTGTTGATAAAGTTCATAACAGTTGCGCCAAATTCGACTGCCTGCTCACTGTCGTAGGCGATACCCACCAAAAACAGACAGTCGGCAAAGCCCATAACGCCCAGCCCAATCTTGCGGTTGGCCTGGGCCAGGTGCATCGTTTCACGGACGGGATAATTGCATACGTCCACGATATTATCGAGGAATCGCACGGCCATTTTGACAGTCTTTGCCAGTGCGGGCCAATCCATATCGGGCTTCGGCTTATCTGTTTTTACGAATCTGGCGAGGTTAATACTGCCGAGTGTGCACGCCTCGAAGTCCAGCAGCGGCTGTTCGCCGCAGGGATTGGTTGACTCAATGCGGCCAAGTGACGGGGTGGGGTTATCACGGTTGATTCGGTCGATAAAGACCAGGCCGGGTTCGCCGGTTTTCAGCGCAGAACTGATAATCATTTTCCAAACGTCGGTGACGGTGTAGAATTTCTGTGTTTTAACAGCCGGCGGTTTGGCGCCGGTTATTTCATACAGGTCGCTGATTGTATAGTTTTCAATATCGATACTGCGGGGCATCATATAGCGCGTGCCGGTGCGGGGATTGGTGACTATATGTATCGGCGGGGCGGTTTTAGACCTGGCTGAATGTGCAAGGACCTGTTTCATCCAGTCGTCGGTGACCTTTATCGAAACATTAAAGTTGGTGAAGGCTGACAGGTTGTGTTTTGCGTATATGAACTTTAATATGTCAGGATGGTCAACGCTCATCATCCCCATATTAGCGCCCCTGCGGAACGCACCCTGCTGAATGGCGTTTGTGGTTTCGGAAAAGACCCGCCAGAAGCTGATAGGCCCGGAGGTCGTGCCCCCGTTGGACGCTACCCGGTCGCCTGTGGGTCTTAGTTTATCGAAGGAAAAACCCGTACCGCCCCCGGCCTTCTGGATTAGGGCAGCCTGTTTATTCGATTCGAAGATTGCCTCTATGCTGTCTTCTATGGGTAATACAAAACAGGCGCTGAGCATCTGGCTGCGCCCGGCATTCATTAGAGCAGGGGAGTTCGGTAAAAATTTCAGTGACATCAAAAGGTCGTAAAAGAGCCTGTGCCAGTGCCGCACGCGGTCCTTTTGCTCGCAGTACCTGCTTTCAGCCTCAGCGGCCGCAAGGGCGGTCCTGCTGAACATCTGTGCCGGTGTTTCAACACAGTTGCCCTGCAGGTCCTTGATTAAATACCTGCTTTTAAGCACTGTTAAGGCATTTTCACTCAGTACCGGCTCTTTTCCGGGCGCGGGTATAATACCAGCATCAGCCATAAAGTACCCCAATTTGAGATGTTTTCACCGGCCTAAAGTTTTTTAAGCCATCTGAATCTGAAAACGCTGCGAATTCTTTCGGTAAAGCGAATGCCCATGCGCTGTGTGCTGGCACAAAAGTCGGCCTTTTTCAGGTCGGATGTGCCTGGCTTGGGCAGTGACTTACCGAAGGCCGACAGGCCCGCTGCGACAAAACCGAGCAAAGAGCCGGTCTTCCTGCCTTTACGGATTTGCGGTTCGTTCATTCTTATGCTCATTTTCATTCTGCCGGCGGAAAGTTATCTCTGGACAGCCGTTTTTATGCAGGCCAGCAGTTCAGTCCCGGTACGGCTTTGGTATTGTGACCGGCCGAAAAGCTGGTGCCTTTCCAGAATCTCGACGTTGCTGCTGTAATACCTTTGCACGGCTTCTGTACCGCCTTCGGCAGGGCCGGCGGTTCTGTATTCGCCGTCCAGCAGCCAGGTGCTGACCTCGCTGTCGTATTCAGCAGGATAAATCAAGGCCGTCACGAAACTTTCAGCATCATATTTGCCTAAGTGCACCTTTGCTTTGCAGG
>DATKWV010000123.1:0-17233 GCA_035529405.1 Sedimentisphaerales bacterium | reverse complement strand
CATTATGAAAACCCGAATACCCCTTACCAAAAAAGATGCTTTTGTTGTTCTGGGCTGTATTGCTTTTCTCTGGACAAATCTTGCGGTCCTCAGTACCACCGGCCGGCACCGGGCCAAGGACTTCGTCTGCCGCTCGAACCTGCAGCAGTGGGCGGCTGTCTTTGCAATGTACGCCGCTGACAACGACGGCGGTTTCACACCCGGCTGGTACTTGATGCCGGGGGGCAGAAAGGTTCAACCCGGAGAGCGCTGGTTTGACGCAATGAAGCTGTATTTCGATGACAATAATGACCTGCTTTGCTGTCCTACCGCTGTAACCCCGCGTAAAATTATGGTTCAGGGAGCCTCCTCCGGCAAGTTCTCTGCCTGGGGCAAGTTTCAGGGAGGACCCGGTGCGTACCCTGTATCCCTGCCGGGCAGCTACGGTAGCTACGGAATAAATATCTTTATTTGTAATCCTCCAGCAGGTAGTACTATGGGTGCCGCGTTCGACGCCTTCCGGTACAAAGGTCTGAACCAGCAAAATGCAAATCAGATTCCGGTGCTTTTCGACTCTATGTGGATAGATGCCTATCCGTTGACCACCAACCAGCCGCCCTAGTGTGACGGGGATTTCAGTGAAAACGGCCATATCGACGGAATGAAGAACTGCTGCATCGACCGTCACAGCGCAGCGGTCAATATATTCTTCCTCGATTTTTCCGTGCGGAGACTAGGTCTTAAGCAATTGTGGGAACTGCCCTGGCACACAGAGTGGTGGGCCACATACCAGACGCCAACCCAATGGAACGACCCGAATCACTGGATGTACAATATGAAAGACTATGCAGCAAATTGAAAACGGCTGCCTGCACACATCGGCAAACAGCAAACCCCGACAGCTGATAAACCGTCAACCGAGTGTTATTTCAGTGTGGTGATTTCTGTAAACTCCACCAGGGCACTGGGCATTTCGGGATGGGGTTTTATTGTTCCGACAAGTCCGACTTTGCGGCCTACCGATGCGGACAAATCAGGCATTGCAGCTGAGGGGCTGGGCAAGGCGTAACAAAGTGTCTTTCCGGAATCGTCAACTACTCGGTAATACCGCGGAACACCCGTGGAAGCGTAAATGCCGCTGGTCTCGAACCGCCCTACCGCGGCAAAACCGCCGAGGTCCTGAATCCTGTCGAGGTTGGTTTGCCTTGCGTTTTCGATTCGCTGCAGGACATTGCGCAAATGCGCATCCTGCGATTGTATCTGCCCGGCGGCGGCGGCGGCGAGCTTGCAGCGTTCTATTTTCTTCAACGCAAAGCGCGCGTACCGACCCGCTTTGCCGGACTGCTCGTTGTCGGCGATTGCGGCCAGGGCTTTTTCGGCGGCGGTGTAGTCCTGCTGAGAAACGGGCTTTGCCTTTTCAGCATCAATAAGCTCCTGGATTGTATAGTAGTTCTGCAGCATCGCAGCCTCAATATCACGGGTATCGAGAACCGATACTTCAGCTTCCTGCGGCGTCCGAAGCAAAACAGCAGCTTCGCTGCCGAGGGGCTTTGTGTACTGGGTACTTACCCAAAGATAGGCACCGGGCGGCGGGACAATTTTATAATAATCGCCGTCGTCCTGGCCGAGTATCGTGACTTTACCGCCGGTGTCGAGCTTGAGCTGAGGGGTTGTAGAGTGAATGGGATTGCCATCATCAGAACCGGCCCTGACATTGACGGCATCAGCGGTAACAATACCCACAGCGGGGTCAGCGGGGTCTCGCCGGACATATCGCTTGGCAATCCAGGAAAAGGTACCCTCCGGCGGAACAACCTGGGACCAGATGTCGTACCTGGCGGCAACGACTTTTACGCGGTCTGTCCTGTTGAGCCTGCCGCAGGCATAATAGTTGGAACCCGGGCCCGAGCGCACAAGGACGTTGTCACCGATGATTTCGGCAACGTATGGGAAAGAAAGTACAGGCTGGTCAACGACCGGCACAGACTGCTGCGGCTGGGCATCAGCACGGCGGCAAATGCAAACAAATACCAGGCCTGTCAAAAACAATAACAGAAGTGATTTGAAGCGAAATTCCATTTTTCAGCTCCCAAAAAGACTTTTCGTAAATGAGTTTTTTACAGAACCAAAAGTATCGATAAACAAGCGGTGTTCAAGTTAGCATCGGTCCAGGAGCTTGTCAACTTTTTTATTTGGCGGCGCTTTCCACCGATGATGGGTATTAACGGCATCAATAAGCATACCGCCAGGTGAAACGGGGGAGAAAAAACATGGCCAACACCGGTTTCGCGGGCAATTTGAGGTTTGTAAGCAGCCACACGGCGGATTTTATCCAAAAATACGTAATTTGGCCAAAAAAGTTATTGTTGTTGACAGATTAGTCGATTAAATTATAATGATATGTTTTGTAAGGACTAACGGCTGCCAAAGTCGAATTTGAGGTTAAGCAGATGGTTTTGACAGGATTGACATACAGTGCAGGGTAAGCGTACCAGTATGCTTGCACTGCCGGTTCACCCGGCAGGTGGCAGCCGGGGAATAACTGTTTCTGCTTCAGCGGCGGAAAACGAGCGAAGGTTGTTCGGCAGGGAGGCGGACGATGTAGTATAAAAAAACAACCTCTGTCGGTTAAGTGGTTCTGCTGAAGTGGAAGCTGATGAGGTTTCCACTTTTTAGTTTATAAGAGAGAGAATATAATGAATCAGGAACTGGCCAGAATTGTGGAAAACATTGCGAGAGACAAAAACATCGACAAGGAATCAATCTTTGTGGATTTGGAGGAGGCAATGGTTTCGGCGGCGAAGAAGCATTTTGGTCAGCCGGAGAGCAACATAATCGTGCATATAGACCGTACCAGCGGGAAAGTGGCAGCGTTCAAAGACGACGTTCAGATAGATATACGGCAGCTTGGCAGAATTCCGGCACAGACCGCCAAACAGATAATGATACAGAAAATCAGGGCCGACGAGCGCAGCAGTATCCTGGAAGAATTCAGCCGCAGAAGGGGAGACATCATAAGCGGTACGGTGGTTCGCTACGAGGGCGGGACACTGATTGTGAACCTCAACCATCGCACAGAGGGTTTTCTGCCGAAAAATGAACAGATAGCGGGCCAGACGCATCGCAGCGGGGAAAGGATACGGTGCCTGATACTCGATGTTAAAGAGGCTTCCAGCCAGGTAAAAATCATTCTTTCGCGGACCCACCCGAATTTTATTCGCAGGCTGTTCGAACTTGAGGTACCGGAAGTTGCGGAAAATATTATCGAAATCAGGGCATTGGCCCGAGAGGCCGGTTATCGAACAAAGGTAGCGGTTACCTCGCATGAGGACAAGGTGGACCCGGTGGGCGCGTGCGTAGGCGTTCGAGGCAGCAGGATAAAAAACATCATCGAGGAGCTTGGCGGAGAAAAAATAGATATTGTGCGATGGAACGATTCGTCTCATGTGCTGATAACAAACTCGTTAATGCCGGCGACGGTCAGCGAGATTGCGCTGTGTTTTGAACTTGCCAGGGCCACTGTTGTAGTAAATGAGGACCAGCTGAGCCTTGCGATAGGCAAGCACGGGCAGAATGTTCGGCTGGCAGCAAGGCTGACAGGCTGGGACATCGACATTCTAACTCCGAACGAATACAATCAGGGTATCGAGGAATTAACAAACTGTGTGGGCAGCGTGCAAGCGGCTGATGATACGGTTGTGGATAAACTTATCGCACTGGGGATTATATCGGTTCCGGATTTGCAGGATGTGGGGGTGGAACCGCTGGTTAACGAGCTGAAATTAAAGGGCGACCTTGCAGAGCGACTGGTTAGTGCCGCAAGTGAGGAAGCGGCCAGACTGGCCTCGCAAATAAAGGAGCCCCCCCAGGCCCAGAACTTACTGCGGCGCCAAAGTCAGGACAGAGGTAAACGGCAGTAAGAGGACCTGGGCCGCCAGGGTGCATATGCATATATTGTAAGTGGAGATTTGTTTTGGCAATTACAAGAGTATATATTCTGGCAAAGGAGCTTCGGGTAAAAAGCGATGCCATTGTCAAGAAATGCCAGGACGAACACGTGGACGTTAAAAATCACATGTCCACAATCTCTGCCGGTCTTGCGGCAACTATACGGGAATGGTTCAGCGACGGTGAAAACATCACAACCATTGAAACCACCGAAAAGGTAAACCTGGAAAAGGTTCGCATAACAAAAAAACCGAGGCGCAAACCGGACGTCGAAACGCTTCAGGCCGTGCAGGAACAGGCCGTGGCCGCAGCGCCAGAGGCTGATACAAAACCAGCGGAACCGGTTGTTGAACAAGCAGCATCTGCAATAACCGAACTACAGATACCGCCGGTGCAGCAGCAGGTCAGTGCGCAGGTTGAACCGCCAGGGGCGGCTGCATCTGCGCCGGTGATTATGCCGGCGGGACCGATGCTGGGTAAACCCGCGCCGGCCCGGCTGACAGGGCCCGAGGTTGTCCGTATCGAGGAACCTGAGCCGGAAACACGACCAAGGCCAAAACGAAAAAAACCAGTTGATGAACTTGTTACCGAGCCGCTGCTTGCGGATACGGTGAACGCAAAATCAGCGACTTTGCCCGGCACCAAAGAGTCAAAGCCAAAACCAAAGGCACACAAGGGGAAAATACATCCTCGCAGACAGCCCGCGGAAGACAGGGGCTCGCAAGTCAAGGTTAAAGTAAGTAAGTGGCGTCAAAGAGACATTGAAGAAAGGCAGGCGCGTCTGGATGCGGCGGTGGGCGAGAAATTGCGATTGCGGCCTTCGAGAAAAATCGCCACCAGAACCAGCGGTGGAGCGGCAGCGCCGGCCCGGTCGAGAAAGGCGTTTATCAGCGACCCGGTCACCGTAAAGGAGTTGTCGTCTGTTATGGCCGTTAAGACAGGCGAAATAATAGAAAAGCTGTTGCAGCATGGTGTCATGGCGACCGCAAATCAGATAATCGCATCAGACGTTGCCGAAATCGTGGCACTGGAATTAGGTACCGAGCTTATAGTAGAGCACAAAACCAGCCTGGAAGAGCAGATACGGACCGAGTTCGGACAGCGCCAAAGGAATAACCTTACCAGGCGAGCGGTCGTGGCGACAATGCTTGGGCACGTTGACCACGGCAAGACCAGTTTGCTGGACAAGATACGGTCAACAGCCGTTACCGCGGGAGAAGCAGGAGGCATAACACAGCACATAGGCGCCTACCAGGTAAATATCAAGGGACACACGGTTACTTTTCTTGACACCCCTGGACATGAGGCGTTCACAGCAATGCGTGCCCGCGGCGCCAATATGACCGATGTGGCGGTACTGGTGGTTGCCGCTAATGACGGCGTGATGCCCCAGACTATCGAGGCAATATCACATGCGAAGGCAGCAAACGTACCGGTTATTGTTGCGTTGAACAAGTCGGACCTGCCGGGCTGTGACGTGAACCGGATTTATTCCCAGTTTGCCGAGCACGACCTGTCGCCGGTGGAATGGGGCGGACAAACCGAGGTGGTGCGTACCAGCGCGGTCACGGGCCAGGGCATCGACGATTTGCTCGAGCACCTCGATTACATAGCTGAACTGCTGGAGTTGCAGGCAGACGACAGCCTACCGGCCAGCGGCTGGGTTGTGGAAGCCAAAATGTCCGCACAGAGAGGCCCTGTGGCAACACTGCTTATCAAGGAGGGTCAGCTTGCAAGGGGCGATGTTGTTTTAGCCGGCGCCGCGTACGGCAGAGTCAAAAGTCTGCGGGACAGCCACGGCAAAAGTATCAAGGTCGCCAAAAGCTCGATGCCGGTGGAAATAACGGGCCTGAACGATGTTCCGCAGGCCAGTGACAGGTTTTACTGCCTGGACGATATCAACAAAGCCAAAGCCGCCGCCGATGAAAAGCGCACACGTTCGAGAGAAGTGTCTTTGGCCGCGAGCAATCTTGTAACGCTCGATAACTTATTCGCACAGCTTGAGGCCGGCAAGACGCGGGAATTAAATATTATTATCCGCGCCGACGTCCAGGGGTCTGTGGATGTATTGACAAAATACCTTGCAGAACTGAGCGCGGCGGAGGTAAAAATCAGGATTCTTCAGGCGCTGCCCGGGGGCATAACCGAAGGTGATGTGGTGCTGGCGGAAGCTTCGAGCGCAATTATCATCGGGTTTAACGTAGCGTCTGAAGAGCATGTGGTCAGGTCCGCAGAGTCCAAAGGGGTGGAAATAAGGACTTATGATGTGATTTATCACATAACCGAGGACCTGCGTAAATCGATGGCCGGTCTGCTGGAACCTGAAATTGTTGAAAAACCCGTAGGCAGAGCGGTTGTAAAAACCACGTTCAAGATTTCACGAATCGGCACGATAGCAGGCTGCTATGTTACCGACGGCGTTGTGCGCAAGAACAGCAAGGTCAGGCTGATTCGCAACAGCATCGTAATAAGGAACAACATGAGCATCGGCAGCCTGAAACATTTCAAGGATGACGTCAGCGAGGTAAAGGCCGGTCTTGAGTGCGGTATCAGGCTGGAAAGATTCGACGACGTAAAGGACGGAGATGGTTTCGAGTTTTATGAACTGGCAAAGGTGGCCAGAACGCTTACATAATTATAGCTGTATGCCATGACCAGACGACAGGAAAGACTGGCTCGCCAGATAACAGAAGCCGTCAGTGACGCGGTTGCCAATCATCTCGGTGACCCGCGTATCGAGTCATTTGTGAGCGTTACGGCGGTTAACGTTGCCGGGGATTTGCGCAATGCCGATGTTTATATGAGTTTTTTCGGAAAGGACCAGGCCGCACAGGACAAAACTTTTACAGCGATAAATCATGCAAGAAGCCGAATACAATCGCTGGTAGCGCGTTCGCTGCATTCCAAATTCTGCCCGAGTCTTCGGTTCCACAGAGATGACAAGTTCAAGAAAACTCTGGAAACGATAAATTTGATAGACGATATGGCCGACGAGATGGAGGAAAAAGATTCCGCTGAAAACAGCGGCGACTGAATCAGGCAGCGCAGGTCAGATTCGGGCCCAAAGCCGGCGGTCAAGGCATTATATGTCACAGGGTTTTTTATGAAAAACAGCAGGCAGTATTCGGAAAATGTGCATAAATTATACCGGCGGCTGAAATCAGAGTATGCCAAACCCCAAAAGGTCCAGTATAACGATATACTCCAGGCAATGGTTTATGCCATCATCAGTGAGCATAACACAATCGACCAAACGGAATGCGCGTTTCGCAGACTGTCGGAGTACTTCGTTGATTTTAACGAACTGCGGCTTTCGGAGACTGATGAAATCGCGGAGGTATTAGGCCAGGACACAGCACTTGCCCCGGATATAGCGTCGCGGCTTACGGCGGCTTTGGGTTCGGTATTTAATATGTATAATACGGTCAGCCTGGAGACACTGCGGACAATCGGCAAGCGACAGGCCAAACAGGTTTTGGCAAAAGTTGAGGCAGTAAGCGACTTTGTGGTTGATTACTGTATGCTCACGTCGCTGGCGGGTCACGCCATACCGTTGACAGCCAAAACGACGGAATATCTCAAGAAAGAGGCGCTTGTTCATCCCCAGGCAGACCAGCAGGAAATACAGGGGTTTCTGACCAGGCAGATTCCCGCAAAGGACGCGTACCAGTTTTACGCACTGCTGCGAGCACACACCGAACCGGATAAAAGCAGTATGCTCAAAAAGAAAACGGTTCGTAAGCCAAAAACCACAAAGCGGGCAAAAACCTAAACAGGAAAGGGATGATACTTTAGTATGGCAAATGAAATATTGAAACTGGGTATCCCGGTCGGCAGTCTTCAAAAACCAACGATTGAATTGTTCAACAGGGCGGGGCTGACTATTTTCGATTCTGACAGGAACTACCAGCCGCGTATAGACGATTCGGAGATTGCTCTGACGATGCTGCGCGCCCAGGAGATGAGCCGATATGTTGCCGACGGTGTTCTGGACGCCGGTATAACCGGTTACGACTGGATAATGGAGAACGGCTGTGATGTGATTGAAGTCGGCGAACTTGTTTACAGCAAGGCAACGGCTGAGCCGGCCAGATGGGTCCTGGTGGTCCCCAACGAATCAGCGGTGAAAAAACCCGAACAGTTGGACGGCGGTATAGTTGCAACCGAGCTGGTAAACGTAACAACAAAATATTTCAAAAAGAAAAACATCAGGGCCAAAGTGGAATTCAGCTGGGGCGCTACGGAAGTGAAGGCACGGCTGGTCGATGCCATAGTGGAACTTACCGAAACGGGCTCATCGCTGCGGGCCAATAACCTGCGAATCATAGACACGGTTATCAACTCCACGACCAGATTTATCGCCAACAAAAAATCCTGGCAGAACAAACTCAAACGGCAAAAGATAGAAAACATATTCATACTGCTCAAGGCAGCCATCGATGCCAGAACAAGAGTCGGGCTGAAGATGAACGTCAGGCAAAGCGACCTGCAGCGGGTACTGAAACTGCTGCCTGCTGAGAAAAGTCCGACCATCTCAAACCTTGCCGATTCCAAGTATGCGGCGGTAGAGGTGATTATCGAAAGTGAAGTCGAGCGGCGCCTTGTGCCGGCATTGAAGCGTGCCGGTGCATCGGGTATAATTACTTATCCGCTTAATAAAGTAATCCATTAAGAAAAACGGGGGCGGCTAAAGCACACCTGCCGCTTTCAGGAGGGATGTATAATGACCGGTATCAAAGCTGGCAAATGTGTCAAAGTATTTTTGGCTGTCATTACCCTTATTACCGGTATCTGCCGCAGCGTATCCGCTGCTGACCTGCCTTATACAGGAATCCGTATCCTTCCGGGCCAGTGGCGTCCGCACTGTGCGTTCGAGCAAATAGCGTGGATTAGCCCGCCGTGGCCCTGCAGGGACTATGTGTGGCTGGACTTTCCGGAGGCAATATTTACAGACTCCGGGCTGCTTTATCTCAGTCACGTCAGCCCCAAATTTCCGGTTGTATTTCCGGATTTACCGAAAGTCCAATGGCAGACCATACCCGGTGGAATATCCTACGAACGCACCCTTGCCAACGCGATAAAGTTTGCGGGCTCGGTGGTAAAAAACAGTGATTCGACAGGTGCTTTGCTGGAACTCTATATCGAGAACGGCAGTAAAGCCACGCTGAGGAATATCAAACTGCAGACGTGCGCGTATTTACGCGCGGTGAAGGAATTTTCGGAGTTTACGGCAGACAACAAGTTTGTGCACACAGCCGAATCGGGCTGGCAGGCTTACGATAAGGCCCTTGCGGAGGGTCGTCAAAGCGGCCGGTTTCGTCTGGGGTGGCGAAGCGGCCCCCCTGCTGCGGACTTACCTGTTATGGTAACAGTCTCCAATACGCAACAGCAGCTTGTGGCGCTGAGCTGGTACGACGATACGTATTCGCTTGTGTGTAATCCTGAACATCCGTGCCTTCACGCCGACCCTTATTTCCCCGACCTTGAACCCGGGCAAAGTGCAACTATTCGCGGGGAACTGTTATTTTTCGAGGGTACTGTCGAGCAATTCGGGGACTGGTTCCTGAAGCGGTATAATCGACCCAAAGTCGAATTGCTCTGGCCCGATGGCGCTCCGGGCTCGGAAGGTTTCGGTAACAATGAGGTCGAGGAAATTGTCAATCGCAGCGAAACGATTATCGACCGCAGTGTCAGTAATGTCCATAGGCCGTCCGTGACGGTTTACCTGCCGAAGAAAAGCGGCGCCGCGCGTTCAGGAGTTATTATATGTCCGGGCGGCGCATACACTCACCTTGCCATAGACAAGGAAGGCTACGATGTGGCGAGGTGGGTGAACTCGCTGGGTGCGGCTGCGTTTGTACTGAAGTACCGGCTTCGTCCTCACTACTCGCCTCCGACGCCGCTGCAGGATGCGCAACGGGCGGTAAGAATGGTTCGCAGCCGTGCAAAAGAATGGGATGTGGACCCGAATAAAATAGGGATAATCGGTTTTTCGGCGGGCGCCCACCTTGCTTCGCTTCTGGGCACAAGCTTTCAGGAAAACGCCTACGAAGCCAAAGACGCCATCGACAAGGCCAGCTGTCGGCCCGACTTTATGATTCTCGGCTACGGCGCAGCGGAATTGTCCGATCAAACGCAGGTAACAGCCAGGACACCGCCGAGTTTTCTGTTCTGCAGCAGCGACGATTCGTCCATGCCGCCGGAGCGCAGCGTGAATTTCTACCTGGCTTTGCAGAAAGCGAACGTCCCTGCCGAACTACACATTTACCAATCAGGAGGACACGGATACGGGCTTGGTATAAGAGGCGGTGCGGTTGCCAACTGGCCGATACGGTGTGCCGACTGGATGCGGGCAAGAGCGCTTGTAAATACAAATTAGTCACGCAGCCGGCAAAGAAGAGCGTATCACTGACCTCCGGCAGGGACAAGATACTTGTACTCAAAGTAGAGACTGTCCGGTCTTGTCAATCCGTAAAAGGCAGTCAGGCCGAAATACTTTTGTACTGCGGCAAAATCCGGTAAGAGTGTAAAGTCAAAGAGTTCGGTAAAGAACCGGGGGCCAAAAACATCAGCTGGGCCGGCAATCGCTGGCACAGTGATGGCGGGGTCTTTTACGCCCTGCCTGAGTACAGACCACAGCACCTCAGTCATCGCCTGGCTATCCTCGAGGGCCGCAACACCCACGACCGAGGGGATGGCACTTTTTGCGTTATTGAACCACTTTGCGGAAGCCAAAGACACGGAATCAGTACTGCTAAGAGACCGCACCGCGCGCTCGACCACGGGTTCGGCACCGCAAATAAGGTGCGTATCGGTGACAGTAAAAGCCAGAACCTGTTTTTGCTGTTCAGTAGGCCCGGCCAATGACTGCATCGGGACTTTCTGGCCGGGCGCCATAAATAAAGGGGGAATGGAGTCAACTAAGTAGATTGTATGGCCCAGCAGTTCGCGTCTGGCGTCGGGTTTATTCGCTGCCAGCAACTGACTGTGCAGCCGGGAAAGCGACCTTGTCAAGGCATCGCGGTTGTTAACGGCCACAGCCACCAGTGTTTCCTGTGTGGGCTGGGAACTCGGCGTGACTGGTTTGTTGACTGCTCGCGTGATAATAATCTGGGAACCAAGATGGTCGATTATGTCTTTGAGTGTCAGGGGTACCTGGGCGTCCGGGCCCGACGGCACCAGGGGCATATACATAAGCATACCCGCCATCGGGCTGAAACTGCTGACAATAGAAGCAAGCTCGGTGTAGGCGTTTTTGATGTCGAAATTCCAAAAGGTCGCTGAACAGACTGAAGCAGGGACAAATCGCGGCACAGTGATACTTCCTGCCGCCATCTCCAGCATTTTGCAGACACCTTTTCTGACGCCGCTGGTTTTCAAAACAGCCTTTGCCCTGCAGGCGGTACTTGGGCTGTCGGCCACCCTGACGGAACCAGCAAAGGCCGCTACGTTATCGACGCCGAGATTCGCTATGGTTGTTTTGGCCTTGCCGGTTGTATCATCGGCTATAACTGTCTTGATAATCTGTTTTATGTTGACATACACACTGACATCACCACCGGTTCCGACAGACCCCATGCAATTTATATAGTCGAGGTCCCCAGCGAGCGTGATACTGGCAGCCGATTTGATATGTGCGATTACGAATTTGACACAATCGAGGTCACTTGAGCCTATGAGACAATCGTCAAGAAAGCAATAACTAAGCGTATAAGCGGAACTGGCGGTCTGCGCGGGGTCAGGGCCTGCGATTAAAGTTGTGATTTTAACGCCCTGGTAATTCTCGTTTTTCTGGCCGAAGCCTTTGCTGACGGCTTCTGCCACCGTTTTGTCAATACTTTGCTTTATTGCATCGGTATTGTGCCCCCACTGAGCGAGGAACAAACTTACAGGCTCATTTGCGTCCATTGCACGTTTGTTGAGCACCAGCGCAAAAGCAGCCTTGCCCTGCGGCAGCAGCCCGGAATCGAAAACGGCTTTTATGATGTCGTTGTTGGTTTTTCTGATTTTTTCCTGCCATTTTGTTTTCGCGTTTTTGACAAAGGCAGCCATGGCAGGGTCCTGGCAGAGTTTATACATGCTGGTTTGCTCAAAGTGCGTTTTAAGCACAGAGAAATTTTCGGTGTTTACCAGCAGGGCCGTTTCCGGCGGCATCAGGGCAGCCGTCGGCGGCAGCGTCGCTGCGCCCACCGGCCCGCAGCAGGTCAACACTGCAAGTACAACAACAATTATCGAATCCAACTTTTTGAATTTGTGCGCGTGTGATGTTATATTCTTCACTTTTTACACTTCCTTAAGTAATGTCATATTCTTGCCGATGCCGAGCAAGATTTTTTCTGTCGGCTGTCAATCGAAAAGTTCAGGCGTTTTTTTATTTGTTCTGCGCCCGGGCTGAAGATACCTGAACCCGGTATTGGGGTTGTCCTTGTCGTATGCGAACGCATCACGGTTATCCAGGAAGTGCCTGACATAATCGACAGGAATTGCAAAACCCAGTCCTCCGAGAAATATATATCCCATATTGGTAACGCCGATGACCTCGCCGGCGAGATTGAATAAAGGTCCGCCTGAGTTGCCGGGATTGATGTCGGCGTTTGTCTGAATATAGACAAGGCCCTCAAAGGCCCTGTTGATGGTGCTGATAACGCCGTTTGTTACGGTCCGCTCCAGACCGAGAGGATTGCCGACGGCGAAAACGCTCTGGCCGACTCGCAGGCTGTCAATGTCGCCCAGAGGTGCGTATTTGACCTTTTTGTCCCCGAGGTCTTCGACCTTCAATAAAGCAAGGTCAACGAATGGGTTAATCGCCTCTATTTTGACTTTCTTGAAATTGGTCTTTTCAAAGCCGTTTTCCGCCTTTTCGAAGACGGTAACTTCTATCCTTGTTTCCCTTTCTATTACGTGATAATTGGTTATGAGGTATCCCTGGTCGTTAATGAAAAAGCCGGAACCCATCGCCGCAGGCGTGGAAATTTTAACAACCGCCTCGGAGACCGTTTCAACGCATTTTTCGATGCTCATTTTCCCGCCGCTGCCGGTTGCGTATAACCTGCCGGTTTGCGGTAAGGGCGGTGTGTCGGATTGCGTGTCTTTACCGGAAAAATCTTCTGTGTACTCATACTCGAGTATGGAATCCCTGGGAATACGCAGAACGTCTATGCCTACATCGAGGTAGAGCAGGTTTTGCCTGTCTGCGAGGATTTTGCCGGTAAGCTGCTGGCCTTCCCTGAGAACAACGGTGTCAGCGGAACAAAAGCCGCATATGCCCAGAACCGCAACGAAAATAAACCACCTCAGCAGTGCCGGATTATCGCCGCAACGCATGTTTTCACAGAAATTTTCTCGGTCAGCCATATATTGCACCGCCTCAGCAACGTTTTGATTTCTTATCGTACAGTTTAGCGTCCCGAATTAGGTAAATAATTCGGTTTTAGTATAAGATATTTTGCGTTCTCAAGCAAACGAAAAACCGGTAATAAAGCGGTCATAAAAAAGGGTCAGCGGTGTATTAAGCCGCTAACCCTGGTTTCTCATTATGGTTGTCAAACTGAGATTCCAATCGACAATGCTGAATCTATAATCCCTGTTGATAAAGCTGCTGGATTTCTCCTTCGGTTAGAGCACGGTTATACAGACGAATCTCGTCAATTACACCATCGAAATAGAAGTTAGTACCTCCGTAGATCTCGGCACCAATCCTGATGATGTTCGAATCGGTCAGGATAGACGCCTGACTCTGCATATCCTTCAAAGAACCGTCAACATATAATACAACATTTGAGCCGTCAAAAACACATGCTGCATGGTACCATACATTAGTTGAAATCGCCCCCCCGATTAATGTAGCACCTTGTGTTCCATTGCCTAATCTGAATATTGCTTTCACCTCGCCGCCCTGATGAAGCGTCCCGAAGCTTCCGCCGTTAGTCCAGTTTCTTGTAACTATTCTTTTTGTGACACTGAGCTGGTCTGTCTTAAACCAGAATGCGTAAGTAACCGGACCGGATGTAGTTCCTACATCGGCACCTACATAATCATTCAAACCGTCGAAAGCCAGGGCATAATCACCAATTTTTCCTGCGGTCCAGGCAGCACCATATATAGTCCCGTCGTTGTCACCTGCAGAATCGTATGCTATGCCGCCCTGACCTTCGTCAAACTTCCACCAGCTCAGAAGATTAGGCTCAACAGGGTACATCGTGGTAAAGCTCCAGACATTACCCTTATACGTATTGAAGTCACCGACCTCATCGACACGCCAGTAGTATGTGGTTTCCAAATCGAGGCCGCAGGGGTCGAAGCTGTTCACATCATAGTTGCCCATATACTCGGTCGAACCCGTGTTGGCATCGTTGACATCGTCAAAAGCGCTGCCGAGGTACACATCGTGCGAAAGGGCACCCTTACCCGGCCACCAGGTTAAAACAGCATTCGGGTCAACATCGTATGCGCCGTCAGACGGGTCGGGGTTCGACGCCTTTGGCCCGCCACCCTCCTGGTAAAGCCGCCGGATTTCTTCAGCGGATAAAGCACGGTCATACAGCCGAACATCGTCAATTGCCCCATCAAAATAATAGTAAGGGTCTGCACCAATCCGCAGAATATTTGAATCTGTCAGGATAGAGGCCTGGCTCTGTATGTCCTTCAAAGAACCATTAACATATAATGCAACGCTTGAGCCGTCAAAAACGCAGGCAGCATGATACCAAACGTCGGTTGAAATCGCACCGCCGATTAAGGTAGGTCCCTGTGTTCCATTGGCTAATCCGAATACAGCTTTTACCTCGCCGCCTTGCTGGAGTGTCCCGAAACTTCCGCCGTTAGTCCAGTCTCTTGTAACTATTCTTTTTGTGACACTGAGCTGGTCCGTATTAAACCAGAATGCGTAAGTAACCGGACCGGAAGTAGTTCCTATGTCCGCGCCAACATAGTCGTTACCACCATCGAATTCTAATGCGTAGTCGCCTATTTTGCCGGTTGTCCAGGCGGCGCCGTAAATAGTGCCGTCGTTGTTGCCTGCTGAATCATAAGCTATTTCGCCCTGGCCTTCGTCGAACTTCCAGTGAGAGACCGGCCCTAACCACCACTCTTCTCTTACAAGCCAGTTGGCTGCACACCAGGCAAAATCACCGAAATCAACGGCAGTGCTGCGGTCTATATCGGTCTGTGTGCACCAGTAAGGAATGGCACAATCCAAATCCAGCCAATGCTCGGCGAAGACCATCATATCAGCGAAGTTGACTGTATAATCTTTATCAAGGTCACAGAAAGGCCGGCATGGAGCATACCTGTTTAAGTCGCTTTGCTCGAAGAAGACCGGCGGCAGTCCCCTGCCCCGCGACAATCCCGCAACCGCCGGCGCCTTTGCAACATCCAGCCAGGTAATACTTATGGTTCCATCCGCAAAGAACATCTCAATCTGGAAGCTGTTGGTGGCGGTTTTGTCTCCGTAAACCGGCAGGCCTTGAAATGTTACCGCTACGCGGTCTTCAAACTGCCTGTACGATATGCAGTGGTTGTGCAGCGGCGCAAGGTCGCAGAACAGGGCGGATATGCGGGGCATATTAAAATGGTTTTCCAGCGAAGCATCATACTCGGTGTCACCGCCGCCGAATGTAATATAGCCGTTGCTGCCGATATAAAAGCGGTCATAGGTTGTTTCATAGAACCAGATATACTTGTTGTCACTGAGGACCACCTCTACGTAATCATCGTCCCAAAGCGGGGCAAAAGTACCACCATTGGGGTCTGTCGGAAATATATCGACCATTTCCCGACAGGCTTCATAGCAGGCCACTGAGCCGTCAGGGCTGAAGGTAAGCATATACCCGGATAAATCGCTTCCGCTGTCACCGAAGGATTCGGTGAAACAATCCGGCGGTTTTACCACCAGCACGACCGCACGCGGCTTAATACTGTTGCTATCGGTGTTTTTAAATGTTAACATTTCTGTGTAAAGATTCGGGTCGAGCAAATCGGCATCGGATGAAATACATACATTTACATCCACTGCCTGGCCCGGCCCCAGTGTTCCCTGGTATGGGCTTATATCAAGCCAGCTTTCAACTTCGAGAGTTGTCCAGTTCACAGTCTGGTCACCAATGTTTGTCAACGTATAGACCATACACTGCGGTTCGAATGGTCCGCCTTCGCTGCCGCTTGCTTCAAAACCCTCAACCGGGCTAACACTCAAGTCATCAGGGGTAACTACCATAGTTACCGGCACAAGTCTTGGACTGCACGGGTCGCTTGAGATAATCATAATCTCAGCCTGATACAAACCCGGCTCCAGGCCAACTGCATTAAAGGTTACATTTATATCATTGGAGCCTGCGGGGCTGACTGTGCCGGATTCCGGCTGCAGTTCTATCCAGGGTGCATTGGTTTCCAAAATCGCCTTGTGCAGATTGAGCCTTCCCCCGGACACGCAAAGCCCGGGCAAAGTCTCATCCACCGTTGATAAAAGGATATCCTTGACCTCCTGATTACCCATTGCCGGATTCATCGACCACAGCAGCGCACAGGCCCCCGCTACGTGCGGGGTGGCCATTGATGTACCGTCGAGGTACTGGTATCTGTTTCCGGGCTGGCAGCTTAAAATGTCGCTGCCGGGGGCACCGAGGTCAACAGACACAGGCCCATAGTTTGAAAAGGAAGACCTATTGTCATACTTATCCGTGGCCATAACGGATATTAAGCTGTCACTGGTGTAACTTGAGGGATAGTGCGGGTTGACATCGGTGTTAGCACTGCTGTTGCCCGCCGCTGCCACGAACAGCATACCCGCTGCTCCCGCGGCGTCTATGGCGTCCTTAAGCGCCTGGCTGTACCCGCCGCCGCCCCACGAATTGCTGGATAAATTCGCGCCCATAAGTGTGGAGTATTGCACGCTTGCGATTGCATCTTCCGTCCAGCCGCTGCCAAAGGAACTGAGAAACTTAACCGCCATTATCCGTACCTTCCAGCACACCCCTGCCACTCCTGTGGCGTTGTCACCCACGGCTCCGATTGTACCGGCACAATGTGTGCCGTGAAAATGGTCATCCATAGGGTTGCCGTCGTTATTGTAGAAGTCGTAGCCGTATATGTCGTCCACGTAACCGTTACCATCGTCGTCAACACCCGGCGTCCCGTTCAACTCAGCTTCATTCACCCACATATTCGCTGCCAGGTCCTGATGCATATAATCAACACCGGTGTCAATGACAGCCACGACAATTTCGCGGCTTCCGGTTGCTATGTCCCAGGCCTCGGGTGCGTCAATATCGGCGTCTGCGGTACCCCCGGTCTGGCCGGTATTGTGCAT
>DATKWV010000122.1:0-11664 GCA_035529405.1 Sedimentisphaerales bacterium | reverse complement strand
TATTATATCGTTTGGCCGCAGAAACAGGGCAGAGGCGTGATGAACTTAAAAGCCTGAAGAAGTCATCTTTTGATTTTGAAAACCTGACTGTTACAGTTGAAGCAGGATACACCAAAAACAAAAAACCGGCTGTTTTACCGCTAAGAAAAGATACTCGGTCGATGGCGCTTACAAAAAACTTGCAAAAAAATCCGACTTTGATTGTAATTCGATGTCTTCAATTGGCTTTGGTGAAGAGCAACACAAGAGTCGCTGTGAGCAAAACAGTGGGAACGTTAAGCCTTTGCAAGTGGTAGAGTTAGGAACAAAAAAAGAGCCGATGTCATCAACTGACACAGGCTCAAAAACAACCACGCCTGGCGGGACTCGAACCTGCAACCTTCGGTTCCGTAGACCGACGCTCTATCCAATTGAGCTACAGGCGCAACAACTGAAAAACTGTAATTATACTACCTGCTTGAACGGCAGACTGCAAGAAAATTAGCTGGGTTATGGCTCAAACTGTGTTGTTAAGCTGTTTGTGCGGCACTGTCCCTGCCAGATTAAATTCTTTGACCTCGCAATAAAGTATTGGTACCACGAATATGCTGATAAGAACAACCAGCATGCCGCCGAAGGATGGAATGGCCATAGGAACCATCACGTCACTGCCGCGCCCGACGGACGTAAGCACGGGTATAAGGGCCAGAATCGTTGTCGCTGAAGTCATCAGACAGGGCCTGAGCCTGCGCCGGGCGGCGACAATTGTCGCATCACGTATCTGCTGTATTGACGCGGGCTTTTGCTGTCGGAAAACCTGGTTCAAATACGTACATTGAATAACGCCATTATCGCTGGCGATGCCGAACAAGGCCAGAAATCCTACCCATACCGCGACACTGAGATTGATTGGATGTACCTGGAAAAGCTGCCGCATACCTACGCCAAAAACCGAAAAATTCAAAAACCACGGCTGACCATACAGCCAGATGAGTATGAAACCTCCCGCCCAGGCCACAAATATCCCTGAAAAAACCAGGAATGTAGTAGCAATCGATTTGAACTGAAAATACAGAATCAGAAAAATCAAAAACAGTGCCATCGGTAATACCACAGCCAGCTTTTTCCGTGCCCTGAGCTGATTCTCATAGGTTCCTGCGAAAGTGTAGCTGACACCGGCAGGCAGGATAAGTTCTCCGGTGTCTGTTTTACTTTGCAGATACCGCTGGCATTGCTCGACCACGTCCACTTCTGCATTGCCGGCTCTCATGTCGAAAAGAACATAGCCGGTCAGGAACGTGTCCTCGCTCTTTATAACCTGTGGTCCACGAACGTAGCGGATTTCTGCAAGTTCGGTGATTGGAATTTGCTGTCTGCCGCCTTTTGCCGGTACAAGAATCTTTCCCATAGTCTCGACCTGGTCTCGCAGTTGGCGCTGATATCTTACACGAACGCCAAATCGTTCTCTGCCTTCAACGGTAGTAGTAATCTTTTTGCCACCTATAGCGACCTCCACGACATCCTGAAAATCGCGTATTTTCACGCCATACCTGGCAATTGCTTTTCTGTCGGGTACAATTTCCAGGTAAGGCTTGCCCACAATTCTGTCAGCAATAACCGCAGCAGGTTCAACACCGGGAACTTCTTTCAGGAATTGTTCAATTTCAAGGGCGACGGCTTCGATTGTTTCAAGCGTGGGACCTTTTATCTTGATACCCATAGGAGCGCGCATACCGCTTTGGAGCATAACAATCCTTGCGGCAATAGGCTGAAGTCTGGGAGCTGAAGTTGTACCGGGAATCTCGCCGGCTTTGACGATTTCATCCCAGATGTCATCGGGACTCTTTATGTGCTCTCGCCATTGTCTGAACGGGCGCCCGTCGGAATCCGGTATAAGTTCGCCGTTGTTGTCCCGTACAAATTCATTCTTTGCTTTGTCGTAACGATACCTGATTCGCCGCCCGGCCTTATCAGTTTTGTATTCGCTGGTATAGTTTATGACAGT
Source organism: Sedimentisphaerales bacterium (assembly GCA_035529405.1). Classification (GTDB taxonomy): domain Bacteria; phylum Planctomycetota; class Phycisphaerae; order Sedimentisphaerales; family Anaerobacaceae; genus DATKWV01. The sequence continues at coordinate 9,680 of DATKWV010000122.1, read as the reverse complement.
TTCAATCATTGAAATCGGTGCGGGGTCAAGTGGACTTTCGACTCGACCTATTTTGCCTGCAACCGTGTCAATCTCGGGAATATTACCAAAAGCGATATCCTGTTTTGCCAGTATATCCATAGACTCGCCTATGGAGGCGTGGACCATTGTTGTGGGCATATACAGGAAAGAGCCTTCGTCCAGCGGGGGCATGAATTCCCTGCCCAGGCCGGGGAATTTCTCGTCGGCCTTTACCCAGAAGGTTCTCGAGCGTATTTTGCTCTGGTCAAGGCCTGCTTTTTCAGCTGTGACGGGAATCCAGGCGAATAATTTTGCAAAACCCAGCCATGACATCAGGCCAAAAAGAAGGATAAACATAACGACAGAGAGAAACATGTTTTTATGTGCTAAAGCCCATCGCAAAACCGTCGGGTACACAAGGCCAAACAACCAGAAAAATATGACAAGCGAACCCACCAGTACCGCAACGAAAATAAAATTGCGCACAAGTCCGCGTTGTGCGCCCAAAGGTTCCCAATAGATACTCAAGACAATGCCGACAAAGATAACTATTAGTATGTTAGCAAGTGTCGGTATCTTTTCTTTAAGGCGTTCGGGAATTTTGAACTCGGTGAAACCGTAAGCCGCGAACAGCAAAAGAACTACGCCGCCGAATCCGATGGCAAAAGAGCCTATGATAATTCCACGGACGACAACGGCAATTGCTGCCAGGCCGATAATGCCGTAAAATATATAGCGTAACTTTCTGCTTGAAATCCTTGCCGAGAAAAGCACCAGTGCCGCGGGGGGGATGACTGTAAGGGCTATCAAAATTGAAGCAGCCAATGCGAAGGTTTTGGTAAAAGCCAGCGGCTTGAAGAGCTTGCCCTCTGCACCAATCATTGTAAAAACCGGCAGAAAACTTATTACCGTGGTAGCCACGGCGGTAACAACGGCAGCTGCGACTTCACTGGCTGCACGATGAACCACCTCAAGTCTCGGCGCATCGGGCGGTGCCTTCTCGAGGTGGCGCAATATGTTTTCGGAGATAACGATACCCATATCTACCATAGTGCCGATTGCTATGGCAATGCCGGATAACGCTACGATATTCGCATCTACCCGGAAATACTTCATTGCGATAAAGCATAATAAAACAGCCAGGGGCAGCATACCCGCTATGAGCACACTGCTGCGCAGATGCATAACCATGAGAATCACTACAATACAGGTTATCAGGATTTCCTGTGCGAGGGCGTCATTGAGCGTTCCGAGAGTTTCGTAGATAAGCTGCGTTCGGTCGTAGAACGGAACAACCGTAACCCGGCTGATATTGACCCAGGGAGGCCATTGCTGTCCCGGGGTGGTGCTCAGGTAGTTCAGCCAGCCATGGTGATTGATTTGGCCGTTGCGGTAAGCCTCGAAACCACCGGCCGCTGCAAACTCTGTCACCATTTGGGGACTTACTGCTGAATCATCAATCACGACCTTTGCCGGCAGGCCGGCAGAAATGTCTTTGATTTTTTGTTTGACATTTTTGATAACGGCCAGCGGGTTTTGGCCGTAGCGGGCAACAACCACGCCGCCGACAGCTTCGGCCCCGTCCTTGTCCAGCGCGCCTCGCCGCAACGCCGGGCCGAGTGTAACTGTTGCAACATTGCCGATACTTACAGGCACATTTTCATTAACCTTTATCACGCTGTTTTCGATGTCGGCAGTGTTCTTTATAAATCCGATGCTTCTGATGAAATACTCCACGCGATTCAACTCGATACTTTTTGCGCCGACGTCTATATTTGAGCCTTTCACCGCAGCAGAGATTTCACCAAGTGTAACGTTGTAAGCCCGCATGGCATCAGGGTCAACATCGACCTGGTATTCGCGAACAAATCCGCCTACCGATGCAACTTCACTGACCCCGTCTGCAGAAAGCAGCCCATAACGTACATACCAGTCCTGTATTGTGCGAAGTTCTTCAAGGTCCCAGCCGCCTGTGGGCTTGTCATTGGCGTCACGGCCTTCGAGGCTGTACCAGTAAATCTGTCCTAAAGCAGTGGCATCGGGGCCAAGCACTGGCTGAACGTCCTCCGGCAGTGTGCCTGCAGGCAGGCTGTTTAGCTTTTCGAGAACACGGCTGCGAGACCAGTAGAAGTCAACTTTTTCCTTGAAGATTATATAAATGCTTGAAAAGCCGAAAAAGGAATAGCTTCGAATCGTTTTTACCCCAGGCACACCCAGCAGTGAAATCGTCAGCGGGTAACTTATCTGGTCTTCGACATCCTGCGGCGACCGGCCCATCCATTCGGTAAATACAATCTGCTGGTTTTCTCCGATGTCCGGGATAGCATCGGTGGGCACAGGGTTGCGGGGAAAACCTTTCAGTTCCCAGTCAAACGGAGCCACGTAAATACCGGCTGCGGCTGTAAAAAGCACTATCAATGCAACTAAAAGCTTATTTGTCAGGCAGAATCTCAGAATCCGGCCAACAAACGATTTCTGCTCAACCGTCAATTGCGCATAGTTTTCAGTCATAATAATAATGTGCTGTAATGTTTTGTTTGAGATTAATCGTTTGCAGGTAAAATTAAAGGTTTCGAAAGCCCCTTAAGCGGCGCATGCACCAAACCGAAGTTTGATTTAAGGCTGTCAATGTTTGCCTTTAAGGATTCGTTTATTCTCAGGGCCTCCGGCATGGTCCTGGCATGTTTTCCTTCGAAGCAATCGTTATTCAGTCGCATCGAGATTTCCATCCACAGTATATGAAAATGACCCTGCAGCAATTTCATATCCACATCTTTGACAGCTTTTTCCAGTTCGGTAAAAGCCAGCCGTATTTGAGGAACGTCCTGGTTGCTGAAAGACTGTCTAACCGCCTGTGATGCAGCCAGCACGGCGTTGAGCTGTTTGAGTGATTCTGCCGCCAGAGCGGTTTGGCTGGGCATATCAGTTGCGGCTTGAGGTGTTGGGGCGTGGCCGCCGTGGAGGTGTGTGGCTGCCGGGCCGCCGCCTTCGGGGGACATCATGCTGGGTCTGGCCTGGATTTGCAGGGCACTGTCTATTTTAAAATTTCCTTTTGTTACGACCCGTTCGCCCTCTTTTAAGCCGCTGTGCACGATGTAATAATTGCCCGCTCGCGGCCCGAGTACAATTTCTCTGCCTTCGTAGGTTGGTTTATCCCTGTCTGTAAGTTCGACATAGACAATTGCTCTTGTGCCGGTCACCAGCGCCGCTGAGGCGGGGATGACCAATGGTTTTTCGGAAATATCGGAATCTGCGCTGACATATCCGAGCGACTCCGTGCCAACAAGCGGCATTTCGCAGATGTCACATATGCCCGGCTTGTTTTTTATAATTGAAGGATGCATGGGACATATCCATTTTCCCGCAACCTTTGGGTCCATAACCTTACCCCCCGCGGCAATCTGTGTTTTTACTACGGCCTTAACAAACATTTCCGGTTTCAACGTTCCATCGGGGTTGGGTACGTTCACACGTATTTTAATTGTTCGTGTTACCGCGCTAAGCACTGGGTCTATAAACGATATACTGCCTGTAAATACCCGGCCAGGGTAAGAAACCGTCGTAAACTCCACGTCCTGGCCGTATCGCAGCCACTGCAGCTCCGACTCATAAGCATCCAGTTTCACCCATACATGCGTAAGGTCAGCGACCGTATAAATACGCGTACCCGTGTCCACGTACATACCTTCCTGAGCGTTTTTGTGGATAACGGTTCCACTGGCGGGCGAATATATTGTAATATGCTCGGAGACTGTACGGCTTCTTTCAATCTCCGAGACCTGTTCGGCTGTCAGACCCAGTAATCGCAGTTTTTCTCTGGCGGCCTGCTGTGTACCCAATGTAACTTCGCGAACGATAGCCGAAGTGCCGGCGCTTATGCTGCGAACAGCATCGATTGCCTGGATGAGTTCTTCCTGGGCACTGAGCAGTTCAGGGCTGTACAGGTCAACCATGTGCTGGCCTTTTCTGACAGAAATGCCGGTGTAATCGACATACAGCCGGTCCAGCCGGCCGGGTACCCACGCGGTTATATACCCGAATCTGGTTTCGTCGTATTCGACCTTGCCCACCATGCGAATCTCAGCGGTTACAAACTTTCGTTCAACGGCGCTTGTTTCAATGTCCATCAGGGCTTTGGCGTATTCGCTGGTGGTAAATTCTCGCATACCGCCGGTCATATCATCCTCTTGGCGGCGAACAGCAATCAGCTTCATATTACATATGGGGCACAAGCCGGGTTTCGGCATTCGAATCTGGGGATGCATTGAGCAGGTCCATAAGGCTGCGGCTTCGTGTTCCTGAGGCTGTGGCGCTGTGACAATATGTTCCGTGTGTGCCATCTGCGCGGGGGCAAGGCCCCAGCGCAGTACATACCCGACAAATATGCCTGCGGTGATGGCAAGTATCAGTTTCCAGCGGCGCAGCAATTTACTGAATTTTGTTGCGGGTACATTCATAATAAATGTTCAGGCCTTTTCAACCATAAGGGCTTTGCTGATTTAGTTATTAAAATTGCCTTTAGGCTCGGATACGTCTTTGCCAAAGTCGGCCTCTGCTGTTCGCGGGATTTCTTTTCCGACCAGCATTTCCAGCTCGGCAAGATGCTGTGCCTTGTTCGACAGCGCTCGCTCGTAGGCCAGCTCAAACTCGAGCATCACCCGCTGGGCGTCTATAAGGTCGAGCAGAGTATTTTGACCGGCCCTGAATGAGGCCTCATTGGTTTTGACGGATTCAATCGCCTTCGGCAGCAGGGTATCGCGATAAAGATTTATTTTGCGTTCGGCGTCACGGAACGAATAAGTCGCCAGCTTCAGCTGCGCATTGAGCGTGTTAAGCTCTTGGGTTTTTTTGCGCAAGGTCGCCTGATATTTATTCCGGGCCTGTCTTAGGCCCGCGTCGAGCTTTTCTCTCCAGACAGGCAAATTTACTGAAAACATCGCAATCAACGCGTCCTGGCCGCTGTCACGCGGGCCCACAGCGCTGATTGAGTCTGCGGTATCAATAAAATCCACGCCCAGCGTAATGTCGGGAAAATATTCCTTCCTTGCCAGTGCAATTCCCGCCTTGTCCTCTGCTATCTCGGATTGAATCGCTGCCAAATGCGGATTGGAACCCGCCAGCGAATCAAGCAATTCGCGGTCGGTAAATAAAACACTTTCGTCTTCAATCTGTCGGGGCCGCGCAAGTGCGGCCTCGGCAGGGCGGTTCAACGCCGCGTTGAGCCTGGCAGTGACGGGGCCTTGCAGGTCTTTGAGACTTTTGACTCTGTCCTCGAGCTTTCCAAGTTCGACCTGAGCACGGATTAAATCGGAAGCCGTGCCCAACGCAGCTTTGTACCGTGTCCGGGTGACGGACTCGAAATTCTTCATCAACTGAATGTTTTCTTCGACAATTGAAACTGCACGGCCGAGATAATAATATTCGTAATAAATATGCTTGACCTCAAAGAAAACCTTCAGTTTCACTGCCTGGTATCGCTGTCTTTGGGCATCGGCGGCATCCGCGGCCGAATCGGCTCTCAATTTCAGCTTATCAAACCAGGGAAACATCTGTGTGATACCGAAGGACTGTTTCTGAGCTCCTACCCGTGTCTCGACCTGTTCTATGAAATATCTGTAGTTGAATTTCGGGTCCGGAAGGGATTTAACCTGCGGCACCTGCTCCAGGGCCGCTTTCCAGTCATTGAAAGCCGCCCAAAGACCGGCGTTGTTCAATGCAGCATAAGTTAGATAGTCCGAAACAGTGGAATCCTCGCTCAGGTGCGGCAGTAAGATAAGCTGTTGATTTGCATCAGTGTTGTCAGGGATAAAATTGTAATCCCTGTTTGTCATTCCGAAGGTCTCTTGGTCGGTCACGGAATCGCAGCCGACAATTACACAGGTCAGAAGGCTGACACACACCAAGATACAATGGTTGCTTTTCACGACGAATACCTTTGCTAAAATTAAATCCCGGCTGTTGCACGAATTTTCCTAAGCTCTCCGAACCGGCCCCTATAATGATGTCGCAAACTAAATTGTAGTTTTGAAATTCATTTTTGCAAGCGGCCAATTTTTTTTGTCGCTGCTTTTTGTCAGGCCTGTGGCCTTTGCCGCTAATGTGCACAGCCACCGAAAGGGCGGTGCAAAAACCGGCTTCCGAAGCCCCGAGTCGCTGTAAGTTATTGCCAGACAGATGGTTATATTTGCCCATAAACGGATATGCACGCCTGCGGTACGCGCAGCGTCCGAGCAGATGGAAATATGTTGTCGCTGCCGGTGCGACAATTATAATAGCACATCGATGACGCCTGCGCAGGACGGTTGCCATACCACCCAACGGGGCGTATCCTGATAATTGAATGCCACAGGGCCGTTTGGCCTGGCGTATCTTGAACCTGATTGAATTATATTGATTGACTCGGAAGGTGTAGCTATGGGCGGAGAATTTATTTGTGCTGTTTTTCAGAACTGGTACCGGCTGGCGTTGTTGTCGGCAATTGCGGCCGCTGCGATATTCGCGGCATTGACCTTGCATTACGTTGTTTTCAGAATCCTCAAGGGCCTGTCTCGACGCACTGAAATCAAAATCTACCAGTCCGTCGCGAAATACTTCGGACCGCCTGCGCGGTGGATTATGGTTTTGATTGCTATTGCCCTTGTGCTGCCATTGTTCGGCATTCCCGACCGTCTTACCGGCTTTTGCGTGCATATATCCAGCTTGATTTTAATCTTTCTGGTTGCCTGGCTTTTAATAAAAAGCACCTATGTTTTGGATGATTATGTACTGGACCGCTTCAGCATCGATATGAAGGATAATTTGCGGGCCAGAAAAATACATACACAGCTGCGGGTTCTAAAACGCATAGTAACAGTGGTTGTGTTTATACTGGCCTTATCCACGGCCCTGATGACCTTTGACAAGGTTCGCCAGCTCGGCACTACAATCCTCGCTTCGGCTGGAATAATCGGTATTGTGGTGGGTATGGCTGCACAGAAAACCATAGGTACCTTCATCGCCGGCCTGCAGATTGCGTTTAGCCAGCCGATTCGCATCGACGATGTTGTCATAGTCGAAAACGAATGGGGCAGGATAGAGGAGATAACTTTAACCTACGTGGTAGTCAAAATATGGGATTTGAGACGCCTGGTGGTGCCCATTACGTATTTTATCGAACGGCCTTTTCAAAACTGGACGCGAACCTCCGCGGACATACTCGGCACCGTCTATATTTATGTGGACTATACTGTGCCGGTTGACAAGGTCAGGCAGGAACTTAAGGCCATTCTCGATGCCAGCGAGGATTGGGACCGGAAGGTATGCGTGCTGCAGGTTACTAATACAAGCGAGCGAACCATAGAGCTAAGAGCGCTAATGAGCGCCGCTGATGCCTCAAAGGCCTGGAATCTCCGCTGCCTTGTACGGGAAAAACTTGTTGAATTCATCCGTAGCAACTATCCCGCGGCCTTGCCAAGACTCAGGGCCGAGCTTGAGAAGGTCGATAACTTATAGAAGCCGGTTTTCGGGTCACTTGCCGCTAAAAGAACCGCCGCCTTATTCAGCAAGGTGCCGGACTATTCCGTAGTTTCGCAGCACAACAATATCAGCTTTGCCAGGCTGGTCGGATTGCCCCAGCCTGTAATCGACATCCATAAGCTCGATAAATTCCGAGGTATAGTCCTTCAATACACCGGGAAATTCGAATACTGTATCGCCCTTGACCAGTTCAAGCACGACCATCTGGCCGATATGCCGTTCCAGCAGAGGCTCGTAAGAGGTGCCCACGGAGCTTATCAACTCCTGTTTCATCTGCGAGACGTATTTGTCCTGGCTGGTAAGCATAGTTCCTGCCGGTGTGGTTTTCTTTGCGTGGCTGACCAGCACATTGATTACTTCCATAACCGAATCCCTGACTATCTTAAAGATGCTTTTCAGTTTCCGCCCCAGCCGCCTGAAAAAGCCGGGATGGTAAGTATTGCCAAGGTCTTTGTCCCTTCTGGCCTTGTCACTGTCGCTGAGCTGGTCGTGGAAGCGTATTAACGCCTGAATATTTGAATATTCCTGCTTGTAAAGGATGTAGCTGGATTTTTCATGGCTGTCGCTGTGGGCGTCATCATAAACCAGCTCAAGCCCGGTATGCTCGATGCGTAATTTGCCCCAGACGGTCTTTCCCGCGGTCTGTTCCAAAGTAACCTTGTAACCGCAAAAGTCCTTCAGGCATTTATCCCTGCTTTTCCTGCGGGCAAATGCTGCCACAAAGGTCGCCGTCACTATAAAGATAATTGTTACGGTCAGTGTGTCGGGCATAAGTGATATACCTTTCTACGGTTCATGCTGCAAGAGCTGACTTAATGCAGCGACCTGATTTTACCGGCAACCCTCGGCTGAGGACTTGTGCACACGTAAACAAAAGCAGGAGGAAAATTTAACAGTGTAAAACTAACCTTTACATCTGAAAAATACGTTTTAACCGTCTCAGCCAGTACAGGGGAGTATTGAAGCTGAATAAATCTCTTCGATTTGCGCGATATGGCAAGAATTTCTTCCCTGGCGGACTTGTTCAGCAGCACCAGGGGAAGACCCGAAACGATGCAGTCTAAATTATGAACATATTTTTCGCAGTTTCTGGCGTCGTCGTTAATAATTCTTAACCGCGGGTCGTTTATCCTTGATAAATAATGACAAAAACAGGGGTTTATTTCAAAACACGTCAGCCTGCCGTGTGCGGGCAGGCGTTTTAGAATTTCGGTTGTCACTGCCCCCATTCCCGGTCCGAATTCGATAACATGCGAACTGCCGTTAATCTGCTGCGCAATTGCACGCGCAAGAAACCTTGAGCTTTGGGTAAGCGTTCCCACCCTTGACGGATGTTTTATAAACTCATAAACAAAATCGGTCGCCAGCATCTGAAAGGTATTCCTTCACAAATATTTTCCGAAAAATGTATTTCCTCGTTCAATCTCTTGGTTTGGCCGACCGACGGCCGTGCCTGGGTACCCATAACAGCAGGGCCCCTGATGTTGCGCGTTCACCTTTTAACCAGCACCATTAAACAAATACCACAACTCTACGCGATTCATTGATACCCCCTCTCATATTACCAGCATTTATGGCAGGGATTAAGAAAAAAACCGCCAATATCGCAAAAATATTATAAATACCCCCCATTGTGCAACAAGAACCAGGACCACGACGTATCTGCTGCCGGCGGCCACATATAATTCTGACCTTGATGGTTGACCTTAACGGCGAGCCCAAACAATTCCCGGCAGCCGTCACGGATTCAGCAGGGCGTTAAGCGGGTCAAGGGTGCTTACGTTAATAACCTGTGTTTTTCGGCTTATTCTTTTCATCAGGCCGGTCAGGACCCTGCCTGGGCCAACCTCATAAAAAACCTCGACACCGTCATCAAGCAGCGTCTGCATACATTTGTGCCAAAGCACAGGATTAGTCAACTGCTTTATCAGGCCCTCAGCAATATCAGCGGCGCTTGTATAATAGTGGCCATCGATATTGGCAATAATGCGGATGTCACCAGGGTCGCGAATCGAGCACTTTGCTAAGGCAATCCTTAGCTGTTCGGCGGCGGGGGACATAAAGTCCGTATGAAAAGCGCCGGCGACCTGCAGCGGGACCGCTTTCAATGCACCGTACTCAACAGCAAGCTGCTCAGCACGCCGGCAGGCGGCGGTGGTTCCGCT
>DATKWV010000121.1:0-28031 GCA_035529405.1 Sedimentisphaerales bacterium | reverse complement strand
GATTCTGTGACATCAAGTTTGAAACCGGTTGCAGGTTCAAGCAGTTCCGCCAGGTACTGCCCAATGTCTCTTGTGTTGCCCGTGGTGACAATAACGGTATCTGCTGTTAAGGTAAATACGCCCTCCCGCGCCCGTATGTGGGCAGGCTGCGGAATAAGGCTCATTGCCGGTTCCTGACCCGATGCTGCACTGGTAAATGCCGCAATCATGACAGTGACACATATCATCAGGCATCCCTGCCTTTTAATCTTTGGAATTATTGACAAAATTTCGCTCATAAGGCGGTCGTTGACAAATGCTTGCAATCGCCGCAGCCGGCAACTATATTTTAAGACCTGTCTGTATTTGGGCAAGCGTTAAATCCGTTATCGCAGGGGAGCTGTTTTATGTCGATAGCCAGATGTCCTTATAATCCTGTAATCCAGCCAAAAGATATAAAGCCTTCCAGGGACGACTTTGAAGTTATCGGGGTCTTTAATGCCGGCGTGGCCCGCTTTCACGACCGCATACTTCTGCTGCTTAGAGTGGCCGAAAGACCTCTCAGTAAGCGTTCCGATGTGGTTTTAGCCGCCTTTTACGACGCAGAAAGCGACAGCATCACCCTCAAAGAGTTCGAAAAAGACGATGCCGAAACTGATTTTTCCGACCCCAGACTGATAGTAACTGCCGCCGGGACTTACCTGACTTCCATTTCGCACCTCAGACTGGCCGAAAGTACGAACGGCATCAATTTCCGGATTGAACCCGCACCTTCTTTGAAGCCGGCCAACGCTTATGAGACCTTTGGCCTTGAGGACCCGCGCATTACTCTTATCGGTGATACATACTACATAACTTATGTCGCCGTATCTTCTATGGGTATGACTGCCTGTCTGGCATCGACCAAAGACTTTGTGAACTTCCAGCGTCATGGCGTGATATTCTGCCCGGACAACAAGGACGTGGCGCTTTTCCCTGAGAAAATCGGCGATAAGTATTATGCGCTGCACAGGCCCGTTTCACCGCTGTTTAACAACTATCAAATCTGGCTTGCCGAATCGGCTGATTTGCTCTGCTGGGGCAATCACCGTATTTTGATTGGGCAGCGTCCCAACGGCTGGGAAGACCGGAAAGTCGGCGCCGGCGCCGTTCCTGTCAAGACCGCGCACGGCTGGCTGGAAGTTTATCACGCCGCCGACCGCAACAATCGCTATTGTCTCGGCGCGGTACTGCTGGATACTGAACAACCCTGGCGCGTTCTTGCAAGGACCGCGAAACCCATACTTGAGCCGGATTGCGATTATGAGAAAAAGGGATTTTTCGGCAACACCATTTTCACATGCGGCCTGCTCTACGATGATAACAAACTGGGTATCTATTACGGCGCCGCCGACACTACAATCTGCTATGCCGAATTACCTTTGGAGTATGTCCTGGCAAGTTTACTGCCGTAGGGTCGTTACCGTATTTTACCTGTCGATAATTAGTGGCGCAACCTTCTTGCTATCTAAAGCTGCTTTGTGTATCTTGATGGCGCTATGAATATTCGTCGGTTTCCAGACAGCCTCGGGCAGGTACGGCTTTATTTTACTCGTACCGTATATGCCTTTCTGGGTGTTCGCGCACACAGTGTCATTATACTCGGCGCTTTGTTTTGTACCCTGGGGGTAAAGTTATTTCACTGTTTTCGTGTGGACTGTGTCAACGAGTACTTTTGGTGGGTAACTGCTGACATCTCTGTGCTTTTGGCTGTCGAGCTTGTACTGGCCGCGTGTTGTTTTCTTTGGCCTCGCAAATACGTGTTTCGTATGGTTCTTATTTTTGCTGCTGTCGTGTGCACCTGGTCGGTGATGAATGCCGGCTGGCTTATAAGGACCGGTACCCAGATATTGCCGACTGTGCTGCTGCCGTTGTTTCGCGACCCGCTGAATTCTCTGGCCATTATTTTTATAAATCTGCTGAAAATGCCCGCCACTGCAGCCGTTCTTCTGGTACCGAGTGCCGTAGCGCTTGTTTTTTTCTTTTTTGTCCTTGCAAGGCCGGCCCTGCCGGTTTACAGGCAGGAACCCTTCTTGGTAAAAACAGTAATTTCTGCCGGAATCGTCCTTACGTTTGTTTTTCTCGGTAGTTTCAGGCCCGCGCGCACTTCGACGCAGATTGCCGGAGAGCATCTTCGATACAACTGTCAGTTGACCGCTGTAACAAACCTGCTTTTCGGCAGCGGCCGCCGCGAAAACAAACTCGCCTCTGCCCAAAGCGCCCGCAGAGTACCCGCACTTGATGAAATGACAATTCCAGCCGCACACGCACAACCACTGGTAAACCACAATGTAGTGATAATTGTTCTCGAAGGCGTACAATACGCCTATACCTCTCTGGCTTATGCGGACAGCAATTTAACGCCATACCTTTTGAAAATTGCCGGCCAGGGCGTCGAATTCACCAATGCCCGTGCTACGGTTACACATACTACCAAGGCCCTGTTTAGTCTTCTGACCGGACGGTTTCCCTCTGTTTCGCAGGACCTTGCAGAGGCCGTGCCCGCGACAAAGCCCTATATGAGCATTGCCACAATTCTTGGTCGTCAGATGAATTTCCGAACCGCCTTTTTCCAGTCGGCCAAGGGAAACTTCGAGGCACGGCCAAGCCTTGTGCATAACCTCGGCTTTGACAACTTTTTTGCCAGAGAAGACTTAAGTGACCCTAACGGCTTTATCGGTTATCTCGGCTGCGATGAATTTCTGATGTTAAAAGGCATTGTTAACTGGATAAAGTCTGACGACAGGCCGTTTTTACTGACGGCACTTTGTTCTATTACCCACGACCCCTACGAAGTGCCCAAATGGTTTGCTAAACCTGCCGACCAGCCCATAGACCGTTATCGCCAGTCAATCGCCTACACCGATGCATTCATAGAAGCCTTTGATAAACAGCTTGCTTTGCTTGGGCTAACCGACAACACCGTCTTTTGTATTATTGGTGACCACGGAGAGGCATTCGGTGAGCATGGCCTGCTTGGCCATGAACGCATTCCTTTTGACGAGGCACTGCGCATTCCCTGGCTTATTCGCGCGCCGACCCTGGTACCGCCCGGCAAAAAGGTCAACGCTGCCGTCAGCAGTATAGATTTAGTCCCGACCCAATTGGCTCTTTTGGGTTTTGACGTCGGTTCTGCTGGTTTTGACGGGCTTGATGCACTGTGCGCGGTCCCTGGTCAGCGGAGAGTTTATTTCTCCGGCTGGATGAGCGAAAGCCCCGCTGGTTTTGTTGAAAAAGACCGCAAGTTCATTTACAACCCTGCCGGGAAAATGGCAACAGCATTCGATTTGTCTGCCGACCCGGCGGAGAAAAACAGGTTTGAGTTGACCGCATCGCAAACCGGGGAAATTGTCAAGGACATTACTCGTTGGCGAAGGGACAGTATGTTCAATGCAGGTCGCCGGCAGACGGGGGAAAATGTATTTTATGGTTCCTGGCATTGTCGATGGGATGGCCGGGTGTGCTCAGCCAGGTATCGGCCGGCACAAAAAAATTAGTGTTTCGTGTTGATTTGAAAACACGAGTACGTTGTATTCCGTAAACGTTCCCGCAAGTACCTGTCTGACCTAACAATTAATCCGTCTGCGCTGGTAAAATGGGTCAAGTCGGCGGTCGGCATGTTGAACAAAATCAACACGCCGATAAATACGTTAGTTGCCTTGTTATCATTAATACAATTGATATGCCGATGTAACCGCCTTTTTAGCAAATGCTTAGGCTCGCCCGCCGTGGATTTTCTCTTGCCCGCTGTTTTTTGGCACAACCTTTGCTTAGCTTTTTCTTTTTGGCATTAAGTTGCTCATATTGGGCGGACATCCTAAAACTGAATAAAACAGGAGGATGAATCCGCCCCAATCTACGCCAAAATCAGTGTTACGGGCGTACAACGCCCTGCAAAACTGGTTTTGTTTTAATACGGTGCGGGGTCGTTCCGGAGGAGGGACGACTCCGTTTACCTTTTCAGGCCTGAATATCCAAACGATTTCAATGGTTATCACCAGGTTTTCCCTACTTAAACACCATTGCCGAACATATAATAGCACCTGTTATGCAGCGCTGCACTTACAGGATTATCGACGCCAACTTCAACCGCGCCCGCGAAGCGGCCCGTGTAATCGAGGACTTCGCAAGGTTTGCCCTCAATTCAAAGACCCTCACCGAACGCGCAAAACAAATCAGGCATCGCCTTTCAGCGATGATAGCCTCCCTGGACACCGCCAAGCTCCTCTGCAGCAGGGATACGCTCGGCGATATCGGCCTTGGTTCGACTGTCGAAGGCGCAATTACTCGTGCCAATCTCAAAGATTGCCTCGTTGCCGCCTGTAAACGCCTCACTGAGGCTTTAAGGGTCCTTTCCGAGACAGTTCAAACACTCGACGCCGCTTTGGCGCAGAGAATCGAGAATCTGCGATACGATGCTTATACGCTTGAAAAAGATATACTCATTTGCAGTGATACTGCTGAAAAGTTCAGCCGCGTTCGCCTGTACGTAATCATCAGCAGCTCCCTGCCGGCTGAGGTCATTTCTCTGACTTACTGCTGTATAAAAGGCGGCGCAGACTGCATTCAACTGAGAGCAAAGGCAATCGAAGACAATAAATTTTTCGCCATCGCGCGCGAATTTGTCAAAATTTGTAACTCCGCCCCCGTTCTGAGCATTATAAACGACAGGGCCGACATCGCTGCCGCTGTTGGCGCCGATGGAGTCCATCTCGGCAGCCACGATTTACCCGTAGAGCAGGCCCGCAAACTGCAATTGACACCTTTGATTATCGGCAGCACTACCCATTCGTTGGCAGAACTGCAAAACAGTTGCCGGCAGATGCCCACCTACGTCGCTTTGGGGCCGGTCTTTGCAACGCCCACAAAACCGAAGGTTAAACCTGTCGGTCCTGGGTACCTCACTGAGGCAAAAGGTATTTTGGCCGATACCGGCATCGCCGCTGTAGCTGTCGGCGGAATAACACTCGAGAATGTTGAGCAGGTACTGGCTGCAGGTGTCAACGCAATCGCAGTCTGCTCAGCGGTGACTGCTGGAGGCGACCCTGCTGCCAATTGCCGGGCGCTCAAAAACAGAATTGCCGATTTCGCTAAACCTCAGGCTACGGCGTAGAAGAATAAGGAGATTCGTAATGGTTTTTAAGCTAAGGGTTCTTGTGCGTTTTACGGTTTGGGCTTTTATAGCAGTCTTTTTAGCTGTTTGCGGCTGTACCCGGCAATCTTTATGGTCTTTGGCAAACGAAAAAAAACCTGTTCTCAAAGTCGCCACGCTCTTTACCGCTCACGACGTACACAAATACCTTTCCACAGACAACGACATCGCCACCGCGATGAACTGGTGCAGGAATACCGGCGTAACCCACGTATATCTTGAAACTTACAGAAACGGTTTCCCCGCCGAAAAAAAACTCATTACCGTTGCCAAATCACGATTTGCCGCCGAGGGCTTTGAAGTCTCCGGCTGTGTTACTACCACCGGCGTGGGAAAAATTTCCACCGGCTGGAAGTTAATCTCATGTTACACCGATAACAGTACCCGGCAGCAGCTTGAGAATATTTTCAGGCACACGGCGTCTATGTTCGATGAGATTATGATAGATGATTTTCTTTTCACCGACTGTGAATGTCAGCAGTGTCAGCAGGCTCGCGGCCAAAAATCCTGGAGCGATTATCGATGCGCTCTTATGAACAGCATAAGCGCCGACTATATTTTAGCGCTGGCCAGGGCAGTAAATCCCCGTGTGAAGGTTATTATCAAATATCCCCTTTGGTACGAGCAGTTTCACAATCACGGTTATGATGTCATTGGCCAAACATCGCTGTACGACAAAATATACATCGGCACCGAAACCCGCGATTACGACGGCCCTCGCAAAGACAGGAAGGTTCAGTATCAGGCCTATTACATTATGCGTTGGCTGGGTGGCATAGGCGGCGCCAAGACCGCCGGCGGCTGGTTCGACTCTATTGATACCACCGAACACACCTATGTGGAACAGGCCCGGCAGACGGTCCTCGGCGGCGCCGAAGAGTTGTTCTTGTTTTCTTACGGCCATTTGCACGATGGAAATAATCCCGCCAATGTTGAGAAATTCCGCAGTGAACTGCCCGGCCTGTTCAGGCTGGCTGCCCTGGTGAAAGACAAACCAGTCAGGGGCATTATTGTACCCAAGCCCCCCGGCAGCGACGCCCAGAACGAAGAATACGTCCTGAGTTTTGCCGGTATGCTGGGCCTGCCGCTGGTACCTTGTGCACAAATTTACCCTGACGCCAAGGCCGCCTTCTTTTCAATACATGCGCTCAAAGACCCCGCCTTCACAGACAAACTCAGGCAAATGCTCGACACCGGCAGGCCCGTTGCGGTTACCGACACCTTAGCCAGGGCATTGGAATCGCAAGGCGTGAAATTCACCGGTGACAATCCGACCATTTTGCCTGTTAATGGTGACCCGAAGAATCTGCTTAAACTGACACCGGAACAACTGGCAGCTGTTCGCAATAAACTGCTTGAACCCTTTGGCATGAAATTTTACGCGCCCAATAATGTAGGTCTTTACCTTTTTGGCAGCGACTGTATAGTTGTTGAAAATTTTAACAATGAGCCTGTTACAGGCAGGCTTGAATTTGCCAATCGCCTGAAGGTCAAAGAATCGCTTGTTCTGCCGTTCGATGCGCAGGTGCGTTTGCGTCATGGCAGTCGTAAATTGGAAGTTGCTGTACCGCCCAGGGCTTTGGTCGCGTTTAAAATAACAGGCCGGTTCGGCTGAAAGCGGCCCTGTTCGGTTGTTGGATACAGGCTCTTGAACCGGTTTTTTCTGCGAATTATCCACCGCCAGCCGATTCCGCACGCACAGCCCGGAAAATTGCAGACAGTTTAAGCATACAATTGGCCCGTTGTTGGCCGGCTGTGGATAATATGAAAATGCCGTTTTGTCCTTTAGCGTAAAGTCTTCTTGGGAAATAAGTTATGACGGCTCCGCAGACGCGGGCATAGGCTTTTTGGGATAATCCCAATGGCCGTTGGCATAAGTTTTGCATGGGTTTTATAACCTATGTAACAGCAGTAGTTAAAGGCGGACTTGAAATTATCAACAGGTTATCCACAAAACCGCAATGTTTGCCGGCTGACCGTGTTCAGGCAATATGATACCGCCAAAGAGCTTTGCTGTGGTATAAATCTTTACCGGCAAAGGTTATATATTCTGCCGCGGATGTGATATAAAATATCAGGACGGCACGATGAATTAAGATATTTTTATGGAGATTGACCGCGACGATGCAAAAGCAAAAACTGGCTGACAAATTGCAAAACAAATCCGGCTTTATCGTTGTAGCGGAGTTGACGGGCGGACCCAATTTCAGCTTTGCGCCGGTCGAAAAATTCCTCCGCGCATACAAAACACAGGGCCCCGCTTGGCCGACCGATGCCTTCGATTTTGCCGCTGTCACGGCCCCGCAGAACCCCAGCGGTGCTGCCAATATAGAACCCCGCGAACTGCTTGCACGCATAACCCGGCAGGAATTACTCGGTGGCCTTGATTTTGTCCCGCATATTACCTGCAAAGACCACAATGCAGACATGATAGTCAGCTCTTTGATGGGCCTTCGCAGTGCCGGCGTCGAATCTGTACTGGCGCTGACCGGAGATAAACCAGCCAAAGCCAAAGGTGTTTTCGAGCTGGAGTCGGTACAGCTGCTGCAGTTAATCGACTATATCAACCACGAATTTTTTA
Organism: Sedimentisphaerales bacterium; assembly: GCA_035529405.1. Lineage (GTDB taxonomy): Bacteria > Planctomycetota > Phycisphaerae > Sedimentisphaerales > Anaerobacaceae > DATKWV01. The sequence goes on along the minus strand of DATKWV010000121.1, from coordinate 20,280 downwards.
TAAAAGCCTCCCCCGACAAGCTCGAAGATGTTTATCCGTTTTTCCCGGGTGCTGCGGTTTCACCTTTCAAGTACACCGAGGCTTCCGTGATGCAGCAGTACTACAAGATGGAGAAAAAAATTACCGCGGGTGCGAAGTTTTTTATCACACAGGTAGGCTGGGACTGGAAAAAGTCCCTCGAGCTTTTTCAGTATCTGCCAGAAAACGCCCTCGACGTACCCATAATCGGTAACGTGTATCTTTTGAGCAGTCTTACTCCCGCCCCACGGCTCATGCACGACATAAAGCTGACAGGCTGTTTCGTCAGCGATGCGCTTTTGGAAAAGGTCTGTTCTGAAACCGTTGACCAGCACCTCGAACGGGCCGCCCAGCAGGTGGCCATGTATAAGGCCATAGGCGCTGCAGGTGTCGATATAGGTGGTTTGATGGATTTTGAGATGCTGGCGCGGATTCTCGGCAGGGCCGCTGAAATCGGCAATGAATGGCAGCAGTTCAGGGATAATTTATACTGGCCTGCGGAAAACGGCTTCTATCTCTACGACCAGGCAGGCCGGAGAAGGCCCCAGCCCCAATACCACAAAAAGTTCGGACAGAGGGTGTTTAATTTCATGCATCGCTGCCTTTTGGACCCTGATTACCGCGGTTTTCACATCTTCAAAAAGGTAATGGCCTGGCTCGGAACCGCCAAAGGAAAGGGCCTGTTTTACAAACTGTTCAACGCCTGCGAAAAACCTGTGAAGTATCTGATGTTCGACTGCCAGGCCTGTGGGGATTGTTTTCTGCCGGAGGATTTCAGCTGGTGTACTATGGGCGGCTGCGAGAAAGGAATGAGTAATGCCCCGTGCGGCGATGCCGCTGTGGACGGCCGATGCGGTAACAATCTCGACAGGATATGCATAGGCGAATACATATACGAAGCCGCCGCTGCTGAAAAAGGCGGCCTGCAGAAGCTGCGCACGACCATAAATAAACCCCGAAATCCTGCCCTGGCGGATACCTCTTCGATATTGAATTATCTGTTCGGCAGAGACCATACAGGAAAAAATCCGGTTATTTGTATTGGTGAGACTATTCACGCTTCCATACCCAAAACCGGCAAAATAATGAAAAAACTGCTGGAACTTGGTCCTGCTGGTTATTCCAATCCGTCGGGGCCGCTGAACTATATCCGGGCACTTATCGAATCCCAGGCAGCCGACGGCGCCGACTATATAGCTGTCAACATCGATGCCTTTGGCGAAGATGACCCGCAGATTGCGGTGGATATGATGGTCAATTATGTCGAATTGGTCCGCAAATGGGGCAAAGGCGTACCCGTTTGTGTTGACAGCGGCAATGATGATGTGCTCATAGCCGGCTTAAAGCAGTGGTACAGTGCCGGCAAAAAGGTCCGTCAGCCCCTGCTGAATTCCGTCAAGGCTTACACTATGGACAAACTGCTGCCCTTGAAAGCCGATTATGACTATGCCTTTATTGCCTTGTTAATCAGCGAGCAGGCTGCCGCAGGCCCCGGCGGCTCTCATTCGGTTGACCAGCTTTACAGCCTTGCTGAAACGATTTTTGGCGCCGCTGTGGGCAGATATGGCTTTAAGCCCAGCGAGATTTTCTTTGACTCAACGGTATTTCCCTTAGCGATAGATATGCCGATGGAACCGAATGTGCCCGGATATACGTACCGGGCTGTCGAGACAATAAAGAAAATTAAAGCCAGCCCGAAGATGAAGGGTGCGCACTGCTCGTTGGGTGTAAGTAACAGCGTCCGCGAGCTTCCCGGCAGAAGAATCGGCGTATGCAGGGCTTATCTTGCCAAGGCTATCGAGTACGGCCTGGATGCCGCCATTGTCAATGTTGCACATCGCTATGGCACCGTTGAGCCGGATGCCGAATTGATGGAACTGGTCGATGCATACGCTCAGATGGACGGTTCAAATGAGGCAATGAATAAAGCTATGAGCCTGATGGGCAAATTCTGCCAAAGCAACCGAAAACCCCCGCGGTAGCGATTGCACGTTCCCGGGTTACAGCATCAGCAGGCTTAATGCCATAATCAGCATCCCTGCAAATATACCCGCGATAACGGTATGACTATGGCCGTACCAGTGGGCCATTGGCAGCAGCTCATCAACGCTTATATAAACCATAATGCCCGCAACAAAGGCCATAAGAACCGCTATAAGCCAGCTTGACAAAAACGGCAGCAGGAGCAAAAAACCTATACACGCCCCGATCGGCTCGGTGATACCCGAAAGAAACGAGTAGAAAAGGGCCTTGCGTTTGTTCCCTGTAGCATAAAGAATCGGTACCGATACCGCAATTCCCTCAGGTATGTTGTGGATGGCGATGGCGATGGCCGTAAACACACCCAGCTTAAGGTCGGTCACAGCCGCCGCAAAAGTCGCTAATCCCTCGGGCAGATTGTGAATGCCGATTGCAAGGGTCGTCAGCAGGCCCGTTTTCATAAGCTGGGAATTTGCCCCTGCTGCCGGTACACCCTCGAATCCGCGGTAATTATGCGGGTTTTGTTGCTCGGGTATGAGCAAATCAATCAGGCCCATGAAGGCCATACCGATAAAGAAACCTGCAACTGCTGCCGGTTCTGATGCCCTTTGCGCCGCCTGCGGCAGAAGCTCCACAAACGATATGTAAATCATCACCCCCGCTGACAGGCCCAAAGAAAAGCATAGATATACTATTTTCGGTTTCTTTATAAAGCAGGCCGTTACGCTTCCTATGGTGGTGCTAAGCCCCGCAAGGGTCGTTAGTATTACCGCTGTGCCTATGTTTGACGGTACTTCCATTTCCAGCCCTCTGCTCTTGACCGGATACTGCCTGCTTATGAGTATATTAGTGCAAATCTGCCGTTTTGCAAAAAATTCTTTTTTGAAAGGCCGCAGGGCAAAACATTTTGTTCTTGCTTATTGGGCCGGCCTTTATTAAAAAAGGGTATGTTTGTCGAGCGAATAAAGGCATAATAACATTTGAAAAGAGGGAAACAGAACTATGGCACAGGCAAATGAAACCCCCAAACCCGAAGAAAGTCCCCCATCGGCCGAGGTTCAGCAGCCGCGGGTCGCCGCCGAAGTCAGCAAGGATGCCCGAACGTGGGCAATGTTCTGTCACCTGGCAGGATTGTGCGGATTCATACTGCCGTTCGTCGGCAATATCGTCGGCCCGCTGATTCTGTGGCAGTTGAAAAAGGACGAATATCCGTTCGTGGACGAACACGGCAAAGAGGCCTTGAATTTCCAGCTTTCAATGACGATTTATGGCCTTGTTTCAATGGTTTTGATTGCTGCGTTCTGTATCGGCGCGTTTTTGCTTGCGGCGGTGGTTATCGTTGACCTGGTCTTTTTGCTTATCGCGGGCGTCAAGGCCAACAATGGCCTGTATTATCGATACCCATTGGCCATCCGCTTTGTTAAGTAGGCCGTGCAGAGCCCCCGACGCCGTTGACTGCAGCAGCCGTAAAGCTGTACGGGTGTCTTTATGCGATTCGTTATCAAGCTGCTTGTCGGCGTTGCTGTTGTTGTTTCTTGCGTGCAAGCAGCCCGTAGCCTGTCGAAGTAATCTCCTTAAAACCGCTGCTTTTTGTGTGCAGTGCCTGCCCTGTTGCAAAATTAACCTTATATCGCTAATATAACGTAAATGACGGCACAGTCGCGCAAAGACAAAGAGATTCAGGTTACGGTCAACAAGAAGGCCTGGCACGATTTCGAACTTGACGAAAAATTCCAGGCCGGCCTTGTACTGCTGGGCAGCGAGGTAAAGTCGCTCAGGGACGGCCAGGCCGACCTTACCGGCTCGTACGCAAGAATCGAGGACAACCAGTGCTGGCTTGTCGGTGCGGGTATAGCGCCGTATAAACAGGCTGCCGCCGCCGCCCACGAACCCAACAGAAAGAGGAAACTGCTGCTGCACAAAACCGAGATTCGAAAAATAAAAACAAAGCTGCAGCAGCGGGGCTTTACACTTGTGCCGCTTCGAATATACTTTAACCAGAACGGTCTGGCAAAGATAGATTTGGCTTTGGCCAGCGGCAAAAGGCAGTATGACAAGCGAAGGACCATAGACGAACGCCACCAGAAGCGGCTGCTTGACAGGAACATGAAAAAATATCATAAATGAACAGGTTGGAAAAAAACGAACATATTTTGTAATAGACAGGAGTTTGTAAAAGTGGCCGAAAAACAGGACAACCAGCAGAAAAAAATAATAATTGACGAGGACTGGAAACAGCAGGCCCGCAAGGAAAAGGAAGTATTAAGTGCTCAGGAGCAGTCTGAGAAGGAAAAACCGCCGCAGGATAAACGCCCTCGCGGCTCGTTGCCGCCGGGAAATTTTGCCGCCCTTGTCAGCATGCTTGTCACCCAGGCGCTTTTTGCTTTGGGAGTGCTTGAAGTCGAGGGCCGGCAGAGGGAACCCGATTTGGACATGGCAAAGTACAACATAGATATGCTCGAGACCCTCCAGGCAAAGACAAAAGGCAACCTGACGGACCAGGAACAGAAGGTCCTCGAGGATACGCTCAGCCAGGTCCGTATGGCGTATGTAAAGGTAGCGGGGTAAAGCACGTTGGCCGGCATACTTGACCAGATTATCGCCGACAAAAAGGCCGAAGTACAGGCCCGGCGGGCGAAGGTAAGCATCGAAGAGCTTAAAGCCCGCGTACAGACCATGCCTCGCTGCCGCAACTTCTACAAAGCTGTCACCAAACCCAGCAGCCGCGGCCTGAATGTTATCGCCGAAGTAAAAAAGGCCTCGCCTTCAGCCGGTATTATCCGCCCTGACTTTGACCCGGTTGCCATAGCCCGGACATATCAAAATTGCGGCGCAGATGCCGTTAGCGTTCTGACCGATGAAAAGTACTTTCAGGGCCGGCTGGAATACCTCCAGCAAATCAAGCAAACGGTTGATTTGCCGATTCTGCGAAAGGATTTTATCATAGACCCCTGGCAGGTTTACGAATCGCGCGTCGCAGGTGCAGATGCTGTACTTTTAATAGCCGAGGCACTCAAAGGCGGTGAACTGATGGATTTGATGATAACTGCCGCCGAGCTGACACTGACGGTGCTGTTGGAGGTACATCGCGCCGACTCACTGCTTATGGTGCGCAGTATGATTGGTTTCCCGCAGAAAGGTTACAGCGTTCTCGGTATAAACAATCGCGACCTGGGTACTATGCAGGTGGATTTGAACACAACAATCCGCCTGGCGGAGTTAATCGACAATAAAAAGGAGCTTGTTTCCGAAAGCGGCATAGAAACACGCGCCGACGTGGAAAAGCTCAGACGTGCCGGCATAAGCGCGGTGCTTGTGGGCCGGGCTTTATGCTGCCAGCAAAGAATAGAGCCCAAGTTCGAAGAGCTGTTCGGATAAGAAGACATGGACTATTTTATTCTCGTGACAATCGGTTTGGTGATGGGCCTTTTTGGCGGCCTGCTTGGCATAGGCGGGTCCGTGATTATGATTCCAGCCCTTGTTTTGGCTTTTGGGCAGGACCAGCACCTGTATCAGGCCTCTGCGATGATTTGCAATTTCTTCGTGGGTATTTCCGCAGTGGCTGTGCACAAAAAAGCCGATATGCTGCTGACCGGCGTTATTAAGTGGATAATTCCGGTAGCAGCCTTGGGCATTATAATCGGTGTGGCGATAAGTAATCTGCCTGCTTTTGGGGGTCAAAACAGCTATTTGCTGGCCAGGACGTTTGGAGCTTTTTTAATTTACGTCATTGTTTACAACTGTCTGATGTTCGGCAAATCCCGAGGCGGTATGGACGGCCTCGACGTGTCGCGTAGTCGTCGTTCGGTGCCTCTGGCGATTCTCTGTGGTCTTTTGACCGGCGTACCTGCAGGTCTTCTGGGCATAGGCGGCGGCATTGTCTGCACGCCCGCCCAGCAGCTTTTCTTGAAAATGCCGCTCAAAAGAGCCATCAGCAATTCCGCCGCGACCATCGCCGCGATTGCGGTCATAGGCGCTCTTTACAAAAACATTACCCTCGCCCGGCATAATATCCTGGTGATTGAATCTGTAAAGATAGCGGCCATTGTAATCCCCGGCGCCATTGTTGGTTCGTTAGTGGGCAGCCGGCTGATGTATAAACTGCCCAAGGACCTGGTCAGAATAGTCTTTATATTACTTGCCGCCGTGGCCTGCTATAAGCTCCTGACCGTATCACCGGGTGCTTAGAGTGTTTACTGTTGCTGCTGCTGGGCCTTGTGGATTTTCGCCCAGGTGTCCCGCAGTGAGACCGTGCGGTTGAATACGAGCATTTCATTATTGCTGTCCGGGTCAACGCAGAAATAACCCTGCCGCTCGAACTGGTATCGGTCGAAGGGTTTGGCCTCGGTTAGAGACGGCTCAACACGGCAATTGTTCAGTATCTCAAGCGAGCCGGGACTGATGTTTGATTTGAAGTCACCGCCTTCGTCCGGCATTTCCGTTGTGAACAAGTGGTCGTAGAGCCGAACATGGGCATTGATTGAATGCTCGGCACTGACCCAGTGTAATGTCGCTTTAACCTTCCGGCCGTCCGGTGCGTCACCGCCTCTTGTAGCCGGGTCATATTCACAGCGCAGCTCTATGATGTTGCCGGCTTTGTCCCTTACTGCCTCGGTACAGGTAACAAAGTAGGCGTATCGCAGCCGCACTTCCCTGCCCGGTGCCAGACGGTAGAACTTCTTCGGCGGCTCTTCCATAAAGTCTTCTGTTTCTATGTACAGGTTGCGCGAAAAAGGCACAGCCCTTGTGCCCGCCGCAGGGTCTTCCGGATTGTTGACAGCCTGCATATACTCGATCTTGCCTTCGGGATAGTTGTCGATAACGACCTTCAGCGGTTTCAATACGGCCATCACGCGCGGCGAGGATTTGTTCAGGTCCTCGCGAAGGCAGTGTTCCAGCAGCGCCATGTCAATGGTGCTGTTGAATTTATTGACCCCGATGACACGCGAAAAATTACGAATGGACTGCGGTGAGTAACCGCGCCTGCGCATACCCGCTATGGTGGGCATTCTCGGGTCGTCCCACCCGCTGACAAGACCTTCGCTGACAAGCTGCTGAAGCTTGCGCTTGCTCATAACCGTATATGTCAGGTTCAGCCTTGCAAATTCAATCTGTTGGGGGTGATGTACGTCAAGCTGTTCGAGGAACCAGTCATATAAAGGCCGGTGGTTCTCGAATTCGAGCGTGCAGATTGAATGTGTAATACCTTCGATGGAGTCTTCGAGCCCGTGTGCCCAGTCGTATGTCGGGTATATACACCACTTATCGCCGGTTCGGGGGTGGCTGGCATGCAGGATGCGATACATCACCGGGTCCCTCATATTCAGATTGGGGCTGGACATATCGATTTTCGCCCGCAGTGTGCGACAGCCGTCCTCGAACTCGCCTGCCCGCATGCGTTCGAAAAAGTCCAGATTTTCTTCGACACTGCGGTCGCGGTACGGGCTGTTTTTACCCGGTTCGGTGAGCGTGCCGCGGTACTGTCTTATTTCTTCGGCGCTAAGGTCGCACACGTAGGCCTTGCCTGCTTTGATAAGCTCAACGGCATATTGGTACATCTGTTCGAAATAGTCCGAGCCGAAGTACAGCCTGTCGCCCCAGTCGAATCCCAGCCATTTAACGTCTCTTATAATTGCGTCTATATATTCCTGTTCTTCCTTTATTGGATTGGTGTCGTCGAACCGCAGGTTACACAGACCGTTGAATTCTTCGGCTATACCGAAACTCAGACAGACCGCCTTTGCATGCCCGATGTGCAGGTAGCCGTTGGGTTCGGGCGGAAAGCGCGTGTGCACCCTGCCGGCGTTTTTATTGGCCTTTACATCCTCAGCCACGATGGCCCTGATAAAGTCCCGCCTGGTTTCGGAATTATTTGCATTCATATCTTTTTTATAATCTCTGGGTCGTGCTTGATTTTGCTTTCTGTGTTTTTGTACATCTATTCAGCTCTTATGGCAATGATTTATTTTTAATATGAGAATTCACCGGCCAGGTTTAAAATAGGCCTTTGTGTTAGGATGCACCTTCTTGTTATTGACAGCGCCGCGCCTGTCAAACCACTCGTATTGGCTGTGCTGCTCGTCAAGGCCGCGCAACTGTGTTTGCGAAGTCCTGATTTCGTAAGCCAGCACCACGTAATGTGTGCCGAATCCCTTTTTGCAGGCAAAGTTTTCCTCGTATAAATGTTCGAAAACACCCAGGAACTTCGCATTTGCAGCAGCTGCTTTGATGCCCAGCTCATCTTTGGCGATACGCACAATCGCATCTGCGATACGTTCGTTTTTCATGACCCTGCCGCCGGGCACGAACCAGAAATTCTTTGCAGGCCGGTTCTTCCGCATCCCCAGCAGCACCCTGTTGTGCCTGTCTTTGACAATCAGGTCAACAGACACCAGCGGTGCCAGCCTGACAATCTCGGCAAACTCCTCAGGGCACAGTTTTGTGTTTTTCTTTAGTGTTTTTATCATAATCGCCGGCAGATTTTAGTGCATTATAGTCAGCCGGAACAACATCGTCAAACCTGCCTAACTCATTGTATGCTTTATTTTAGCATCGGAGGCTTGTTGCCGGCGTTGCCAAATATCAGGACATTTATTTGACATGCGCTGCGAACTGACTTAATCTACACAGACTTTTTTTGAACTTATGACATACTATGGAACAGCCAATGGTAGTTACTCGTTTTGCACCCTCACCGACAGGTTATCTGCATATAGGCGGCGCCAGAACTGCACTATTTAACTGGCTTTATGCCCGCAAAACCGCCGGCCAATTCATACTCCGCATCGAAGATACCGATGTAAAACGTAACACGCCCACCGCCGTAAAGCAGGTCATAGCAGACCTGCGCTGGCTCGGCATCGACTGGGACCAGGGCCCTGAAATTGGTGGCCCTGCCGGCCCATATCTGCAGTCTCAACGAAAACACATCTATGATGAATATATAAACCGGCTCATCAATGACAGAAAGGCTTATTACTGTTTTGACACGCCGGACGAACTTAAGGCTATGCGTGACACCGCTGCTGCGCAAAAACAGAACTTCAGGTATCCCCGTCCGGAAACTTTCCCCGACCGCCAGGACGTCAAAAAGGCCCTCGACGAAGGTCGTGAAGTAACCGTGCGTTCTGTCATGCCCGAGACCGAAATTACCGTAAATGACCTTATACGCGGGCCGGTGACATTCGGAGCCGACGAATTTGGAGATTTCATAATACAAAAATCGGATGGTTTCCCCACCTACCATTTTGCCTGTGTTGTTGACGATGAGCTTATGGCTGTCACTGACATTATCCGGGGCCAGGAACACCTTATGAACACCCCCTGCCACCAGGCCCTGCAGGATGCTCTGGGTTTTCGCAGGCCGCGATACGCGCACATGTCCGTAACAGTCAGCCAGGGCGGTGGAAAACTCTCCAAGCGTGAACGCGCAAAGACGCTGCGCGATGCCATAAAAGCACGTCCTGATATAGACAGGAATAAACTGGCAGCGGCGGGTAATATAACTGTTGAGGAACTTAACACTTTTATTGAGGCAAAGACCTGGCCTGATATGCCCGCTGTCGATGCCATGGCCGGGTATCTTGGTGTGCAGCTTCCCGAGGTAAACGTGGTCGATTTTTTCAAAAGCGGCTATATTCCGGAAGCTATGGTCAACTTTCTTGCCCTCTTGGGCTGGAACCCGGGCGACCAGCGCGAAATTATGCCGCTTGAGGAACTGGTCAACGCTTTTGATATTTCCCGCCTGACAAAGGCCAACAGCTTCTTTGACCGTCAAAAGCTTGTCGCTTTCAACACCGAGCACATTCGCATGGTCGATTCGGAAAAACTTTTGCGATATTTCAGGGATTTTCTCAACGTCGTGGGTTCTGTTGTAACCGCTGCTGACGACGTGACCCTGCGAAGGCTTTTGCAAATATGTACAGGCGCAAAGACACTGGCTGACATCGAGCGTAAAAGCAGATTTCTTTTTTTACAAAACAGCCAAATAGAGTATGATGACGAGGCTGTAAGCAAAGTTCTGCTTAAAAATGACGGTTTGGCTGTCTTGCAGCAGGTTCGGCACGGGCTTGCCGGCCTGGAACCTTTTACAAAGGAAAATATTGAGCTTATGCTTCGGACGTTGGCTGAAAGCAAACAACTGCAACTTGGCAGGGTTGCTCAGCCGTTGCGGGTAGCCATTTGCGGAAGCACGATTAGCCCGCCGATTTTCGACTCGGTATATATGCTCGGTAGAGAAAACACCTTAGCCAGAATCGACCGCTGCTTAAAAACATTTGTAGTAGATAGATAGAGAATACAAGTGCGGGTATGGCAATTTCAAAAGAAAACCAGCGACTTAAAGAAAAGTTCAAAAATCAACTTCTCAAGCATGTTGGTTCTTTTAATAAGGCTGTTTCAACTGCCGATGGCGACTGGGTAGTGAAGGGTTTTATTGATATTGCAAAAAATATCTATACGATTTCTGTCGACACGAAAGTTATATCAAAAATAATGGAACTTCTTCTTTTTCCGAAAATTTGTCATTTTGCGGAAGAATATGGCTATAGATTGGTTCTGTGCAAAGAGCAGAACTTTTATCCCGACATTTCACTTGTGGACAAGGATAACCATAACTTCGCACTTGACTTGAAAAGTACGTATAGAAAAAATAAAATCAAAGTAAACGGTATGACCCTGGGAGCGTTTACGGGATATTTTCGGAATAGACAAAGCACCAAGAATATTACGTTTCCTTACAATGAATATATAGCCCATTTTGTTTTGGGCGTAGTTTATTCGAGGACCGAAGCTGTTGCGGATGAAAGAAATGTATATCAATTGAACGACCTGAGAAATATAACGTCTGTAATCAAGGATTTTGCTTTTTTTCTCCAGGAGAAATACCAAATCGCCCTTGACCGTCCTGGTAGCGGCAACACCAGGAATATAGGCTCAGTAACCGAGGTAGCCAGATTGATAGAAGGGAAGGGCCCGTTTGCCAAGCTCGGCGAAAATGTTTTTGATGATTATTGGATGTATTATCTTACAAATGATATGGCCAGAGCAGCGGAACTGAAATCGCCGGCTTACAGGAATCTTCAGGAGTACAAAAAATACAAAAAGCTGGGTATATAAAGAGTGAAAACGAACTTAACGGTTATTGACAAAATGCAGATGAGTTTTATCGAAGATAATGCTGTTTTCCCATCTACTCGCTTTCAGGGCAGCAAGCTGAAGCTGGTTACCTGGATATGGGACTGCATCAAAGATATGAATTTTGACAGTGTTCTTGATGCATTCGCAGGCACCGGCAGCGTCGCCTATATGCTGAAGAATAAAGGTAAAGAGGTTACGTATAATGACATCCTGAAGTTCAATTGGTATATTGGGACCGCCTTAATCCAAAATGACAACGTAAAGCTTTCGTGCAACGACCTTGTATTTCTTGTAAAAGAGCACAAGAACATAAATTATCCGACATTTGTTTCTGATACATTTAAAAGCATATACTTTACCGATGAAGAAAACAGATGGATAGATATTGTTGTTACTAACATATCGCTGCTGGAAGGATTTTATAAAAAAGCTCTTGCTTACTTTGCACTTTTTCAGGCTTGTATCATTAAGAGGCCGTATAATTTGTTTCACAGGAAAAATCTTTACATCAGACTTTCCGATGTTGAAAGAAATTTTGGCAATAAAGTCACTTGGGACACACCTTTTCAAACTCACTTTCAAAAGTTCGCCGAGGAGGCAAATCGAGCAGTTTTTTGTAACGGCAGGCAGAACACAGCCGTCAACATGGACGTTTTTGCTCTGGAAGGGCCGTACGACCTTGTTTATATAGACCCGCCGTATATTTCCAAAAAGGGCGTTGGCGTTGACTACCTTGGCTTTTATCATTTTCTGGAAGGGCTGGTCAATTATCCGCAATGGGCCGAAATGATTGATTACAAAACCAGGCATAAAAGATTAAAAACCCATCCTTCAGTATGGACAGACAAGAAGGCAATATTGTCGGCCTTCGACAGACTCTTCAAAAAATTTAAACGAAGTATTTTAGTTGTTTCCTACAGGGCGGATGGAATTCCTTCCATTGACCAGCTTGTTCGCCTCTTAAAAAAGCACAAATCGCAGGTAGATACAATGAAGTGGAAGAATTACAAATATGTTTTGAGTATCAATAATTCTGAAGAAGTGTTATTGATAGGTAGGTAAAGGAGTTGATAAATGTCACTTTTGGTAACGGGTTCAATCGGCATAGATACCGTTGAAACGCCCTACGGTGTCAGTGAAAACTGTCTGGGCGGTTCGGCGATTTATTTCAGTATGGCAGCCAGCTTTTTCACGCCGGTGCGGCTCATCGGTGTTATAGGTGCGGACTGTCCTTTTGACCTGGCGGAGGTTTTTGCCGGCAGACAGGTTGACCTTGCAGGTCTGGAAGTCAGAGAGCTGAGCAAAACCTTTCGCTGGAAGGGCAGCTACCATGATACGGCTGGTTCGGCCATTACCGACAATGTCGAATTAAACGTCCTTGCCGAAGCGCCGCCGAACGTACCCGATTCTTATAAGGACAGCAGGTTTGTCTTTCTGGCAAATACGGCGCCCGACCTTCAGCGCCAGTTGCTGCAGCAGGTCCAGGCCCCGGCTTTCGTGGCAGCCGATACGATGAACTGCTGGATTGACAGCCGGCCCGACGAACTCAAGGCCCTCCTGAAGGCAATCAGTTGTCTGGTCATCAACGAGGACGAGGCAAGGGCACTGTCGGCAGAAAGGAATCTGACAAAGGCAGCCGAAAATATTCTCGCTATGGGCCCGCGCATAGCGGTAATCAAAAGGGGCGAAGCCGGCTCAATAATGTTCAGCGCTAATCAGGAAAAATTTCTCCTGCCGGCCTTCCCGACATCTCAGGTAAAGGACCCCACCGGCGCCGGTGACAGCTTTGCAGGCGCGATGATGGGTTATCTGGCCCAGACCGACAGGACCGACTTCGAGGCACTTAAAACCGCCCTGGCCTACGGTACTGTTGCCGCCTCATTTGCCATTGCCGAGTTTTCACTGCAGGGCCTGACATCTGTAACAAGGCCCGATATCGACGGCAGATTTGAAGCCCTCAGAAAGATGACACAGTTTTAACCACGAAGCCGGAAAACTCAAGCGGGATACGAGTAATGCGCTGTTTTATAGCCATAGATATTGATGATAAAATCAGAAACGCCCTGGGTGATTTGCAGCATCAGCTCGAGAATGCATCTGGTATAAAAAAAGGCGATGTCAAATGGGTAGAACCGCAGAACATACACCTGACGCTGAAATTCCTCGGCGAAATTACCGACCCCGAAACTGTAGAGGTCTGTAATATAGTTAAGGACCTTGTGGCCGGGCACAAGAGTTTTGCCCTCGATGTGGAATCGGTCGGCTGTTTTGGCGGCAGAAGTGCGCGGGTTTTATGGGTCGGCACATCCGCGGCGGGTGATGACCTCTTACGGCTGCAAAGCGACCTTGACGACCGTTTGGCGCAGGCCGGCTGGCCTAAGGAAGAACGCCCTTTCACCGGCCATCTGACGCTGTGCAGGGTCAGAAACCCCGGGGCTGGCGTAAAACTGGCACAGACAAGCAGCCAGTATAAGGATTTAAAAGTTGGAACCGTGCTTGTGGACTCTGTTTGTATTTATCAGAGTCAATTGACACCAAAAGGCCCGCTCTATACACTTCTGGCCGATTATAAGTTACAATAAGTTATGTTTTTAAGGATTGTTGGCTACCATAAAATTGGAGACAGATACCAAGATGGCAAAGACAAAATCACAGCAGACAGATACCAAACAAGACGGCAAGGACGGTGCTTTACAGCGGGTGATTGCCCAGATTGAAAAGCAGTACGGCCATGGCGCGATTATGCAGATGGACGAGCATCAGTATGCACGAATCCAGGGCATAGCGACCGGCTCATTGTCGCTTGATATTGCGCTGGGCGGCAGGGGCATTCCACGCGGCAGAATCACCGAGCTTTTCGGCCCGGAGTCGTCCGGTAAAACGACCCTTGCGCTTCATATAATTGCAAAGGCCCAAGAGGCCGGCGGCGTAGCGGCCTTTATAGATGCCGAGAATGCCCTGGACGTGACCTGGGCGAAAAAACTGGGTGTTGATGTCGGCAAGATGCTTGTCAGTCAGCCGGACACCGGAGAGCAGGCACTTGAAATTGCCGAGATGCTTATACGGTCCAATTCCGTTGATGTTATAGTTGTTGACTCTGTAGCGGCCCTTACCCCCAAGGCCGAGATTGAAGGTGAAATGGGCGACAGTCACATGGGGCTTCATGCGCGGTTGATGAGCCAGGCTATGAGAAAACTTGCCGCGATAATCAACAAAAGCAAGACATCGCTTATTTTCATAAACCAGATTCGCATGAAAATCGGCGTTATGTTCGGTAATCCCGAGACCACCACTGGCGGAAGAGCGTTAAGGTTTTACAGTTCAATAAGGGTGGACGTGCGCAGGTTGACAACTATCAAGGAAAACGGTGTCGCCATCGGCACCAGGGTCAGGGCCAGGGTCGTCAAGAACAAAATAGCACCGCCTTTCCGCGAGGCCGAGTTCGATATGATGTTCGATAAGGGAATAAGCTATGAAGGCGATTTGCTTGATTTGGCGGCGAACTGTAACGTGGTTGAAAAAAGCGGCGCGTGGCTGAACTACGGTGACATTCGGCTTGGCCAGGGCAGGGAAAACGCAAAAAAATATCTGGTTGAAAACAACGACATCTGTACACAATTGAAGGACAAGGTATTACTTGCTTTGGGCCTGAAGTCCTGACCGTAATACGGGTTCTGTGATGCCGAACGCTGACGAAATAAGAGCCGGTTTTATAGATTTTTTCACCGACAAGGGCCACGAATTCGTCTCCAGCTCCTCACTGGTTCCCGCCGGCGATGATACGCTGCTTTTTGCCAACGCCGGAATGAACCAGTTCAAGGACATCTTCGTTGGTTTAACCGTTCCTGCCTGCAAAAGGGCCGTAAACAGCCAGAAATGCCTGCGTGTAAGCGGAAAGCACAACGACCTCGAACAGGTCGGAAAAGACCATTACCATCACACCTTTTTTGAAATGCTCGGAAACTGGTCGTTTGACGATTACTTTAAGGCTGAGACAATCGAATGGGCCTGGCAGCTGCTTACACAGGTATGGACTATCGACCCGGATAAGCTTTGGGCGACAGTCTTTGCCGGCGATAAGAAAGATAACCTGCCGGCCGATACCGAAGCCGCCAACCTGTGGACAAGGCTTACACGTATACCGGCTGACCGCGTTCTTTCTTTCGGGAAGAAAGACAACTTCTGGGAAATGGGTGCAACGGGTCCCTGCGGGCCCTGCAGCGAGGTGCACATCGATTTGGGAGCCGAGGCCTGCGGTATGAAAAATGTTCCCGGCCACACCTGCGGCGTCAACAATGACTGCGGGCGATTCATTGAATTGTGGAACCTGGTTTTTATCCAGTATAACCGCACACACGACAATCAGTTGTTGCCTTTGGGTGCAAAACATATCGATACCGGAGCCGGCCTCGAAAGAATCACAGCCGTTCTGCAGCAAAAGAAAAGCAATTATGATACCGACCTGTTCATGCCCATAATTGACCGCATCAGTGACATCACCGGCCGAAAATTCACCTCGACACTGGACAATAAAACCGACAACGCTTTCAGGGTCATTGCCGACCACATCAGGGCCCTGACATTTGGTATCACCGACGGGGCGACACCGTCCAACGAAAGCAGGGGTTATTGTGTGCGAAGAATACTAAGACGCGCATCGAGGTTCGGCAGGGAACTGGGTATGCATGAGCCGTTTTTGTATAAGCTTGTCCCTGTGGTTGTTGATTGCCTGGGCGGTGCTTTCGCCGAGATAAAACACAGGGCCCAATATGTATCAACGGTAATAGAATCCGAAGAAGCGGCTTTCGGCAGGACATTGGACAGGGGAATCGAAATCTTCGATGCCGCCGCCCGGCGTGCTGAAAAATCTGCACAAAGGACCATCAGCGGTGAAGATGTTTTTCAGTTATATGATACTTACGGTTTCCCCCTGGATTTGACCGAGCTTATGGCCCGCGAGCGGAACCTCGAGGTCCAAAAGGCCGGTTTTGAACTGTTGATGGAACAGCAGAGAGAACGCGCAAGGGCCGCCCAGAAATCCGTGTCACTGGAAATTGTTGCCGATACCGCCCTGCCTGCTGCTGAAGATTTGTACAAATATGAAACTGATTGCTGCCGGGCGCAGATACTCGGTTTCATAGAAAAGCACAGTTTCCGAACCCAGGGTTCGATTGATACCGGCACACAGGCGGCTGTCGTTCTTGACAAAACTTGTTTTTATGCCGAAGCCGGCGGCCAGGTGGGTGATTCCGGAATTATCCGGTACGAGGGCGGAAAGTTTGTCGTTGACGACACTATTAAGATAGGCGACTGTGTTATTCACAAAGGACAGGTCGTTGAAGGCCGGTTTTGTGTCGGCCAGCAGGTCCAGGCCGTTGTCGGCAAACAAAGGCAGGCTACAAGAAAAAATCACACCGCCACGCATTTGCTGCAGTGGGCCTTGCAGCAGGTTGCCGATAAATCCGCCGCCCAGAAGGGCAGCTTCGTGGGGCCGGACTATCTGAGGTTTGACTTTATTTGTCCCGCGGCTTTAACCCTGCAGCAGATAAAACAGGTAGAGAAACTGGTAGCCGAAAAAATTGACGCCGCCCTGCCCGTTACCTGCGTAACAATGCCCATTGAAAAGGCAAAAAAGCTCGGTGCTATGGCGCTTTTCGGGGAAAAATACGGCAGTGAAGTTCGTGTTGTCGCTATCGGTGCAGCCGACCAAAGCGGCGTACCTGAAGCGCTAAGCAGGGAGTTCTGCGGCGGCACGCACATTGAAAATACTGCCTCTATCGGTGCCTTTAAGATAATCAAAGAAGAAAGCATCTCAGCGGGAGTACGGAGAATTACCGCCCTTACCGGCGACGGTCTGATTAAATATCTGCAGCAGCGAAGCGAAATCGTCGATGAGCTTTCCGTGCTGTTGAAAGTCCCTTACGAACAGGTGGCTGAAAGAGTCACCCAGCTTATAAAAAACAACAAAGACCTCGCAAAGCAGTTGAAGTCATCCTCCGGCCAAAAGGCCGCCGATATTAAGGATGAGGTTGAAAAACTTCTGTCAAAGGCCCAGCGCATTGACCAAACCAGCATAATCGTCGGCCGCATCGCAAGTGCCCCGTCCCAGCAGGTCCGCCTTGCTGTGGACATGTTGAAAAAAAAGGCAAAGTCAGCGGCGGTTGTTTTGGGCTTTACCGAGCAGGACAAGGTAACACTCGTTGCCGGCGTTACCGATGATTTGGTCAAAAAGGGTCTCGGGGCCGGCGACATAGTCAAAACCATTGCCCCAATAGTGGACGGCGGCGGCGGCGGCAGACCCCAGATGGCCGAAGCCGGCGGAAAAAACCCCGCCAAACTCAACGACGCCCTCAAAAAAGCCGCCGAATTCATAAAAGAAAAACTATCCGGTGCCTGACAGGCCGCTGCGGGCCTGAGCGGGGTACGGGGGAAATCGTTTGATATTGCTCAAGCAGACAAGAAGGAGAAAATGCAGGTGGAAAAAAACCGACGCGATTTCCTGAAGATGATGGGGGCCGCAGCGGCTGCAGTGGCGATGCCCGCCTGTGCACGGTACCCGGAGAAACAAAAATCACCCAAACCCGCAGCGCAGACTCCCCTGCCTCGCTGGCGCGGTTTTAACCTGCTGGAAATGTTCACAATGCAAAGCAAAGGGCATTTCCTGGAAGATGATTTCCGCTGGATGCGCGACTGGGGCTTTGACTTCGTTCGGTTACCAACGTGCTATCGGCTGTGGATAGAAGACGCCGATGACTACAGGCTCTATGAGCCGATGCTGGAGAAAATCGACCGTGCTGTGGAACTTGCCGACAAATACGGTCTCCACATTAGTCTCAGTCTTCACCGCGGGCCGGGCTATTCGGTCAACAGGGAATTCACCGAACCGCACAATCTCTGGAAGGATGCTGAACCCCTCGAGGCATTCTGTTTCCACTGGCAGATGTTTGCTAAACGCTATCGTGGTGTTCCCAAAGACAAGCTCAGCTTCGATTTAATCAATGAGCCGCCTGCCGTGGGCGAGCGTATGAGCCGTGCCGACCACGAGCGGGTAATTCGCACGGCCGTGGCGGCTATCCGTGAAATAAGCGGCGACCGTATCATCATAGCTGATGGTACCAGTTGGGGCAACGAGCCGGCACCGGAGTTAGCCGACCTTCGAATCGCCCAGAGCTGTCGGGCCTATCAGCCGATGTTCCTGACTCACTACAAGGCCCAATGGGTGAACAGTGATAGCTTTCCCGAGCCCGAATGGCCCGGCCACGGCTGGGACCGCAAACGCCTCGAACAGCACTACCGCAAGTGGGCCGACCTTGCCGGAAAAGGCGCAGGTGTACACTGCGGCGAAGGTGGTGCGTACAACAAGACGCCGCACAACATCGTTCTGGTCTGGCTGCGTGATACATTGGAGATTCTTACCGGCCACGGCATTGGCCTGGCACTGTGGAATCTCCGCGGCTCGTTCGGCATCCTGGATTCCGACCGAAAGGACATCACATACGAAAACTTCCACGGCCACAAGCTCGACCGCAAACTGCTGAACCTGCTCCGCCAGTTCGAGTAGATTCGACGCAAATCTCGGGACTTTGTTTGACCGGGCACAAATGTTTTTGGGGATACGTATCAGTGCCGTTGCCTGATTCTCACGCTTTTTGCGTGCGCGTCCAGACCCTCGATTTCAGCAAGGCGGATAATATCATCGGCGCTTTTATTGAGCATCTCTTTGCCATACTCGATAATACTTGTTGATTTTATAAAATCATTAGACGTCAAAGCGCTGAAGAATCTTGCACTGCCTCCGGTTGGCAATGTATGGCTTGGCCCTGCCCAGTAATCCCCGACTGCTACCGGAGAATAATCACCGATGAAGATTGCCCCTGCATTTTCAATTTTGTCGGCGATTTCCCTGCTTTTGTTCCCGCACTGAATCTGTAAATGTTCTGCAGCAAATTCATTTGCTCTTTCAATCAAATCATCCATATTTGCAAAAACGGCAATTCCGCTGAAACTCTTTAGACATTTAGCCGTTTGTTCAGAACGATTTAATTGGTCTATCTGTTTTTTAAGTTCTTCAAGAACATTATCTGCAATTGTTTGTGAATCTGTAAACAGATATGCACAACCCGGGTCATGCTCAGCCTGGCTGAGCATATCGGCTGCTGCCCACGCTGGATTGGCTTTATCATTTGCAATTATCAAAACTTCACTTGGCCCGGCTATAGAATCAATATCAACTGAACCGAAAGCTATTTGTTTGGCTGTTTGGACCCACTGGTTCCCTGGCCCGACAATTTTATCTACATTTGTAATTGTTTTGGTTTTGTATGTCAGAGCTGCAACGGCTTGTGCACCGCCTACACGGTAAACTTCTTTGATTCCTAATTCATGGCACACAGCTAAAGTTACCGGATGGATGCTGCCTTTATATCTCGGCGGTGAAACGACAACAATTTCTTTCACACCGGCCACCTGTGCAGGCACTGCTGTCATTATTACCGTACTTGGCAGCGGAGCCGATGCGCCGGGGACACATATACCGATTCGTTTTATGGGCGTGTATTTAATCCCTGTCCCGCCGGAACAGCTTTTGTTATTACCAGTGAAAATTTCGGTTTGATATTTGCGTACATTTTCAATAAACCGACGAATTGACTCAAGCAGGTTTTCGTCAATTTCTTTATGTGCTTTTTCCAATTCCTTGTCGCTTATTGCAAATTGTTCGGCAGTCAGTTTGACACCATCAAACTTTTCTGTGTATTCAGCAACAGCTTTATCTCCTTTATGGATAACACCGCCAAAAATTTCCACAACTTTCCGGCGATTCTGGCGATGAAGTTCTCCCACCCCAAAGTGTGACAACCCACTTTTTGACATGTAAAAGTCTGTTAACTTTTGCTGAAAATCATTTTGTTTGTAAGTTATGAGGATGCTGTCGAGTTCGCTGCTCACAAATGTTCCCCTGCTTTTTTATTTTATCTGTG
This sequence comes from Sedimentisphaerales bacterium, assembly GCA_035529405.1. Classification (GTDB taxonomy): domain Bacteria; phylum Planctomycetota; class Phycisphaerae; order Sedimentisphaerales; family Anaerobacaceae; genus DATKWV01. The sequence continues at coordinate 166 of DATKWV010000121.1, read as the reverse complement.
TTCTCTGCGGCTGAAATTTATTTACCTGCCGAAATTGCCGTGGCTGTAAACGGTCTTTATCCGCTGCGGCAAAAGATAGTATCGGCCTTTGTACACAGTAACAATACCGGCTGTCTTGAATCGCAGCCGCTCAAACTCTCTTGATTGTTCCTGCTGCGATTTTTCC
>DATKWV010000120.1:0-6801 GCA_035529405.1 Sedimentisphaerales bacterium | reverse complement strand
ACCACGTACCATGGTATCCCTGCAAAAATGGCAGTGAACAGCCCGGCCACAAACGCCAACGAACCGATTTGTCGTACTGTTTTCATAGCTTCTCCTTTCGCAGTTCTAACTGTTTATTATAAAGTCCGGGCACAACAAAAGCCTAAGCGGCGCCGCGGCGTTGACGTGCAGCCGCCGGTTCGGCAAAATGTTCTATTAATCATAAATATAACTGTGGTCTTATGGTTTTGTCAAGGGCCGTTGCCAGCCGTTGATTAGGAGGTTGTCCCTGATTTCCCAGTTTCCCTATAAGCCATTTCATAACCTAATCGGTTGTTATAGCATCTTGCAAAAAACATGATTGTTGACACCGAAAACGAACTTATAGATTCCTGCTCCCCGCTTTCGCGGGGACAAGTTTACCCCTGCGGAAGCAGGGGGAGGAATGACGGTCATGAAATGGGCTGTACTAAATGCGTGCCGGGCTGATTTAGCCCGGCTTTTTAATTGGTTTTTGGACAGAAAGCGAAAATAATAGTTTTTTGCGACAGATTTTTGGGCCGAAGCGCAAATAATAGAGTGAAGGCTTAAGCCCCGAACCGGTTTTGGGTACCCGTTAAGGTTGAATATGGATAAGGATACGGAGCGAGAAATAGCGAAAGGTCTGCAGGAAGGTGACCGATCAGCGTGGTTGCAACTGTACGAGGCTTATGCTGAAAGTGTCTGGCAAAATATCGCTCGGTTTATGGGCTATGGTTGCCCGGCTGTAGCCGATGTCGTGCAGGAAACGTTTTTGGCAGCGGCGCGCTCAGCTAAAAATTTTGATCCTCGTCGAGGTTCGCTGTGGATATGGCTCTGGGGTATAGGCCGACGGCAGATTGCTCTGTACTATCGCAAACAGGACCCGAAGATCATACTGATTCGGGTCAAAAAATGGTGGGCTTCTTTAGATGGCGAAAAGATTGATTGGATTAATGCAAGAGAGGATACACCACCAGAAGTACTTGAGGCTCATGAACTAGCTGTTTTAGTTAGATTTGCTTTGATCAAGTTGCCTGATGAATACCAGACTTTACTGTTAGCTAAGTATGTTGACGGTCAATCAGTAAACAAAATAGCTGAGGATTTAGATTGCAGCCCTGTTGCAGTTACATCAAAGTTGGCCAGAGCAAGAAAAACTTTTCGCAGGGCTTTTAGCAGGTTAATACAGTCGACGCCAGATTCGAAGGAGGTGTCGTTACGATGACAGATAATAACGAAAAAGATAAACGGTTTTCTAAATTACTTTCTACTGTTGAAAAAGGAAAGGTCTTACCTGACAAACAATTCCTGGCTCAACTTCGAGAAAAGTCAGTAGAAGAATTCGAAAGTTATTCAACGGAAAGCAAAGACCACTCACAAGCAGAAACAGTCTCTATCTGGAGAATTATTATGAAGAGCAGAATAACAAAGATTGCCACCGCGGCGATAATAATCATAGCGGTGATGATCGGTATAAACCAGTTCGGAGGGCCTATTAATATGTCAAGTGCAGCTTTTGCTGAAGTGGTTCAGCAAGTCCGTAACGCCCGTACAGTAACATTTACAACAGAGGTTCAAATGGGACAGCAAATTATGCGGATTGAAAATACGCGCAAGGAACCTGGCCTTAAGCGAGCGTTGATGCCTGGTGGTTTAGTCTTTATCAGTGACTTGGCTCGGAAAAAATCAATTAGCATCAACCATTCGGAAAAGCAATATACCGAAATGGACCTTGAAAATGCGCAGATACAGGACTTCTTTGAAGACATGAGGACACTTCCCGACCGAGCAAACGAGGTACTCGCGAAGAAGGAAATGGATGGTCGCATAGTGCAAGGCTTCCGTGTGATTGAACATGGCATTGATGCCATTTGCTGGATTGATGTCCAAGCGGGTGATTTAATTCGCATCGAGGGACAATTCCCAAATGCTCCCAACACTCGCATTGTCGCCACAGATTTCAAGTTTGACGTTGAGTTGGACGATGCACTCTTTAGCCTTATACCGCCTGATGGTTATGCGCCAAAGGAACCACCAAAAATTGACAGATCCGAGGTTAACTGTCAGGACTTAATAAACTTACTGCGATGGTGGGCAACAAATGTCGAGGGGGGGGCGTTTCCTCCAAGTCTTGAGCCGGCAGAGTTTGCAAAAGTAGGCAGTGAGATGAAAAAAGATGGCAAAGTATCACAGTTCGGGGGAACGAAAGATGAGAAAATGCAACAGATGATGAAATTGACTCGTGGAATACAGTTTGCGATGATGATGAAGCCGAAGAATGACTGGCACTATACAGGTAAGGGCGTAGAACTTGGAGATGTTAATACTGCTATTTGCTGGTATCGTCCCCAAGATTCCGAAACATACCGGGTTATCTACGGCGATTTAACAGTCAAAGATGTTGCACCAGAGGATTTGCCGGAGTAAATCAGCCAACGAAGCATCAACATTTATTACAAAGGCCGAGCTTACATTGCTCGGCCTTTTTTATGTCTGTGGATACCACAAAGCCCCTTCTAACATACAAAGCTGGCAAAAAAATTCTTTGTACATTGCTGCGGTTACCGGCGGTACTTATCGATTGCCGCGCACACGGCCTCGATGTTCTCAATGCCCGTGCCGGGATATATCCCGCACACAAGCATAAGCCCGCCTTTGGGTGACCTTAGTGTCTCGATGCAATCTCGGATATGGTCATCAATCTGCCGGGCCGTGCCAAACGGCACAATAGACTGGCGGTCGATGTCAAGGTCGATGCAGATTTTTCCTTTCAGGTGCTTTTTGATATTCTCCAGCCCGTTGCACAGGTCCTGCGGGTTGATGATTGTCACGCCGGCCTCAATCAAATCCGGCATTATCTCGACAATACAGCCGTCCGTATGCAGGTAAACATCGGTACCTGCCTGCCTGCACATGCTGAAAATTTCCGTATAGGCCGGCTTTATGTACCGCCTGAAATCGTCAGGGCCGATTGTAAGGGCGGTCTGTGTCCCCAGGTCGTCGCCGAACCACATTACGTCAACGCCCAGCGCCAGGTAACGCGCTGCAAGTTCTTTGTTGAACGTCGAAACAATGTCGATTAACCTGTCGAGATTTTTATCCCCCGTTGCGATATCAATCATCAGGTTCTCGAAACCGCGCAAATAGTACAAACGCTGGAACAAAAAACCATGAAAAATGAATCCGCAGGTCAGCTTACCCTCGGCCTTTCTGTTGCGTATGTGCAGGGCGGTTTGCTGCCAGTCAATATCGTTCATATGACCCTCGGCAGCCGCATCCGGCACCTTCAAATCTTTTAGCCTTGCCCAATCGTCAAGCGGATGATGTGTCACCACCCCCTCGATGCCGTCATAGCTGTTTGTCCACACACAGCCCCAGCGGTCAATCTGTGTCTGGCCGGCTTTATATCTGGGCTGTTCAGCGGGCAGAGGCCCGAAGCCCAGATGGTCGGTGAAAATCTCCGGATAATTTTGTTTTATCTCATCGACCTTATCCGGCCACTGTTTGCGCACCGCATCGGTTATCAGTACAAAACAGGGTATCTGGTCACAGCCTTTTAGTTCCGCGACTTTCAGCCATTGTTCTCTATTCATTACTCTGTCTTTTCCGCCGGATAAACTTTATCAGCAAAAATGTCGATACTATCATAACAACGGTCATCGCTGTCGCCCTGCCGTAAGCACGATACATCCACAAGCCGGTAGCGAACAAAGCTGAATAGACCATAACACATCCGAAAACCATGCACAGAATACCTCTGGGCAGGTCCCATTTTTCTTCGACGCCGTCAACGCATTCACCGGCGGCTTCGGCGCGGAGCAAAACAGTCTTCCAGCCGGGGCCTCCCACACGTACTAATCGACAGAACCTTAAAAGCGTTTTATCTTCGGCTGGTTTTGTCACAAAAGTAACTGTCAGCCAGGATATAGTTGTCACTGCCACGCCGATAACCAGTTTCTGGTAACCGGCCAACTCGGGCAGACCCATTGCAGTGTGGGCAAATTCGAAATAGCACGCCACCAGGAAGGATACCGCCATGGCGGTTATTTCGCTGGCGGCATTTATTCGCCACCAGAACCAGCGAAGAATAAATATCAAACCCGTACCGGCCCCAATCTGCAGCATAAGGTCGAAGGCCTTCTTGGCGTTTTCAAGAAATGGTGCCAGCGCGCAGGCCCCGACCATTAACAGCACTGTAGAGACTCGGCCCACAAGAACCAGCCGTCTTTCGCTGGCGCGGGTATTTATGAGCCGTTTGTAAAAATCGTTCACGATATACGAAGAGCCCCAGTTAAGGTGGGTCGAAATCGTGGACATATAGGCTGCTATCAGTGATGCGATAACCAAACCAAGCAGCCCGTGCGGCAGAAAGGTCAGCATCGCCGGATAAGCCAGGTCGTTTCTTATTATGTCAGGATTCACATTAGGAAACGCCGACTTCAGCGATTCAAGATTGGGAAAAACGACTATGGAACACAATGCCACGATAATCCAGGGCCACGGGCGAAGTGCATAGTGCGCGATGTTGAACAAAAGTGTGGCCCCCACGGCGTTTTTCTCGTCTTTTGCCGCCAGCATTCTTTGTACCAGGTAACCTCCGCCGCCGGGTTCGGCCCCGGGGTACCAGACACTCCACCACTGCACGGCCAGCGGAATAATAAAAACCGACATCAGCAGGTTGGTATCAGAGAAATCCGGAATAAGATTAAGCTTGCCGGATATGTTTGCATTAGACAGTAATCCCTTCAGTCCGCCGACTGCCTGATGCTCGAGGGATATTTTAGCTGCCATAATCGCACCGAACATCGCGATAATAAACTGAAAGAAATCCGTAATCAGCACACCCCGCAGCCCACCGAGTGCACTGTAAGCGACTGTAACTACAGCGGCGATGACAACGGTTTGAAGAGGTGATAATCCCAGCATAACGCCGCCTATCTTTATGGCGGCCAGTGTGGTTGCCGCCATTATTACGATGTTGAAAAACACACCCAGATAAATTGCCCTGAATCCCCGCAGAAACACCGCAGCTTTACCGCTGTAACGCAGTTCGTAGAATTCGATATCCGTTGTTACGCCGGACCGCCGCCACAGCCTGGCATACACAAACACCGTCAGCATCCCGGTCAGCAGAAATGCCCACCACACCCAGTTGCCGGAGACCCCGTTTTGGCGAACGATATCGGTGACCAGGTTCGGGGTGTCGGTGGAAAAAGTAGTAGCGACCATCGAAACGCCCAGCAGCCACCACGGCATGACTCTGCCGGACAGAAAGAACTCCGAGCTGCTTGTGCCGGCACGCCTTGAGACCGCTATACCAACGATAAGTGATACAACAAAAAATGTTATGATGAAAAACCAGTCTATCTGCTGCAGTGTAGTTACAATCGCCGCACCTTGCTGGTAACCGGAATCCGGCATTTATACCTGCTTATATAAAAATTTCGTTGGATTCATTCCGCAGGCTGTATATTACCAGATTTGGGGTTCTTTGCACTACTTTCCTTTGCTTGTTGCCGAATACGTCTTGACAACAGCATCTGTTTGCGCACAATGAAACAGCACTTAAATCCGGAAAAATCAATATTAACACCTCAATTACAGGAGGCAACGGTAATGGCTGAAGTGGTAAAGTACCAGCAGATAAAATCTGCAGATACGTGCAGATATGACGGCGTTTCACTCGGCGAGGTGATGTTACGGCTTGACCCCATAGATGTCCCTACCGCCAGGGCATACGAGATGCGTGTTTACCAGGGCGGCGGCGAGACAAATGTCTCCTGCGGCCTGGCGCATACGTTCGGCCTGCGGTCTGCGGTGGTAACGGCCCTTGTCGATGACGAAATCGGAAGAAACATCAGAAACCAGATGCGAACAGCAGGCGTCGATACAAGCAAAATAATATGGTTCAACACGAAAAACGACGGCTCTAAGTTTTCCACCGACCAGAAGGGCGGCCTGATGAACGGAATCAATTTTACCTTTGCAGGTAAGGGCGTCATACCCTCGAACACCTGCTACTACAGGGCCCATTCAGCCGTGCGGCAGTTGAAAGCCGGTGACATCGACTGGGACAGCCTCTTCGGAAAAGACGGTGTCCGCGTTTTCAATACCGGCGGCATCTTTACACTGATTTCACCGACCAGCTCGGAGGTCGCCATTGAGGCCGTTCAGAAGGCAAACCAGTACGGCACGTTTGTAATCGCCGACCTCAACTACAGGTCGAAGGTCGAACCCGACAAGAACCGCGCCCGCCAAATCAATCAAAAAATTGCTCCGTACCTTGGCTTTCTTGTGGGCAATGACTCGGATATAAGTGACGCCCTCGGTTATGAAACCAAGGTAAAGAAGGGTGCCGGCTTTGACCAGTGGCTGCAGGCATATAAGGAAACCGTACACGCGGTTGCAAAGGATTTCCCGAATCTCAGCCTTATCGGAACGCAGTGGCGTGGCGCACATAACGCCGACGTGATAAGCTGGGCGGCGGTTCTGTACGATGTGGCCGAGGACAAGTTTTACGCGGCACCGCTGAGAGAAAATATCCCTATCAAGGACAGGACCGGCGGCGGAGATTCGTTCACATCCGGTGTCACAGCCGCCATTCTCAATGGTCACGACCTTGGCACAGCCGTGCAGTGGGGAGCGGCTCACGGTATGCTCGTGCAGGAAACCCCCGGCGATACCACGATGATCGAGCAGAACCTTCTGCTGGCCGAGGTAAAAAGAGCCGCCGCCGGCGGCGGCGTAAAGGCCACAAGATAACTTCACTCAAACAGACCGTTACCATCGGTCTGTTTGAGA